>CAMOVB010000052.1:0-16228 GCA_946626925.1 uncultured Prevotellaceae bacterium
AAGTTCCTGTTGCGACAAGCAATCATCCTTTGTTATCTCCATATAGAAGTGTGGAAGATACTGGCGTACCACAAGCAGGAGTTCCTCTATGTCAGCATTTGTCATGCAAGGCTTAGGACTGAGCGGTTTGAGTATGTCACGAACACCTATAATAAAAGGTGTGTTGAGAAGCGAAGCCTCATCATCCTTTGCCTTGAGGTCATTGTACTTCGACTTGAGGTCTGCCACCTCCGTCAGCTTCTCTTTCTTGAACTGCTCATACTCTTCCTTCTGCTCGGTGAGGTTCTCCACGGCATGTACATACTCGGTCTTGGTCTTCTCGTATGTGACGTTGAGAGTTTCAAGTTCTTTTTCCTTATGTTCTACATAGCGTTTGTGAACGTAGTATAGCACAACGAAAATGACTATAAACACGAAGACTGCGAACGTAAGAAGAAGTGCATTGAACTTAGCCTCGGCACGGTTTTCCTCAGCCAATCGTTGCATACGCGAATAGTCATACATTGACGATGCCTGCTGTGCAGCGTTCATCTGCATGATGGAAAGCAGAGTGTCAAGTGCCATCTCCTGACGCTGGGTCATCTCTATAACAGAATCTGCATTGTGTCTTTCGCAATAGACCTGTGCCAGTCCCTTGTATCCATAGTACTTACTCTCGCCATCAACAAGGAGTTTACGTAAGTACATCTCTGCAGAGTCAAGCTTATGCAAACCGCAATAATACATACCCTTGAAATAGTAGTACATCTCACGTTCTGGCACTATAAGCTCGCCATTGGAGAAAAGTCCAGACTTGTTCTCATAGTCATCCATATACTTACGTGCCTCATCATACTTGCCTTGAAGCACCAACAACTCTATGAGCGGAGGATAGACACTGTAAGCAGCCTCCTCATAGCCGTTGTCCATATACATTTTGAAAAGCTCGTGGGTCATACGTGCCACCGTGGCGGTGTCACCCATCTGTCCGTAAGCATTGGTAGAAAGGTCTATGCCCCTTATATATTCATACGTGTCGCCCAACTTCTCGGCACAACGGCTGTAGTTATTGAAAGCAGCCAACTGTTGTTCTGGCAGATGCTGATAGAAAAGCAGCTGCGCCATCTGTCCCCACGTACTCATGAGAGTACGGTAGTCGCAGTCGCTGCTGAGCGTATCAGCCTTGGCTATCGCATCATAGTAACACTGTAGTGCGATAGGCGCTTCACGCAAGTCACGATAAATACATCCAAGAAGATAGTGAGCTTTCAACTGCTCGTTGGCAGTACCGTTCTGATCATAATAATCAACAACACGATGGAAGATACTGTCGGACGGCATCTGTCTGTCCGTCTTGTTCTGTGCATCGGCAAGAAGGACATAATAACGCATGCGGAGACGTTCCGTCATGTCATCGACATCGTTCGACATGCTGTCAAGAATCACGAAAGCAGAGTCAGCATCACTATCCATGATACTGGCAACCTTGTCTAATTCATCCTCTAAATGCTGATTATTTGTACAGGCATAAAAGGCAAAGCTCAGGAATATGCTAAGTAGTATCTTTTTCACAGCACAAATATAGAGTTTTTCGCATTATTAAGCAAGCGAAAACAAGAAAAAAATGTACAATGTGTAGCGTATTATGCAATACGGTATTATAATACAAAGTAAAAAAGTTGGCAAAAGCATTTGGACAAAGACAAAAAACATATACTTTTGCACAGAAAATAAACGATAGATTATGACAGAAGACGAGAAATACATGCGTGAGGCAATGCTCGAAGCACAGAAAGCTTTGGCACAGGACGAAATACCAATAGGTGCAGTGGTAGTGGCAAACGGAGTAATCATCGGCAGAGGACACAATCTCACGGAGACTCTCCACGATGTGACTGCCCATGCTGAGATGCAAGCTATAACAGCTGCTGCCGAATACCTTGGCGGCAAATACCTCGACAAGTGTGCGCTATACGTAACTGTAGAGCCTTGCGTGATGTGTGCTGGAGCCATAGGATGGAGTCAACTTGGCAAACTGGTTTACGGTGCAAGTGACGAGAAGCGTGGCTTTATGCGCCTTGCCCCTAATGCCCTACACCCCAAAACCATAGTAGTCAGCGGAGTGATGGAAGAAGAAGCTTCAACAATGATGAAGGATTTCTTCAAGGGAAAAAGAGGGTAACGAGAGTTATGAGTTATGAATTATGAGTTAAGAATTAAGACCTACAC
Source organism: uncultured Prevotellaceae bacterium (assembly GCA_946626925.1). Classification (GTDB taxonomy): domain Bacteria; phylum Bacteroidota; class Bacteroidia; order Bacteroidales; family Bacteroidaceae; genus Minthosoma. The sequence continues at coordinate 2,209 of CAMOVB010000052.1, forward strand.
GTCACGCTTTTCTTTGAAATTAACAGACAATATAATCCAATTTTAGCATTTGCTGAAGTTATACATTCAAAGAAGCAAGAAGTTATGAAGCTACTTGTTAATACGTGATTATCACACAACCCATTAAGCAACGCAAATTAATTTTAAATGACTGTGGATAATACCGTTCAAACAGTATAAAAAGAAAAAAATAAACACAGATATATGACAATTTTGTGGTTAATATTACTAGTTGTTTAACATTTAATTATTAACTTTGAACCGATTTTAAGGAACTTCTAATTTTTGTTTCGGATGATTTCGAGTAGATTTTGTTTTTTAGATGTAAACAATTATACAACAAACCATATTACAAACAACTCTTAAAAAGATGCTCCAAAGACCTATATAAAATTAAATATAATTCGGAAGAGCATATTCCATTAGAAGCGGCCTTGAAAACACATATCTTTGTAAACAATTTATCTAAAAAATCATTAATATTTTAATTGCAGGAATTATATGAAGAATTTTATATTGCTGACAATTTCCTTTTGCTTGTGGTGTAACATTGCAAAAGGACAAATCACCATATTAAATGATGATGTTCAGGAAAAAATAGTTACAAAACCAGAGCCTTTTGATAGTCTTTCAAATATAGAACGCCAAAGATTTCCTGTTCAATATAAAAAATACATTGGATACAAATTGTATTGTCTCCCAATATCAAATAAATACAAACAAGGAAAATCACCTTATGACATAAGTAACGAATTTTACGATTTGTTTCACAAATCACCTCGCAAATTTGTAAAAAAACACGTACCATATGATCAATCTGCTGAAGCTAAGATTTTTGGCGACGTAAAAAAACTGAAGGGTAATGCGCTGGCTTCATATGAAAGACTGAAAGAAAAATATGAGAAAAGTTATGAAATAGCCACTTCTATATATAAAGCCACCGAAAACAACACTAACCATAGCATTTACACGCCATACGATTCCATTCAGAACACATACTTCACAATCTTAAACATCGAAATAGCAAAATATGCCTCAAAAGAACATTTCGTAGCATTGGAAGATTGGGGAGACGAACAGAACTATTATTTACGGTTCACATTAAAAAACGAGACTTCTGGAGAAGAACTTTATTGGATTTGCCGGAATGATGTGATAAACTGTGAGTTTTTTTTAGTGCCATATTTTGAGAAGATGCAAAAAATGTACAAAAATCAGAATGTGGTATCAACTACAAATATAGATAATCTTGTAGATATTAATACAGGTTCACAAGTCAATATAAAAAAAGAAGAAAAATGGAAGTGTTATGACGTAACATTTGTACACTCAAAAGACTATAGATTTATTCATCCTTTTTTATTGTTGGATAAAGATGGTACAAAAGTTAAAATACCATTCAATGTTTTTGTGGAAAAACGTAGTGGCTTTTTTCCTGAAGACAGAATCTCTCGTAATAGATTTATCTTGGAACAGGATTATGACAATATCATAGCTGAAAGAAAACGCTCTGCAGAAGAAAAACAAAGAGTTGAAGAAGAAAGATTACGTTTAGAAGAGCAAGCTCGTGCTAAACGAAACAAACAAATCATAGAGAAATACGGAAACAAATATGGTAAATTAATTTGTGAAGGACAAGTATGCCTAAACATGACAAAAAAGATGTGTATTGATGCATGGGGAGAACCTAATTATATTAACACAACAATAGTAAAAGGACTTGTCCATGAACAATGGGTATATTGGGGAAGTTATTTGTATTTTGACAATGGAATCTTGACTGGTATCCAAAAATAAAATTTCAACTTTCAATTATTATATAATTAGTTCTACAAGAATTCGTATGGATGACGTTATAACAACAAATTACAATGTGTACAAAGTATAAGTCATCTTATTTGCGATATCACAATAATATAACTCGTGCTATATTATATGCGAATTACACAGATTCCTACTATATGATTAATAGGCTTAAAAGATTTGTATTATTTGTAATTGCATGAACAATTCTTCGTGTAATGAGAACCGCTACAAACTACAATTTCATGAAAATTTGTGTAATTCGTGGTTAAAACGTCATTCATACAAAATCTTGTAAAACAATTATTAGTAGTTCACGATAATATATTTTTCATAAATGAACAACTTCCTTATCTGCATCAAAATCTTTTGGCAGAGAACCACATGACATAGCCAAAACTTCAGGAGAAGGTTTGTAATCCTTTGGTATCTTTGGAAATACAAGTGTTTTTACCTTTGTTTCCGTTTCTTTCACGGAATCAACTTCTGACAAAGATTCCACCAATCGCTCTGCCAGCCACTTACGGTTATTTGCAGTCAATGACAATCCCTGTAAATAACTCCATAAACTATTCATTGATATTGCATTCATATCTTAATTCTCCTTTGGCTGCAAAGGTAAACCTTTTATATCAAAGAACAAAGGAATGGCTGGATTTTATTTCTTCATTCATTCTACACACACAAGCACAGCAAAAGCACAACCACATAATCCTCTACAAATAAGCAGTTTCCAGTCCGAAGCTTTTCCGTAAGGCTCGGACTTTTCTATATTACGCAACAAACTGAAGCGTGTTGCGGAAGAATTACATACATAATTGCGGAACATGCAAACGACAGCCATGCCAAACACCATCATTTTTCAACAAAAGACAAGCCTCAAAAGGAGGGAAAACACCAAAATCGTTTCACCCATCAAACGATTTTTAGTCAAAATCGTTTGACACGTAAAACACTTTTCACACAAAATCGTTTCGTCTATCAAACGATTTTTACATAAAATCGTTTGACGCATAAAACATTTTTCATATCTTTGCACCCAAAAGGTAACAGAAAAATAGAGACTTATGGAAACTCTAATCAACAGATGCCGTCGTCTTATCACAGTAACAAAGACGGACTATGTACGTGACATCATCAAAAACATCAACTGGAACTGTCGTCTTATCTCTATCCGTGGTGCACGTGGTGTGGGTAAGACAACACTGATGTTGCAATATCTTAAGTTGAACAACATTGACTACAAGACAATGCTGTATGTCAGCCTTGACAGCAATTACTTCACACGTCACACACTCCTTGAGTTCGTAGAGAAATTTCACTTGCAAGGAGGACAACATCTGTTCATAGACGAAGTACATAAATATCCAGGATGGAGCAATGAGATTAAAGAGATATACGATAGCTATCCTGACTTGAAGGTAGTAATTAGTGGTAGTTCACTTTTAGATATCCTCAATGCAGATGCAGACCTCTCACGCCGCTGTGTTCCATACGAAATGCAGGGATTGTCATACCGTGAATATCTTGCAATGGTTCATGGCATCAGACTTCCTTCCGTCACCCTTGAAGAACTACTGAAGTCTCCATCAACATTCTGCGACAAAATCAACAAGAAGTTCCGCCCTATGACTCACTTTGAAGCTTATCTGCGACAAGGATATTACCCTTTCGTACTTGAAGGTGAAACAGAATATCCTCTACGTATAGAGAATGTCATCAATTTCATTCTTGAAATAGAATTACCGCAACTATGTGGAGTGGATGTAAGTAACATCCGTAAAATCAAGAGTCTGCTGACAATTCTTGCATCAAAAGTACCGCTACAAGTAGATATGACCAAGATTTCGGCTGCTGCCGAGATTGCACGTACCACCCTACTCTCATACCTACAGCTTCTTCACCGTTCAAGACTGCTAAATCTCCTATATTCAGGCGAAGACTCAGTAAAGAAGATGCAGAAGCCAGACAAGATTTATCTTGAGAATCCGAATATCATCGACGTCCTGTCGCTTACAGGAGGAAACATCGGAACGGTTCGTGAGACATTTGTCGTCAATCAGTTGTCATATCAGCACAAGGTGGAATATACAAAGGCTGGTGACCTCATCGTTGATAAGAAATACACAATAGAGATTGGAGGCAAGAGCAAGGACGGCAAGCAGCTTGCCAATGTTCCCGATTCATTCATCGCTGCGGATGACACCGAATATGCTAATGGCAACAAGATTCCGCTTTGGGCTTTCGGCTTCTTGTACTAAAAACCGAACAGCGTTTGAACAGTGTTCAACCACTGCTCAAACGCTGTTCGAACGTTCTATATTTTCCCACACACAAGTTTTAACCTTTTTACCATACAAGGAAACTATGATTCGGTTTCTACAGGTGAATAGTCATCCACACCTATATTTATGAGTCTCTGTACAAAACTATTTACCCGACTATCACCAAAAAGCTTCTCACAAGCACGTTTCTTTGTATTAGAAATACTGGAAGCAGATGTATCGAGAAGCACACCCAATTCCTTTATAGAGAATTTGAGACGAAGTAATATACACACAACAAGTTCACGGTCTGAGAGAATATCATCCTTAGTAATCTCCATATAGAAGTGTGGCAGATACTGACGAACGACAAGCAAAAGTTCGTCCAAATCGTTATTCGTCAAGCATCGTTTACTACTGAACGGTTTAAGAATATCGCGAACACCCATGATGATTGGTGTGTTGAGAAGCGAAGCCTCATCGTCCTTCAACTTGAGGTCGTTATACTTCGACTTGAGATCTGCCACCTCAGTCATCTTCTCTTTCTTAAACTGCTCATATTCCTCCTTCTGCTCGGTAAGGTTCTCAACGGCATGCACATACTCTTTTTTGGTTTTCTCATACGTATCGTTGAGTGTCTCCAATTCCTCTTCCTTATGCGCCGCATACTTCTTGTGAAGATAGAACAAAGCCACCACAACAACAAAAAAGATGAACACGGCAAAAACAAGCAACAAGGCATTGAGCTTTGCCTCTGCACGCTTCTCGTCCGCAAGACGCTGCATACGTGAGTAGTCATACATCGACGTTGCCTGTTGCGCCGCATCAATCTGGTTCTGTGACAGACGTTCATCAAGCGCAATCTCCTGACGACGTGTAAACTCCACAACAGAATCGACGATGCGTCGTTCGCAATACACCTCTGCAAGTCCCTTGCAAGCATAGTACTCACATTCAGGATATGTAAGAAGCTTACGATAATACATCTCTGCCGAATCCAGTTTGTTCACTCCACAATAATAGATACCCTTGCTATGATAATACAACTGACGGCCAGGCACAATAATCTCGCCATCACGGAACATACCCGACTCGCACTCGTAGGCATCCATATATCGGCGAGCCTCAGCATACTTGCCTTGTGCAAGGAGGATATCAATAAGAGGAGGATAAACACCATAAGCCTCTTGTTCATACCCATTGTCGCGATACATATTAAAGAGTTCGTGCGTCATCCTTACCACTGTGGCTGTATCACCCATCTGACTGTAAGCCATGGTTGAAAGGTCTATGCCTCGTATGTACTCGTATGTATCATTCAGTTTCTTTGCACATCGGCTATAGTTTTCCCACGCCCCAAGTTGTTGCTCTGGTAAGTGCTGATAGTAAAGTACCACGGCAACCTGTCCCCACACACTCATCAGCGTAAGGTAGTCACAATCCGCACTCAACGTATCTGCCTTGTCTATTGCATCATAGTAACATTGAAGGGCAACAGGTGCTTCATTCAAGTCACGATAGATACAACCCATCAAATAGTAAGCTTTTACCTGTTCATTTGAACTTCCATTCTTATCATAGTATTCGACGACTTCACGAAAAAGACTATCCGAAGGCAGCTGTCCATCCAACTTATTCTGCACATCAGCATAAAGAAGATAGTACCTCATACGGAGTTCATCTGGCATATCTTCCAACTCGTCCTCAGACTCTTTCAGAAGCGCGCACGCAGAATCGGCATCACTTTCGATGATGCTCGCAACCTTGTCGAGATTTTTCTCAAATTCAGTATTGCTTGTACAGGCAAACAAGGCCAGAAGAGTCAGTATGACGACACAAAGCTTTTTCACACCACAAATATAGAGGTTTCCATATAAAAGAACAAACAAAATTCAAAATTTCATTCTAACAATATCGGATACATGTAATAACCATACACAAGAAAAACATGGTGCGCCACAACAAGTTGTCGTGGCGCACCTATCAGAAAGTATAAGGACAAATCAATATTGAACCTTTCTTACAGAACCATCAGAGAATCGAACGATATTGACTCCCTTCTGGAATGAAGAAACCTTGACACCTGACGCATTATATATACCTACTGGTATGACATCAGTCTGCTCACTGGCAACAGTCTCAATAGCAGTAGAATTATCTGTTTCTGCAGCAAATGATATCTGCTTGAGACCAATGGCACTTGTGTAATTCGTATTACCGTCCTTTGGATTATCCGTAGAAATGTTTATTGAAGCCGACTTGAAATCTACATCTGATGTAAACTCATATACGAGTCTCTCTTCCTTCTCTCCTGAGTAGAGGTAAGAACCGAGTACATTTGTCACGTTGTCAGCAGGAGCAGATGGACGGTCGTATAACTTATGAGGAACGCCCTTCAACTCGAACGTAAGATAAGTAGGTCTTGCCTTTGCCTCATCCGCTGGTACAAGAACAATGACTACATAATCCTTAGTACCTGCCACAACGACCTCAACAGGGATATTGAATGATATAGTCTGATTCTTTGTTGCATCCTCTGGCTCATACACATAGTATGGTTCACCTTCCTCAGTCTGAGAAGCCACTGGAGTAGTTGTGTTCTCTGACTCTTCTTTATTAACCTCAGCGATATCAACATTTACACTATCATTTATATTCTCAGGAGTTGAGGTATCACCCCTATAAGTAAGATTGAGCATCTTGAATGCGATTCCGTTGAAGTTAGGATGGTCAAGGTCATAACCAAAGTCTATTGTTCCACGTTCATCAACAACGAAGTCAACCTCATCGAATGCATACAATACACCACTTGTAGAAAGTGAGAAATGAGACCTACTCTCCAAACCGTTTGCAATAAACTTGTAGCCAGTGATGTTATTGTCAGACTGTTCAAGTGGGGTAAGACGTGCCATGAAACCAAGAGTGTAACGACCTGGCTTGTAACCATGCTCAACTGTATGAGCAATCTTGATGTGATGCTGACTGAGGTAGTTTATACTTTCATCTGTCCAGAACTCAGCGAATGGAATGTTCATAGGAGAGCCACCATCGATACCTGTCTCCGTATCATTTGACCATGTATTTACATGGAAATATTCCGAGATTGGGCGGTTACCGTCATATGTAATCTCAACATCATTTTCGTCATAAATCTTCCAGTCCTTAACGATGGCATTGGCTCTATCTGTCCAAGAGAATTGGTTCTTTAAATATCCACTTGTACAATCCCAGTTAGAGATAGCTTCTGTCATGACAGCACCAGCAGTAGTCTGTTGCTTGATGGCATAGACATATTTACTCTTAACAGTTGCAAGCTCTTCAACACCGTCAGTAATCTCACCGTTTGTCCATTTTGTCTTAACATCAGCTACACTACTATCGAAAGCTGCCTTACCGTCAGCATCAAGATTGCAAGCCTTCTGGAAGAACTCATCGATTCCATCATATATCTTTATCGATGCAGCAGCTGCTCTATTTTTATCCTTAAGCATATCAAGGGCAGCCATAATAGCACTCTCGTCATTCTTATCAACATTCTCGGCAATATGCTGTGCAGCACGGAGGGCAGACTCAACATCCCTGTTCATTTCACTCCTGAGAAGAGCACTTGAATTACCTAATTCATTTGTGAGGCTTTCAATGAGTTCGCCTACAGTTGTAAAATCATACCATTTTCGCAAGGCAAGATTAGACATCACCAAAGTCCAGTAGTCATTTGGATTAGAGTTCCTAACTACCAACTTATAAGACTCGTTGGCTGAAGCGTCGTCCGTTTTGAAATAAGTAAGAAAAATTTGTGGTAGTTGAGTAGTGTCTGTAACACAAACTTGTGACTCAATGATTTTCGATAAAACTTTGTGACCAGTTTTATTGTTTACTATCTCAAATATGACAGAGCCTTTCTCACCCTCATTCTCGTAGCCCAACTCTGCATAGAATCTATAAAGCTGGTTTGGTTCAAGCATCAATTCATATCCAGTTGAATTTCCATAAACATATTGAGAACTTGAAGAACAGAAACTATTTGGGGACTCTGGGAACATGAACCTCGCAGCTGTACTGAACGTATTCTCTTCACCATCGAGATTGACAGACCCCTTAGCGTTATTGAACTTTGTCCACATTCGGTCAGACGTTGCACTTGTTGCCCCCATTCCACCCGTACGTGGGTTAGAAACAGATGGGTCATAAACCTCCCATCCCGTCAATTCACAGTAACTATTTTCCCTTACAAGCGAGAAGTTAGGATTGTAGATAAGGTTTTGTGGCTTTATTTCACACAATTCCAGATTAGACATAACCAAAGTCCAATGGTCGCCAGGAATAGTGTTTCTTACGACAATCTTGTATTGCATCATATAATTATGTTGGCCATAATACTCTGTGTTAAAACAATCTGTTAAGAAACTGAAACGTATTACCTCAGGAGTCTTTGTTGTATCTGAAACACAAACGGTAGGTGTGTATGTAAATGTCTTGACTACTTGACTCTTGACTACTTGACCATCACATTTCACAATCTCAAATGTAACAGAGCCTTTCTCATTTTCATTGAGGTAGCCAAGTTGTGCACTAAATTCAAAACAGCTGTTCGAAGAAAGCCATAAAGCACCCGTATCGTCCATATCGACATCTCCATATACGTATCTTGAACTTGAAGAACAGAACTTGTTTGGTGTCTCAGGGAACTTAAACATTGCAGCAGTACTGAATCTGTTCTCTTCACCATCGAGGTTGACAGAACCCTTGGCATTGTTGAACTTAGTCCAAGTCGGATCAGCAGTAGCACATGAAGCATTCATTCCACCAGTGCGTGGGGCAGACACATTGGCGTCATAAACCTTCCAACCAATCAACTCACTATAAGTATTTGGCTTAACAAGCGAGAAATTAGGATTGTAAATTAGGTTCGCCATTCGCTCATCAGTGACCGATTCGTCATTCACGGCAAACACATCAGCATTACCACCAATACCAAAGATGGCAGCTGATAAAACTAATAGTTTACGTAGATTCATTTTCATATAATCAAATAATATAGATGTTAATTCTTGAACTTTTTCTTTTCGCTCTGCAAATTTAGAGGTTTACGTTAAAACAGAAGGGACAAACAAGAGCAAAAAAGTTCATCAAAAATTCACTCTATCTATAACTAACAAATAATCACAATGCTACAAGCACGTTTTGGAATCACATTTCAGCAAATTATTCAACTAAACATTTATGGAGATGTAACATTTAATGATGAAATTATGGCTTTCTATTAAACACAGAGAGCACAGAGAACTCAGAGATTTGACAAATTAACAATTTACAATTAACATGCAAGTACTCTCATTTTGAATTCTGAATTCTGAATTTTAAATTTCTCCGTGCTCTCTGTGCTCTCTGTGTTGAATCCAAATTTTCTTCAATCTTATAAATTTTCGTTTATAATAAATCAACATTCCTTTAATGAATAGCGAGTGAAACGCCAATAGTAAAGTATGGCAGCTACACTCAATCCGAATGGGAAGCCCCACCATATTCCCGCAGCACCCATGCCGAGAGGGAAAGCAAAGATGTAGGAACATGGAATGCTGACAATGATGTATGCAACAAAGGCACTAAGCATCATTGACTTTACATCCTCAACGGCACGAAGACAGTTGGCAAAGACCGTCTGTGCAAGGTCACCAATCTGGTAAGCTGCAAAGGCAGGAAGCATGGACACAAGAATGGCAATGACCTCCTGACTGGTGGTGAAAACAGAGAACAAAAGACCATGGAAAACAAGAACCGAAATGGTTACTACCACTCCGATGACTGCCGTCATACCCAACGCCACATATGCAGTCTCACGTACACCATTCATATCCTTCAGTCCACGATAATGGGAGATACGAACAGCAGCGGCTGCGCCTATACCATAATATACCATGAAGCATAATGAACCGACAACGCACATCACCTGATGAGCAGCCAATGCATTAGCACCTATCCAACCCATGAACAAGGCACACACATTGAAACTGCCTGCCTCAAGACACAACTGAACGGATATCGGCAATCCCTTACGTGCAAGGTACTTTATACCTTTAACGTCATATCCTCTGCCTATACCTACCTTGAGCCACATCCACACAGCCATAAAGATGCGTGAAAGAAGAGTGGCAATACCAGCACCGAGGAGTCCCATGTCACACACAAAGATAAGGATATAGTTACCCACCACATTCACAACATTGCTTATGAGCATCACCCACATCGGTGTACGTGTATCACCCGTAGCATCCGAATATTGCTTGAACGAGTTGAAGACAGCAATGAAAGGTACGGACAATGTGAGTGTTATAAAGTACGGACGGATGTAAGGCATCAGTTCAGAAGGTTGTCCGAGGTTATCAAGATTAAGATAGACAACAGCAAGGAGCAGCAGCAGAACTGCACTTCCGATGGTACTCACCACAAGACTGTTGTTGAGTGCTCTGCGCGCATCGTCCTTTCTACCTTGTCCCCAAAGCGAGCCTACCACAGGAGTAGTGCTATACGAGAGTCCGAGAACAAAGAAGATAAGAAGATTGAACACATTATTCACAAAGCCAGCAGACGATAACTCCAACGTACCGTACTGACCAATCATAGAGGTATCAGCAAATGATTGCGCAATTGTTCCCAACTGCGCAATCACTATAGGTAAGCCAAGATGGCTTAAGGAGAGTATGTGTTGTCGGATTGTCATAAAGCCACTCACCCACTATGGGGCTGCGTCTAAATTATCAATTATCAATTGTAAATTATCAATTAGTTTTCCCCCTGACGGGGGAAAAACTACTGTGCCTGTGCATCAAGGTAAGAGTCCTTGAATCCAAGGAAGTAGAGAACACCGTCTAGACCGATGGTGTTGATACTCTGCTGTGCATTGGCAACAACACGTGGCTTAGCATGGAAAGCAATACCAAGACCAGACTCAGAGAGCATAGGAAGGTCGTTGGCACCATCACCTACGGCAATGGTCTGCTGGAGATTAACCTTCTCTACCTGTGCTATGAGCTTGAGAAGCTCAGCCTTACGCTTTCCATCAACAACCTCACCGACATAGTTACCAGTGAGTTTGCCATTATCGTCTATCTCAAGTTCGTTGGCATATACATAGTCGATGTCATACTTCTTCTGAATGTACTCGCCAAAGAAAGTGAATCCACCAGAGAGAATAGCAATCTTGTAACCGTACTTCTTGAGTACATACATAAGACGGTCAACACCCTCCGTGAAAGGAAGGTTCTCAGCAATATCCTTCATCACACTCACGTCAAGTCCCTTGAGTAGCTTACAACGCTGAGTGAACGACTCCTTGAAGTCAATCTCACCACGCATGGCACTCTCCGTGATGGCTGCTACCTGTTCATACACGCCATGCTTGCGGGCAAGCTCATCGATAACTTCTGTCTGAATAAGTGTTGAATCCATATCGAAACAGATGAGACGACGCATACGACGATACATATTATCTATCTGGAAAGAACAGTCAACCTCAAGCTCACTTGAGAGACGGAGTAACTCACGATGTAGTCCCTCATGACTCTTAGGTGTACCACGGACTGAGAACTGGATACATGCACGGTTTGTCTTCTCTGGATGCTCAATACTTGCACGACCAGAGAGACGCTTGATACCATCAATATTCAAATCCTGCTCAGCAATAAGCTGGCTGACTGCCTCTATCTGCTTGGCTGACAACTTACGTCCAAGGACAGTAAGGATATAACGGTCCTTACCCTGACGGTTTACCCAGTCTTCATACTCAGCAAGTGTAATAGGAATGAAACGTATGTTCACATTCAACTCACTTGCCTTGAAGAGCAGTTCCTTCATCACACGACCTGAATTGTCCTCATCCACACGGATAAGGAAACCAAGAGAGAGTGTGGAGTGGATATCAGCCTGACCGATGTCAAGAATATCAACATCGTACTTGGCAAGCACACCTGTAATAGTAGCTGTGAGACCCGGACGGTCAACACCAGTTATACGCAAAAGGATGAGTTCCTCTTCCTGAAGAAGAACATCATCCTTAACCGCGTTAGTAGTCTGTTGCATCATATTCAAAATGCACTATTGTTTTTTAGTAAAAAAGTGAATTATCAAGTTTACTTTAGACACATAGCCTCCACAATGAATCCTCATGTTTCACTTTTCACTATTCACTTTTCACTTATTTATTACTTACAAATAATCAAATTATACTTCTTCTTTCCCTGCTGAACGAGGAGGTACTTACCATCAAGGAGGTCAGCAGTTGTGATAACCTTGTCAAACTGCTCAAGCTTCTCCTTATTGATGCTTACGCCACCATTCTGAGTAAGCTTACGCATCTCACCCTTTGATGGGAAGATTGCAGCTTTCTCTACACAGAGGTCAACAGCCTTGACACCAGCTTCGATGTCTGCCTTGGCAACTTCAAACTGTGGAACACCTGCAAAAACATCAAGAAGTGTCTTCTCGTCAAGCTTAAGGAGACTCTCCTTAGTTGACTTGCCGAAGAGGATATTACTTGCCTCAACTGCCATATCAAGGTCTTCCTTAGAGTGAACCATGATAGTCACTTCCTCAGCAAGACGCTTCTGGAGCACACGACGACCTGGGTCTTCATCATGTTCCTTGATGATAGCCTCAACCTCTTCCTTCTCAAGCGAAGTGAATATCTTGATGTACTTCTTTGCATCCTCATCTGGCACATTGAGCCAGAACTGATAGAACTGATATGGTGAAGTACGCTCACGGTCGAGCCATACATTACCGCTCTCTGTCTTACCGAACTTACGACCGTCACTCTTTGTCACGAGTGGACAAGTAAGGGCGAAGCACTCACCACCGTTAGTACGGCGGATAAGCTCAGAACCTGTAGTAATGTTACCCCACTGGTCAGCACCACCAAGCTGGAGACGACATCCCTTGTGCTCATAGAGGTAGAGGAAGTCATAGCCCTGAAGCAACTGATAAGTAAACTCTGTGAAAGAAAGACCGTCACGAGCCTCACCATTAAGACGCTTCTGAACAGACTCCTTAGCCATCATATAGTTGACTGTGATGTGCTTACCAACCTCACGAGCAAAGTCGAGGAATGAGAAATTCTTCATCCAGTCATAGTTGTTCACGAGTTCTGCGTGGTTAGGAGCATCGCTGTCGAAGTCAAGGAAACGTGAGAGCTGTGCCTTGATGCAAGCCACATTGTGCTTCAATGTCTCCTCATCGAGGAGGTTACGCTCCTGACTCTTACCTGATGGGTCACCAATCATACCAGTAGCACCACCTACGAGTGCCAATGGCTTGTGTCCACAACGCTGGAAGTGACGAAGCATCATCACACCACAGAGGTGACCGATATGAAGTGAATCAGCTGTTGAGTCAATACCCAAGTATGCTGTAGTCTGTTCCTTTTTAAGGAGTTCGTCAGTACCTGGCATCATCTGGTGTATCATACCACGCCAAGTAAGTTCTTCGATAAAATCTTTCATATATTGTATTGTTTTAGTTCGTAATTGAATATCTGTTATGAATCAAAATGAAAATATAAAGCATACAAAACAACCACACTAAGGTATTCTTTCGACCTTACTGCGACCGCCTTCTACTTTCCATTTTAACACTCTCATAACAATCATTTTAATTTATGATACGACAATTCGGCTACAAAGTTAGCACTTTTTATTCAATTAACTTGTTATGACACACAAAAAACAGAGAATCCACCTTTCTTGTTGCGGATAACCACACAAATAAGAAGAACATTTCTCACAAAATAGGCTTTATGGATGTTAGTTTCACATCAAAATCAAATTTCAGAACATAAATAGGCATTAACAAAAATTAATTAATAAGTAGGTGTGCAAAATTATTCGACCTGTACGGTTGGAAACCGCTCTGTAAAAAAGTGTAAAACAAGTGTCTCTTGTTAGGTGAACCATATGTTC
>CAMOVB010000053.1:0-15955 GCA_946626925.1 uncultured Prevotellaceae bacterium
TGGCTTCTTGTCCCATGTAATCTTGACTGGAGCAACCATTGCCTGACGAGCATTACCGAAGCCACGTGGCGGACGGTGATAGAATACGTACCACTGTCCGTTAATCTCCTGAAGAGAACCGTGAGTGTTGTGTGCAAAGTTAGTAGTCGTCAGCTTGCTTCCGTCCTCATTGAGCACCACGCCACGAGAGTCAACGAGCACGCCTCCTGAACGCCAAGGTCCGAGCGGGCTGTCGCCGAAAGCATAGCGGAGAGCAGAGTTGGTAGAGCCGAGTCCGTAGTCAGGACCTGAGTAGCCAGAGAATACCATGACATACTTGTTTCCTACTTGACGGATAGATGATGCCTCGAAGAAGTTGAACTCACCAGGGTTCTGTCCCTTATAGAGTGCAGGGTACTCAGTACCCTTTGGGTCACGTACTTCACCGTAGCGTGATGATGCAGGGATGAAGTAGTCGTGTATCTGTGTACCAGGACGTACAGAGTACATAGTGTTCTGGTCCATCTCAGCAGCTGTTGAGTGCTGGAATCCGTAGAACACGTATGCACGGAAGCCCTTGTCGAAGTCCTTGTCCTTCTTGTCAGTGATGTTCTCGATGAATACTGATGGGTCGAAGTCAATCATACTGCCATCAACGCATGCACGACCGTCTGGAGTGAGGTTGATAGGAGTGAAAGGACCGTCAGGTCTGTCGCCCTTACATACCATAGGAATACGTCTCCATCCACGAGAGTGTGGGTAGAGATAGTAAGTCTTCTTACCTGTTGCCTTGTCCTTAACCTCTACGAGGTCAGGTGCAAACATAGTATCCCACTGACCATCCACATAGTGAGTGAAGATAGGGCCTTCGTCCTTCCACTGTGAGAGGTCCTCTACTGGAGCCGACCACATGCGGATATCGGGACCGCAGTAGTCAGTGTTCTTTACATCGTGTGAACCGATAATATAAGCACGGTACTTGCCTGGAGCGTCTGGGTCCTCGAATACACGTGGCTCACCATCTGGCAAGTGCTCCCAAAGCGGGAGGTAAGGATTCTGTGCGTTCACTGAGCACACAGAAAGTAACAAAGAAGCAAATAATGCTTTTCTTTTCATAATGTGTATAGATTATAATGTGAGTATTTAGTTGTCTTTCCAGCACGATAACATCTTGCTTAGTCCACCTTCCACCAGTCGAAGTTGAAGAGCTTGCAACCTTTGAGTCCGCGGAACACGAAATAGACGTTGTCGAGTATTCCCTTGTCGCCGGCAGCCTGAGCAGCAGCATTGACATCAACAGGTGCAGAGAATGTTTCCCACTCTTCCCATCCGCCAGTAGGCTTGATGTCGATAGTAGAGATGACCTTACCCTTGACAGAGTCGAGGCGCACCTCGATGCGTCCACCCTGAAGAGCACTTGCAGCACGAACAGTAATCTTGGCAGAACTGCGGTTGCCAGCATCAGCAAGTGACACGTTGCGTACCTTTAGCCAGTCGCCATTGTGGACATCACATACGAACACGTCGCCCTTCTTCTTGTTCCACTCAGTGTGAAGACCCTTACTGAATGCAATAGTCTCAGCCTCTACACGCTTGAATGGATTGAGTGTACCGATAGGCTCAACGCCCTCAGACATCTTGATGGTTGGGAAACGGCCATCCACGTTCCACTTGAACTCTTCAACGGCTACACTGCGACCGAAGCCGCCACCGCCTGGGAGAGTACCTGTGTGGTAGAAGAAGTAGTTATGACCCTTGAACACAACAGTACCGCTGTGATTGGTGAATGACTTGGTATTGTTGTCCTGTGGCATTACCTCACCGACATACTTCCAAGGACCCTGTGGAGAGTCGCTCTCTGAGTAAGCGATGCACTCAGGAATACCGCCACCGGCATACACCATGAAGTACTTGCCCCATGCAGCATCCTTTGGCTTGATCTTGGCAGCCTTCATTGCCTTGAGCTCTTCCTTAGTTGCCTGACGCTGCTTGAATATCCAAGGGCCTTCTGTGTAACGCTTTACATCCGTGTCACACTTTACTTCAGAGGCAAAGCTTATCATATCACGGTTAAGCTTAGCAGAGTATAGCTTAGGATTTCCCCAGTATATATAAGCCTGGTCATCGTCATCAATGAAGACTGTTGGGTCGATATGGTCCCACTTGCCATCCTCATAGAGAGGCTTGCCAAGAGCATCCTTGTAAGGACCTTCCGGACGGTCAGCTACACCTACACCGATAGCCATACCACCAGAGAGGCGAGAATGTACTGGTATATAAAGGTAATACTTCATTACCTTCTCACCCTTCTCGTTCACTTGTTCACGGCCAATGCACTGTGGTGCCCATGCACGGTCGTCAGCCCATGCAAAGTCGCACTGAGATAGTGGAGCACCATGGTCAGTCCAGTTGACCATGTCGGATGTAGAGAAGCATCGCCACTCGTTCATCCAGAAGAAGTCCGCCTTCTCCTCATCGTGTCCCGTGAACACGTATAGGCGATCACCTGCCACCATAGGAGCAGGGTCGGTAGAGAAACAAGTCTGTACGATTGGATTCTGTGCTTGTGATGCACCAATTGCCATACTTGCAAGAGCAAGCATCAGTTTTCTATTCATACTGTCAGTTTTGTTGTATTAGTTATATGTAGTTCGTATTCATATACTCCAAGGGATTCATATACCTTTACAGGTTCATATCCCTTTAGAGGTGTCTTTGTTCTTATAGTTACCTTGCCAGTGAATGTAGTAGGTACTATTGTTGCAGAAGCAAGCTTTCCGTTCTTCCACTCCATATCTACCGTGTAACCGCCACGTGCATGGAGTCCCTTTATGCTTCCCTCGTTCCATGCATCTGGGAGGGCAGGGAGAAGGAAGATTGTAGGAGTATATAACTCTCCGCCAATGGCTGTACGCACGTTGGTACGGACAGCAAGTTCACTCTGCATCAGCATCTCTGCAATACCGGCAGTGGCACCGAAGTTACCGTCAATCTGGAAAGGTGGGTGAGCATCGAAGAGGTTAGGATATGTACGTCCGTTAGGATAGTTACGCATCTGTCGGTCCTCAGGAAGCAGTCGGAGCATATTACTGAGTATTGTATATGCGTGATTACCGTCAAGCATTCGTGCCCAGAAGTTTGTCTTCCATCCAAGGCTCCATCCAGTAGCTTCATCACCACGTTGCTTGAGTGTGACACCCGAAGCCTTCCATAGGTCAGGCGTAGTGAATGCGTTTATCTGGTTGGATGGATAGAGACCATAGAGGTGGGAGATGTGACGATGCTGGTCGTTAGGGTCATCAATATCCTCACGCCATTCCTGCAACTGTCCATACTGACCTACCTTCATCTTAGGAAGCTTTGCGATGGCACGTCTTAGTTCCTTTTGCATGTCAGCATCCACACCAAGTATGTTGGCAGCGTTGAGAGCCTGAGTGAGCGCATCACGTGCAATCTGGTTATCCATTGTACAACCAGCAGTCACGGTACTTGACTTGCCACGTCCTCCGTGCTCTGGTGATGTTGAAGGTACAACGAGGAGTTCGCCGTCACGCTCCACCATATAGTCAAGGTAGAACTGTGCTGCACCCTTTATAATTGGATAATATTCACGAAGGAAGTCCATGTCGAGAGTATATAGGAAGTGGTCCCATACGTGAGTGGTGAGCCATGCACCACCATTAGGGAACATTCCCCATGCAGCAGCATCAAGCGGACCTGCTATGCGCCATAGGTCTGTATTGTGGTGAGCCACCCATCCACGGCAGCCGTACATGACCTTTGCAGTCTCTGCGCCAGTCACGCTCAAGTCCTTAATCATGGAGAAGAGTGGTTCTGCATTCTCGGAGAGTCCACACACCTCTGCAGGCCAGTAGTTCATCTCAGCATTGATGTTGATAGTATATTTTGAGTCCCATGGAGCATTGAGACTTGCATTCCATACACCTTGAAGGTTGGCAGGTTGTCCACCCTTCTGTGAAGAAGAGATAAGGAGATAGCGGCCATAGTTGAAGAGAAGAGCCACCATACCCTGGTCCTTGCTTCCATAGAACTTGTCAAGACGCTCAACCGTAGTGAGGTTCTTGTTACCACCCTCTGATGGAAGAGCAAGCTTAACACGATTGTACTGCTCCTGATACTTGGCTACGTGACGCTTCATGAGGTCAGTGAGCTTATATCGCTCAACATTTACCAAATCATCAAGAACCTTCTTGCTTGCATCGCCACTCACATCATGATAATTCACATAGTTAGTAGCAGCTGCTATATATACAGTAGCCTCAGTTGCATTCTTTACAGTAACAACGCCCTTGTCATTATCATTAGACGTTGAGATAATGCCATCACTATACACACGACTAATGCACTTTGCTTTAAGAGCAGACTTAATGCCTTCATGGTCTGCACCACAAATATCTGCATTCAACCATCCAAATACACACTTAGGTTCTTTACCCACAACATACTTCTTTGAAGAAGAAGTATAAGAAGCATTTATCAATGTCAAGCCCTGAGCAATGATTTGATTAGGTAACTGGCACTCCTGTGACATATCGAAGTTAAGCGCACCTTTCTTGCTTGACTTGATATTGACAACAACAATGCCATCCGCAAGAGACGCAAATGCAGTACGAGTATATTTCACTCCGTCACAAGTGTATGAAGTCGTCGTTACGGCACGAGTGAGGTCAAGTTCTCGCACATAGTCCTTGACATCCTTATGGCCGAAGTTGAATTTGAGACTACCGAGAGTGAGGTACTTCATTCCGTGAGGACCCTTTATGAACTCACGGTTGATGATGTTCTCAGCATCACGTTCCTTACCATTGAAGATAAGGTCGCGCACCTCGTTGAGGTGATAGATAGATGTAGTACTGTTGTTGTTGTGAGGTCCGCCACTCCAGAAAGTCTCTTCGTTCAGTTGGATTTCCTCAGTATCCGTACCGCCAAAGACCATTGCTCCCATACGGCTGTTGCCAATAGGAAGTGCCTCGAGCCAGTGTGTGGCAGGCTTGTCGTACCATAGTCGCTGGTCGTTATCCACGGCAGCAGAAGCCTTAGCTACGACAACCAATGTAAGCATTAATGCTATGAGTTTCTTCATAAGTTAGTTTGTAATAATTTAGTTAGTTCGTCATGCAATATTCTGTTTGCATATTAACAAGTACAAAGATAACAAAAAAAGCAACATCACACTTTCATGTAATGTTGCTTATATTTACGATTATGTTACAAAGGCAAGGCGTGCCTCGCCTTTGGACTTATCGCTTACTTTACAATCTTAACTACTGAGCCATCAGCCATCTTAACGATGTTGATACCCTTATTCATACCGTTAGTCTTGATACCAGATACTGAGAATACATCCTTAGCTTCTGTTGAAGCACTTACAGCATTTACACCAGCAGGAGTCTCTGTACCGAGGTAGAACAACTTGAAGTTATCGAAGATACACCAGTCTGCACCTACCTTAACGCTCTTACGGAGACCGAATGAGAGTGACTCACCCTCGCCTACCATAACAGCTACCTTGTTGATGTAAGCATTTGGGCTCTGCATGAATCTCCACATAGCACCCTCCATTGAGTTTGGATAGTAGAGTTTAACAGTTCCATTCTCGATACCCATATCGTCATAAGTAGTGAGGTCGAATGAAGCATCCCATGGATGGCTGTTGATTGCGTCTTCCGCAAACTCAGACATATCCTTAGTAACCATTTCACCACCATCCCAAGACTCAAAGCGCTTAATCATACCACGCTCTGTGTAGTACTCAGAAGCAAATGAAGTCATGTATGTGCTTGAGTTGTTAGCGTAAAGCTCTACGTTATGGCCTTCCCAAAGTTCAACATCAGAGTAAGCTTCGTTTACAAACTCATTATACAGATTTGCATAGTTGTTTCCGTTTCGATAGAAGCCCTGTACCTGAACTACGTAGCATCCTGCAGGGAGACCGTAGATTGTCTGGTTAAGGTTGAATGCCTTGTCATAGAACTCAGCGTCCTTGAAGTTACCATCTACTGACATACCAGCTGCATCCCATCCGTTAGAACCGTTAGAGAAGTCAGCGTTGACGATAAGGTCTGTTACATCAGCTGGCTTAGCCTCTGACGCATCCTTAACATTGGCAGCGAAATAAACCTTGTGGTAAGCAAGCTCAAGTGCTGTCTGAAGCTCGCGAACTCTTGCAGCATTGCAATAGTTAGCCTTGAGGATAGCCTCGTTGTCAGCGATTACAGCTGCAATAGAAGACTCGTTAGCGTAATCGTCAAGAACATTGATGAGGTTGAGGTAAGTGTTCAAAGCATCGTAAGCAGCCTTAACCTCCAACTCACCTTTGTAGTCAAGTCCATCAACATTTGGCTGTGATACCTCAATAGCCTTTACTGTAAGACCCTCGTATGCAGGAACACCATAAGTTTCATTGAGTGTATTGACGATATTGTCAAACTCTGCGTTCACACGCTGTGCTTCTTTAAGGTAAGCCTGTGCCTCAGCTAAAGCATCCATAGCAGTCTGGAACTCTTCTGGAGTCTTGATTGGGTTTGGAATCTTATCGTACAATGCCTGAACAGCAGCCTTGTCACCATTAAGTGGCAACTCTTCGATAGCTATCTCAACATCAATGATATCATTCTTGATAAGGTTTCTGAAGTTTGGAGTCTCACCGTAGTAGTAGAGACGGAAACCTGTGAATGCTGCGAAACCGTTATCCTCACCAGCAATGAGAACCTCATTGTTAGTTACCTGAATCATCTGAGTCTCGAGCTCTTTCCACTGGTTGATGTCATTACCCCACCATCCACCAGGAGTAAGGTATTCAGACATTGACTTGTTATCGCCAGACTGGATGAAGATGTGGTTACGACAGTTGTCGCTCCAGTCGTTAGACCAAGTCTGAGCCAAAGCCTTAAGCTTATAATATCCGTTTGGAATACCTGTTACAACCTGACAAGTACGGTTGTAGCCCTCGTGAGGAACGTCCCACTTCTTAGCACAAGTCAACTTGTCGTTCCAATAGATTGAAAGACGACCGCCTTCTGTATTCTCAGAGAACCATGCGTTCTTTACGTTTGTATCACCAGAGATTGTTACACCTTCTGCGATTGCTGGAACATCATAAGTAACCTGTTCGTTGTTCTCAGTAACTGTGTGAGTTGTCTTGTCTGTACCGTCACAGTCATCGAACTTGCTCCAGTTAGACTCCATAACAGCCTCGTTTGGAACCCAAGTCTGGTTATCCTCATCCCATGTTGGCTCATACTCTGGCAAGCAGAAGAATGGGTAAGTGATTGCAAAAGTAAAGTCGTAAGAACCGTCTGGGCTGCTCTGGCTCATTACGTAAGCCATACGAGCAGACTGAAGTTCGCTGAGCACATTAGCAAAAGTATCAAGTGTCTCAGCATCTACTTCTGACTCTGAATCGATAAGTGCAAAAACCTTATCCAACACAGTATTGAAATCAGCCTTACCTGGATAGTTTGTCTTATCGTTAAGAATCTTGCAAGTATTATAGAGGCTACGCAATGCTACGTGTGAATTCTTTGCAGCAACCAAAGAATCATACAAGCTTGTAAGATTACCGATTGCAGTGTTACACTCCTCAACTGACAACTTCGTAGCATCCACGAAAGCTTCATCTACAATAGTTTCAACAAGGCTGATGAATGGACCTGCCAAACTTTCATCATCTCCACAAACGTTAACAAAATCAGTAAGCTTATCGTATGCAGCACCAACAGCGCTTCGCTTAGCATAAACCTCTGCATTATCGTCAACGTCACCGTTGTAAATCATCTGGAAGTTTGTTACCATGAATGAGTCCTGAGGTCTTGCTGGAGTCTTTGACACACCAAGGCGAACATAACCGTCCTTTACGACGAAGAAGTCAACCATATTGTATGCCTCTGTCTCACTTACGTATGTTGGAGCATAGTAGCCCTTACCGAACCAAACGAGAGAACCATCCACAGAACATGGACCGCAAACAGTCTGTCCATTTATAGAGTAAACACCGTCAGTCATCCAATCTGCCTGACCGTTAGAAGCAAAGAAGAGCTGTTCGCCACGCATCTCATAAAGACGTGGCATCAATGGATTTTCAAAACGAAGATACCCCTTCTTGAATTCCTTTGTATCCTGATTGTATGTTCCGTCCTGAACATAAAGTTTAGCATTGTATTCAAACTCGTCACTGTCGAATGCTGTTGGGTCGCCAGTATCATTCTGGTCTGAACCACCGCAACGATAATATCCCTGACACTGGAGACGATACTGACCCTTTGGGAGGTAAACATACTGGAATAAGTCACAATCTGAGCCATCATAGACCTCAAAGAGTCCGCCAGTCTGAGTTGTACTACCTGCACCCTTTGCGAGAGTCCAATAATCCATAGGATTGTTTTCAAACTTGAGGTTACCCCATTCAATCTTGTCAGAGATATCCTCACCTACTTTCCAGTTGCTGGCATCTGCAACTTTCTGCTGTGCATAACCTGCAGAAGCTACTACGGCCAAAGCCACACTAAGTAAAGATTTTTTCATAAGTAAAATTATTGTTAAAATACGGTTAATTAAAGTAACGTTCGTCTTAAAAAGCAGAACTACTCTTAATAATTCGATTGCAAATTAAGTGTATTTAGCACTGTTACACTTTTTGATTTGTTACAAGTGTTTACCAAAATGTAAAGTATAGGTGTTATTCTTAGAAAAATAGCGGTGCACCATTACAGTACACCACTATTAACACAAATAAAGTATGCTATAAGATATGAATCAAATATTACATTCACTCTTCTTCATATAGCAAATTAGGGCTTCAAGATATATTACATTTGGACACATTATTATATTACATTTGTACTTCTAAGCATAGAGAAGGGAAAAATAATATAGTCGATTACTTGTCCAGCACTTAGTTGCTTACTTACCAAGCGCTTCCTTGACAGCTTTATTGATTGCCTGTCCACGGAGACCGCGCTTGAGTATTGTGCCATCAGGTCCGAACAGTATGATGTGAGGTATGCCTGATACTCCGTATTTGTCGCTTGCAATATGCTGAGTGTTCATGATCTGCGGGTACTCGATGCCGAGTGACTCCATTGCACGCTTGGTGTCTTCCGGCTTGTCCCATGTCGCGATGCCTATTACCTCGAAATTGTCTCCCTTGTACTCTTTCCACACCTCTTTAATATTAGGTATCTCTGCCTTGCAAGGTCCGCACCAGCTTGCCCAGAAGTCGGCGAGGATGTACTTGCCCTTACCAACGTAGTCGGAGAGACGCTGTGTCTTGCCTTCGTACTCTACTTCAAAGTCGGTGAACATCTTGCCTTCGCCAGTCGGCTCCTGAAGTTTGCGCACCTCTTCTTCGTGCTTACGCTGTGCCTCACGAGATCGTTCCATTTCCCTGTAGAAGTCAAAGAAGTGACGGAAGCGTCCCTTTAGCATATCGGATGAGACGAGATTTTCGACAAAACTGTATGGGAAGTCCTGACGCATGAAAAAGTATATTACTGCTCCTTCCTCATTGGAGTGCTCTGCAAGATATTTTTCCATCTTGCCGCGTGCCTCTGCCTCAGTTGAGTACTTGCTTGCATTTTCACAGAACTCGTCAGCATCGCTCCACTCCTTGTAGAAGCCAGTTCCCTTTACACTGAACGTACCGTTCTTTACGATGACAGCAGCATCTGAATAAGGAACGATAGGGAAACGGACGCCGTGCGTGCAGACGCTTCCGTCCGGGAAGGTTGCCGTGAAGTCAGCGAGACGTGGCTCTGCGAGCAGTGTCTTGTAGAATGCCTTGCGATTGTTGACCGGAATGTCTGCTACCTGTCGGCGTGTCCTCATTTCCTTATCATAGAGCTGGACGAGATAGCCAGAGTCATTGATGCCGTTAGAGGCATAGACCTCTATGTTACAGTTAGGCTTGCCCTTCAAAGGCTTTGCTTCAACAATATTACCGATATAGGCTCTGTCCATGTGTATCTCGAACGACTTCGTACCCTTTGGCAGTGGCTCGAATGACACGTATGCACCATAGAATCGTGCGTCTGCGCTATTGTTGTGACCAACGACGCCGAATACAGGGTTCTTCAGCTTATACTCGTTTCCAGCTTCGTCCTCAAGGTATGAGTCTGATGGAATAACCATATTATATAAGAAGTAGTCCTGTGCGAAACGAACCACTGTTGCAGTGTCCGTGAAGTACACTTCCTTTACGTACATAGGCGATTCTGAATTGTCGCACTCAACGTTCTTCCATACCTTGCCTTTCAGCTTTGGAAGGTGAGGTGACTTCCACTTGGTACTCTCACGCAAAGCATGGATACCACGGGAGAGACGCGTTTCATAGTTGTAGTCATAGTCATGGTCAAAGTAACCATTGTGCACGTTGAGAGTGTATGAGCTGTTAGGCACAAGCATCAAGCCTATGCCTGCAGAGCATACCTCACCGCCAGGGAACACGCAGCGGATGCTTGCTGCCGTCACCTTGTCAACGTTGAAGGTGTGAGTAAACTTCTTGTCCACAACAGGAATGACAAGCGAAGGCTTTGTCTCGTCGAGGTGACCGTACTCGTCTGCTATATAGACGTTGTAGCAAGAGTCGGTAATGTTAGGATCTACAGTACCGTTCAGGGTGAAAGTACCGTTCTGTGCAAAGCCAGTGCATGATAACATGCTAAGGGCTGTACTGACTAATAAGTTTTTCATTTTAGAAGTTTTTGGATTAATATTGTTAGTTAATTACTAAAGTATTCCTCAATGAAGTTAAGAGAAGTAAAGAGTAGTAAATTGAAGTGTTTCCATGTTTCCCCTCCCAACCGTGATTGACCGGGAGGGGACGCATGGTATATCAGAATGTCCTTGAGCTGATGTTTACCTGACCACCTGTGGTCTTAGTAGCATAGTAATACACTCCGTAGCGGCAGCCCATGAAGAACTTCTGCCAGTTGAAGGTCATCTTGAAGTCGCCACCCATCTGCTTCCACTGCTTGCCATCAAGGCTGTACCTGAAGTTAGCAATGTCGGTGCGTGGTACGAAGTTGCCATCGATTGCTATCTGGATGTTCTTGATCTTTGACTTAGGAATGGCAACGCGTCCCAACTCAGTGACCTTCACGTCTGTCACTGCCTTGTTGCGTGGGTCAAGCTCGCAGACCTCATTGGTGAATACGAGGAAGTACTTGCCTCCTTCACGCACAACCGACATCATTCCTGCATTATCGCTGAACACGCAGAAACCTGCACGGTCACCGTCCTTCAACTTGCTGGCATCTATGCGCACAGTATCAGAGCAGGTAGGTGCCCACATGCGCCATGTCAACGTGTTACGTGCAAGGAACATATTGTCATAAGTCTTAGTTGAGCGGAATGTATATGTATTGCCATTCTTAGTGTAAGCCTCCTTCAATGGGTTGTGGTTGAACTGGTAGTCCTTAGTCATAGTGATGCCACCTTCGAGTTTCATCTGCTGACCATACTTGCCAGTGTACTCGATGTCGTCCTCTGTCTCAAGTGTCATTGTCTCGGGCACACGGGCAGTGTAGCGGTAGTTGTCTATGCCCTTGCCTTGCTCACGGATTACTTCGCCAATCATTGGCCATCCATCAACCCATGTACAAGGACTCAGTGTGAGAACGCGACCAACGCCAGCACGGTCCTGGAAGATTACTCCGTACCACTCGCCATGCTTGCCATCCACGATAGTACCTTGACCCACAAATGGGAAGCCACCGAACTCGCTCTTGACAATCACCTTGCTCTCGTATGGACCCTCGATGTTTCGGCTACGGTAAGCTATCTCACAGCGACCTGTGTTTGGCCATGCTATGCAGAGGAGATAGTACATGCCATCGTGTTTGATTACGCGGCTTCCCTCGTGGAGACCCTGAGGACGTCCGTGTAGCTCAAGCTTCTTGTGCACACCTCCCGGCTTCTCTGCTGTCAGGTCGGAGTTAAGCTCAACGAGAGTTATGTCGCCACTACCTGAGAACACATACACGCGGTCGTCATCATCGAAGAAGAGTGATGAGTCGTGGTAGGCAGGCAGACGGCTGTGCAGCTTCCATCCCTTTGCAGGGTCGTCAGTCTTGAAGACCATTGACTTGTGAGGGTCATCGTTGGCAACGAATAGCGCCCAGAATGTTCCCTTATGGTAACGTATGGATGTAGCCCACTGACCACGACCATATACCGTACCCTGTTCGAGGTCGTACCGTGGAGTGTCATGTATCTCATCGAACAGGTAGCTTATCGTTTCCCAGTTCACCAAATCCTTACTTCGCATTATCGGTCCGCCCGGCGTCATGTGCATTGTCGTCGTGACGAGGTAGTAGTAGTCGCCCACGCGGATGATATCCGGGTCAGGAGTGTCTGTCCACATCCAAGGATTCTTCACTGTGACCGTCTTAGGCGAGTCACTGTTAGTAGCATTCTGTGCCGAAGAGCACGCAGGTTGCAGCATCATGGCACTGAGAGCAACCGCAGCCATTAGTTTGTTCATAACGTATTTAGTAGTTTAGTAGTTAAAGCCAATGAAGAGTTAGTATTAATCAAACACAACTATTGTGATGATACATCCAATAGCAGGCACTATTCATCACTCGCTTGCAAAGGTAACAAGAATTAGTGAAAGAAAGCACAGAAAATGTATCATAGAGTTTTGGGTATGTAACAAAGAAGCGAGACTGGCAGATACTTATGGGCAACCTTATTATAAGGTGTAACACAAAACAAAAGAAAACAAGAGAAAAAAAAACAGTTATTTCTTTAACGCAGAGAGTACGGTGGGCTCAGAGAAATAACAACAGAGGAATAAATTTATCCTCCATGACAAAAACTTCGTACCCTCCGTATTTCTATGCGTTTAAAAATAGTTGTATGTTAGTCACCATCCCAATAGAGGAGGATTGCTGGGGATAGTGTCTTCTGGTTACAAATGAAAAACTATGTGTTACATTTCGCTAAAGGGTGGAGCGGGATAATTCGTAACTTTGCATACAGAAAACTAAACCTGGTACTCATACAACCTAACAGTTATGAAGCGAACATTTATCGTATCGATTATAGTAGGAGCTGTGTCATGCGGAACAGTCATGGCACAGTTGCCTTATCAGAACACTTCACTTAGCGCACACGACAGAGCCGTGGACTTGTGCAGCCGTCTCACACTTGAGGAGAAGGCTCAGTTGATGCTGGACGACTCTCCTGCCATACCTCGACTGGGCATCAAGAGATTCCAGTGGTGGAGTGAAGCTCTCCACGGAGTAGCCAACATGGGCAACGTGACGAACTTCCCTGAACCTATCGGCATGGCGGCTTCGTTCAATGCAGACATGATATATCGTGTCTTTGACGCAACGAGTACAGAGGCACGTGCAAAGTGGAACCAACTCATAGCTGAAGGCAAGGACGTTACGCGCTTTCATGCACTTTCTGTCTGGACTCCAAACGTGAACATATTCCGCGACCCACGTTGGGGACGTGGACAGGAAACATATGGTGAAGACCCTTACCTGACGGGTGTACTCGGTACTGCGGTTGTGCGTGGCTTGCAAGGCGACGAGAGCCATAAGTATAGGAAGTTGTGGGCTTGTGCCAAGCACTACGCTGTCCATAGCGGACCTGAATGGAGCCGACACACTGCGAACCTTACCAATGTGAGTGCCCGTGACCTGTGGGAGACATACCTACCAGCATTCAAGGTGCTTGTTGAAGACGCAAAGGTTCGTGAGGTAATGTGCGCCTACCAGCGTTTGGACGATGAGCCATGTTGCAGCAGTACTCGCTTGCTTCAGGACATCCTGCGCAATGAGTGGGGATTCAAGTACCTTGTCGTAAGTGACTGCAGCGCAGTGTCCGACATTCACGAGACACACAAGACAGCAACGGATGCAGTTCACTCTTCGGCTCGTGCCGCACTGGCTGGCACTGACGTGGAGTGTGGCTACAACTACGCATACAAGAGCATCCCTGAGGCTGTCCGCCGTGACCTCATCAAGGAGAGCGAAGTGGACAAGCACGTCATCCGTCTGCTTGAAGGCCGTTTCGACCTCGGTGAGATGGACGACCCATCCGTAGTAGAATGGTCAAAGATTCCTTCGAGCGTACTCGAAAGCAAGGAGCACTTGAACATCGCCCTCGAGATGGCACGCCAGTCGATGACTCTCCTACAGAACAAAAACTCTGTTCTACCTCTCAAGAAGGGTGAAAGGATAGCAGTTATCGGTCCAAATGCAAACGAGAAAACAATGATGTGGGGCAACTATAATGGCACGCCTACCACTACCACAACGATACTTGACGGTATTCGAGCCATCAACAAAAACGTACTGTATCTCCAAGGTTGCGACCTTACAGACGACCGTGTTGTGACAGACCTTTTCGACCAACTTTCCTACGATGGAAAGAAGGGTATCAAAGGTACGTTCTGGAACAATGTTAAGAGCGAGGGCAAGCCTGTAGCAACCGAATACTATACACGTCCGATAGCCAAGACCACGGCAGGCAACTACCAGTTTGCCCCCGGAGTCAACCTTACGGACTTCAGCGCAAAATACGAGACTGTGCTTAAACCAAAAGCATCTGGCGAAGTCGTAGTAAACGTGGAATCAGTCAGCCACTTCGAGGTATATATAAACGGAGTGCAGCAGGTTAGACATCACACATGGCGCGTGACACCTACCCGCACGCCAATACAAGTGGAGGCTGGCAAGGAGTACCGAATCGAAGTACGCTTCAGTCACATACCGACTTACGCAGCCAGCATGAAGATTAACATAGGTACTGAGTCCCCAATCAACTATGACGACATAATAAAGAAGCTTGCAAGTATAGACAAGGTTGTGTTCGTAGGCGGAATAGCACCATCGCTCGAGGGCGAGGAGATGCCAGTCACTATTGACGGTTTCAAGGGAGGCGACCGCACACACATCGAGCTTCCAGCTGTGCAACGCAACTTCCTCAAAGCTCTGAAGGCTGCCGGCAAGACTGTGGTCTATGTCAATTGTTCGGGCTCAGCCATTGCACTCGAGCCTGAGACACAGAGCTGCGATGCAATACTCCAGGCGTGGTATCCTGGTATGCGAGGCGGTCAGGCAGTAGCTGAGGTGCTCTATGGAAAATACAACCCATCGGGCAAGCTCCCTATTACATTCTACAAGAACTCTGCACAGCTTGGCGACTTCGAGGACTATAGCATGAAGGGTCGCACATACCGTTACATGACGGACAAGCCACTGTTCCCATTCGGTTACGGACTTAGCTACACTACGTTCAACATCGGTACTGCAACGCTATCCTCAAGCACCCTCAAATCGGAAGGCAAGGGTACGATAAAGGTAACCGTCCCTGTGGAGAACACAGGAAAGATGGACGGTACGGAAATAGTCCAGCTATACGTACGCAACCCACAGGACTCACATGGACCGCTGATGCAGCTTCGCGGTTTCGCACGTGTCGATGTCAAGGCAGGACAGACAGTAAAGGCAGTTATAGACCTTGATGCAAAGTCGTTCGAGTGGTTCGATGAAGCTACCAATACTGTATATACTAAGCCAGGCAAATACGAGTTGCTCTACGGTAACAGCTCAGACCGCAGTTCACTGAAAGCGGCTGAAGTTACAGTGAAATAGATGTTCCCAAGTCTCCAGAGGGGGGGATGCTATAGGCAAAGAAATACATAATAAATTGAGTGCCGTCTATGACATTCGTATCAACTAACATCAATAAAAAACTAATCAAAAAATGAAAAAGACTTTTATCGCAATCGCCCTTGCAATTATGACCACAGGGGCTATGGCACAGAACTTCGGTTTCGGAGGCAACCAGCAGAGCAACGTCACAGCACAGTTCTCTCAGAAATATACCGATATCAACTACGCTGACGATGGACAAGGCTACCACACACTCGACGTGTACCTTCCAAAGAAGGAAGCTAAGTCCTATCCAGTCATCATACATATATACGGCAGTGCAT
>CAMOVB010000054.1:0-15261 GCA_946626925.1 uncultured Prevotellaceae bacterium
ATGCGCAGTAGGCGGTGCAAGGATTGTAAAAATAATTATGCACACCTACTTATATAATTGTATAGCATGACACATCATGTAGTGTTAGTATCCGCTTCAATGTACCTTTCTAATTACTAATTTCTTTAAGAGAAACACTTTTGATTTATGATACATAGACAAAAAAAAAATGCCACTTCAAGATGAAGTGGCAATTTTTTATCCTTAACAATATCTGACGTTTCAGATGGTTCTTTGAAGGATTGATTTTTGGAAAGTTGTGAACTAAGAAAAAGCTATTATTATTTTGAACATTGCAAAGGTATAACTAATAATTGAAATACACTTTCATTTTGGGTGTAAATTTGTCTTGTCTTATGCTTTTTTGTGAATAAGACAGTATTAAAAATGCAAAAAAATTACATTTAAGACATTAGTTCGAGTATTTTATGTACTTTTTAGGAACAGCTATTGCCTTTATATTATAGGAATTGAAATTACTGCACAACATCCATACTTTGCACAAACAATTATGAATTCTGAATTTTGAATTATGAATTGTCATTCGCCCATTCCATCAATTGAGTGAATATTTTGTTTTTATGGAGCAATGTTGGGTTACCCACGATGATGGTATGCTCCTTTGCTCGTGTGAGCGCAACGTTCAGTTTACGGTCAATAGTGTGACCGTGTTCCTCG
The DNA here is from genome assembly GCA_946626925.1 of uncultured Prevotellaceae bacterium. GTDB lineage: Bacteria > Bacteroidota > Bacteroidia > Bacteroidales > Bacteroidaceae > Minthosoma. The sequence continues at coordinate 679 of CAMOVB010000054.1, forward strand.
AATACATTTGTGGTGAGAAATGACATCTGGTATTCACGCTGTATAGTGAAGCCATATATGATTATGTCACGCTCGCTACCTTGATAGCGTTCCACGGTGTCTATTGTTATGTCATGAAGTTCGGGTATTCCATATTTGTCAATCTCCTTGCGTACCACGGATATCTGATTGCGGTAGGGAACGATGACACCAACCGATTCGTCTGTGAGGAACGTGCGTCCGTTCTTCTTGTACAGCTGCCATGAAGCATATACGATGCTGGCAATCACCACGGCTTCCGGTATGTTGACTTTGCACGAGAGTGAGTGTTCTGGACGTTCTACGGGTATGAATGAAACTCGTCGAGTAGCAAGAAGGTTCTCCATTCCATCGCTGTCATGGATAGGGAAATTGATATCTGCTTCCTGATGTTCAAGTGGTACAGTCATTAGTTTGTTTTCGTAGAATGATACACTTGAGAACATTGCAACGTCATGGTGCATACGTCCCTGACGTGTGAGTCGATATACGAATGGTGAATTGTCGCTGTCGTTGAGACTCAAAAGACGTTCAAACAAAGAGTTTCGGCAGTTAAATAGATTTATGTCGTTGAGCATAGGCTCATCAACCTTTGATTCCTCTGGAGACTGTTGTACAACGGCTGTCAGCTGCTTATGGTCGCCAATGAGTACAAACTTGCGTATGCCGTTCACGTTGCCATGTCTGGCAGAGAGAAGCGGTAGAATCTGCGGTTCAAGTATCTGTGATGCCTCGTCAATAATAGCAAGTGAGAAGCTTCGGAGCGAGAACAAGTCAATCTTGCCAGACATAGAAGCTGTAGTACCGACCACTACACGTGTTGATGTGAGCACATTCCTTATTGCCTCGGCATTACTGCATCCTGCAATCTTGTTCTCAAGCATATATGGGCGATAAGGTTCTGCGCACAGACTTTCCCTGCCAATGCGCACAAAGTCGATGCCGTCCTTTACAAGTTTACTACATATCTCATCCACAGCTCTGTTGGTGAACGACATAAGAAGTACGCTGGCATCTTCGTCCAAGAGTGTTTCCTTGAGAATGTTGAGCATTCCGAAAGAAGTCTTGCCCGTACCCGGAGGTCCAATTACTATAAAATAATCCTGAGCTTGTTTGGCACGTAGCACAAGTTCGTTGAATGTGCCATAATCGCCTTTGAGCGTGAGTGATTCATCACGTCGTGGCTCACGTTGAGCAAGCAGGAGGTCACGTCGTTCCTTGTCAGCTTCGAGAAAGGCAAACAGTCCTCTGTTCACACTGTTGGACGATGTCTCCATGAAGTCGTGTTCCATTGCCCAAAGCGTGTCGTCATCTGTGATGAAAGGAGACAAATTGCGTTGCACGGAACGTAATGTAACTACAATGTCGTTTTCTTTCATATTATCTATCGAGCCACGGTAAACGATACCCTTGCGTGCATCAGGTACAGTACCACGCATATACTTATATAGTATCACAGAATCTGCCTCACGGAAATTTGGAAGATAATCGTCCTCGTCTTCCGGAGTATGCCACACCATGGTTGGCGAAGATGGCTGAAGCGAGTCCTTATCAACAGTGAGACCATCGAGTATGGCACCCGCCAGTTTTTTCTCTTCGAGAGTACAGTTCCAGATGGAAGCAAGACCATTTGCCTCCTTGCGAGAATTGCCAACCTTGCCAAGGATGTGCTCCTTGTGCATAAACGTAAACATACGGTAGAAATACTCTCGTTCAAGCACGCTTGCTGACTGAATCACGCCAAGTGTGTAGGTTATGTCTGGCAGAATGTATTTGCGGTAGAAATCAGATGTGATGCCATTCACATTGATGCGGTCAGGAGTAAGGTGTTCTAAGATCCTAATACCGCCTCGCCCAAGGTAATACTCGTTCCATACTACTTCATTCCTTAGCTTCAGAGCCTTGAAAAGCAGTTCGGGCGAAGCGCCTTCCTTCATCAACCCGTCTGGATATTTGGAGTAGAGAATGTAACATGACACCTCCTCGTTGTATATTCCGAAATTGTAATGGAGTAAAGCCAGATAAAGGAGCATCTGCACATAGTGAGGCTCCTGATGGGCGTTACTCATAAAGGCACGCTTACCCGACTTCTGTTCAAGCAACACCTTGTATTCCGTGTGAAGCAAGTCCATACGTCCTTGTATTCCGAGCATCTCGCAGAAGAAAGATGGCTCAACAACCAATTTGTCGAGTTCAAAGAAATGGTCTATTTTCTGAGCCTTATCTACTATGTTACGTATATTATCCTGCTGCACCTTCGCATCCTCGTGGAAGGTAGCCATGGAGTCCTGACAGGTTACTATAGAAAGCGAGTTGTTGCGGAAGAATGTGATAGCAGAGTCCTTGTACGTAGTTGCTTTCGGGTTGTTAATCTCCTCATCAAGCATCTGTCCGGCTATGTTACCCACAAGTATAGCCTTGGTATTTGCTGATTTCTTGAATCTGTTCAATAGAAACGTGAAAGGTGTAACACCATATTCCTTGAAGCATGATGCTATGGACGAAATATCTATAAGATAATCTGGTTCAAAGATGATAAGTTCAGGCAGATACTCGTCCTTTACCTTTGCAGGATGAATGATGTTAAGTTGTGCCCCCTTGCTCAGTAATCCACGAATGTACGACCAGTCGCCCATCAAGTTTGGCTTTGCATAATTGATACGAATGATGTCCTCTTCCGCATCCTCCGCTGTAGCAAGAATATGTGTGTCATCCCAGCTATCCACTACCACACGCATATATGGCAGAGCCATGCGAACCGTCTTCCACACCTTAACGCTACGCGGAAGCATGGTCGATAACTCTGATGGAATGGCATCCCCTGTTACAGCACAGATGAAGTCTGTAAGTGCCTTTGCATCATACTTGTAGTGAGCCTCTAACTGCTTGACATCTGCTGTCTGTAAGGATTTGCACAAAGAACGGAAACTGTTGATACGCTTATACAATTCGTGCTCCACGCCATATTCCCTCACAAGATAGGTGAGACGTGCAAAGGGACCAGAGAACACAAGTCCGGTGCGCTCTGTTATCTCATTCATCATCTCGTTAAGGATACGGTACAGTTCTGCATACCTGACTTTTATTGGTTCATTCTGTGAACCATTAGCGTCAAGTGCATCAATCAACTGACTGTAATATGGTGAAGCTTCCATCCTTTTTTTGAATTAAAAGTTAAAACAATCAGTGCAAATCTACGCATTTTATTTGGAATAATGTTTATATGCACCTCTGCAAGTGAGTAGAGGCATAAAGAAAGGGGCAAAAACACCCCAAACGAGTTAATATATTAACTGGATGTGAGTTAATATATATAGATACTAAAATGTTGCCTTTACTGCGAGTCGCATTGTCTATCAGTCAAGGTCAATACAACAACATTAACTGATGTCGGAATATGGACATGACAAAGGGGAACGCAACGATGTGTTCCCCTCATGTTAAGTCTATTCTTGATTTCCTGAAATAAATGTTTTTTGCACAATTAAGTTAAAGGAAAAAGGCGACCTTGCATAACGCAAGGTCGCCTAATCAAAGTCATAATCCAAATTACTTGTAGTAGTAAAGTTTCAAAGGAGTATATGCATCGCCAGTAAAGAGAAGATGCTGTACGTCGATATTGTCATAAAGATTACCATCTTCCTTCAGGTTGATCTTGATAACTTTCTTGCCAGTGGCTTCATCATCCTCAGCCATGTCTATACAGTTGTGTTCTGCACCTCCGTATGCACCTGACCACCAACCTGTAGTGATACGAACATTTGAAGTTTCGTTACCCTCAAAGAGGAGATAGAATGTACCATCCTTTATGATAGACCAGTCTTCCATCGAGAATGCAAAAATTACCTCGTCTGTTTGCGCCTCATCATTAGAGAAGCGATAAACGCCATTCCATGAAACAGCTCCGTTAGTGCCATCATTCTCCCATAGCACGATTGGTTCAGGCTGAGAACCTCCGCCCTCAACCCAGACTTCCTTCTCCTGGTAGATCTCAACTATCTTATAAGCATCACCAGTGAAGAGGATGTGCTGGTCAACAAGCAATGAAACGAAATCTGGTTCATTGGCAAGGTTGAGTTCAATGAACAACTTGCCATTCTCATCTTCCTCTACTGCCTGATACCAGTTGTATTCTTTACCGCCGAAGTCAGAAGACCACCAACCGGTTGTTACACGCACATTAGGATCTGCGTCTCCAGTTTTTTCAATAGCAATACGAATAGGCTCAGTCATAAACTTGGTCCATGTCTCTTCATCGAATGTTGTGGCACATTCGTTATTGCCATCGTGACCTTCAAGTCCAAAGCGATAAGCACTGTTCCATGAGATATTACCCAAAGTTCCGTCATTCTTCCAGAAAGTTTCTCTTACTTTCTCAAAGTGTCCTCCGCCTTCTACCCATGTAGCGTCAATGACAAAGATACCGAGTGGAGTATAATCAGAACCTGTGAAGAGAATATGCTGCTCGTCAATGAGGTCATAGATATTGTGATCCTCCTTTATGTTGAGCTTGATAACCTTCTTACCACTTTCTTCATCATCTTCTGCCATATCAATACAGTTATGCTCTGTTCCGCCGTATGCAGCAGACCACCAGCCTGTAGTGATACGTACATTTGATGCTTCGCTACCATCAAAGAGGAAGTAAACTTCACCATCCTTGATTGCAGCCCATGTCTCCTCATCAAGAGTAGCAAGACATTCGTTGTTGCCATCGTGACCATTGAGACCAAATCGATAAACACCATTCCAAGAAACAGCATCATTAGAGCCATCGTTCTGCCAGAGGAATCGTCTCGTGTATTCCCAGTGACCACCATCCTGAGCTGTCTCAAATGCAAATACAGGTGTTTCAAACTCGTTACCATCAATAGTACGAAGCTTTACGGAGAATTTACCTGTTAGCACCTTGGCAGGAACTTGTATTACGACACGTCCCGGTGCAACACGATGGAATGCACTTGCATTTACAACGATAGGATTACCATCCTCGTCAATGAACTCTGCACTTGACATAAACTGCATGCCTGTACCATATACAGTAAACAAGCTATTGCCTTTGACTACATCATAATCTTCATCAGCCTTTCCACCATCTTTATATTCTCTTGCAGAATATCCAGAAATAGTTGTGTGACCAATTATGAGTGAAAGAGGTGATGTCGCAGTCTCACCAGATGCATTACGAACAAGGAGTTTACCAGCTGTGTTAAGACCTGCAGGAGCCTTGACACGAATCATCTCGTTAGTGACAATCTCGAAGTCAGTAACGTTTATGTTACCTGGGAACTCTATTTCTGTCACATCGCCAAAGCCAGAACCGTTAATCGTCATTGGCTGGCCTGGGACAACCACTGTAGGAGAGAACACCTTGATGTTCAGTCCTAAGTTGCCATTGTCATCATTGTCTGTGTCAGCACATGCTACAAACATTGCTGACAAGACAACGAGAAGAGTGGCAATATTGAGATATCTAAATATTGTTTTCATATCTTCAGTTTTATTTTACCAACCTGTATTCTGAGTGAGGTTACCATTTTTGAGAATCTCTGACTGTGGAATTGGGAAGAGATTGTACTTCTCATCCCAGTTGCGAGTTTTGACTGTACGAGTGAGTGTATTACCTGCATCCGTGATGGTTGCTACGGTAATGTTCTTGAAGTACTGCTCACCCTTCATCCAGCGACGTACATCCCAGAAACGGTGGTTCTCAAAAGCAAGTTCAACAAGACGTTCACGCTCATAACGCTGAACCCATGCATCACCATCCTCTGTGAAAGCTGGCATAGCGATGTCTGAACGGTTACGGAGAACGTTGACTGCTTCGTTGGCTGTCATTCCGAATGTAGCATCATTTGCACTACCTGTTGCATAGTAAGCCGCCTCGGCAAAGTCGAGATAGAACTCAGCAAGACGCATGACAATCCATGTATGGTGTCTCTTCACCTGATTGTCAGTCGTTGTAACACATGAGCCGTCAACAAACTTACGGAGATAGTAGCCTGTAGGAGTAGCACCATATTTTGGTGCTGCATTAAAGCCACCCACAAATGTCTCGATAACCTTCTTTTGTGTACCATTGCTTGGCCACTCATCACCGTTCTTAACCACTGTGAGTGCAAAGCGAGGGTCAAGTCCGTCGTATGGATTTGTTGTCAAGTCAACCGTACTGCCTGAATAACGTTCACCGAATGTCTGTCCATTGTCTTGGAACTCATATTGGTCAACGAGACTCTGTGTTGGGCAACTGCCAGACTTACCATTCTCCACGCCAACAGGATAGTTTGCCATCTCAAAAGCGTTATCCATGTCACGACCTAAACCAAAGATAAGTTCCTTGTTGAAGAAAGCATTATCTCCCCATAGCTCAGAATAAGGACTAAGTGAGAGTCCCCAGTCTTTTGCATGGTCAATGACATACTTTGAAGCCTCGGCTGCAGCTGCCCATTTTGTCTTATCACCAGTTGGGTTGTGCAATGGGGATGCTGCATAGAGCAAAGTACGTGCCTTGAGAGCGTATGCTGCGGCACGTGTTGCACGTCCAATTTCTGCATAAGGCTCTTCTGCGTATGAGATAGGGAGATATGTTGCAATCTCATCAAGTTCGTCGACGATGAACTTGACTACCTTGTCGGCAGGCGTACGTTGCATATTATTAGCCTGACCATTGGTGAGAGTCGTTGTTACAAGTGGCACATCACCATAAGTCTTGAACAATTCAAAGTAGAAGTATGCACGAAGGAAACGTAACTCGTATGGGAAGTTATCCAACTGTTGCTGCCAAATATTATAATTATCATTATACTTCCATTCTGTAAGGTCAATCTTGTCGATTTTCTCAAGAATGGTATGAATTTCAGCAAGAGCAGTATAAGACTTATCCCAAGTGCCTGAGAGTGGATTTGCTGTACTCCAGCCACCATTGTAGTAGTTGTTTACCGCACCTATTTCGAGGGCATATTGCGCCTCGTCAGTTGCACCTGCAAGGAAGTTCGTGCTGTTGTCTGCCAGTTCATTGTTGTACATCTGTGCGTAAACATCCCATATCATGTTCTTCACACCATCGTTGAAGAACTCGTATGTCCAGTCCTCATCGCGCAATGACACCTCATGATACTCAAGATCAGCACATGAACCAAGCGATAAGACAGCAGGAAGTGCGAATATATATAATTTTTTCAGTTTCATAATTATTTGTCATTAGAATGTTACTGAGAGACCAAGGTTAATGCTCTTCATTACAGGATAGCCTGTGTTGAGGTTCTCTGCATCCAGTGCATCGATATTGCTCCATGTTAGGAGGTTCTGTCCCTGGAGATAAACCTTGACACCTGAAACGTTGAGTGAAGAGGTAATAGATTCAGGAAGTCTGTAATATACTTCGAAATCACGCATCTTGAACCACTTTGCATTGCGGAACCAGATTGTAGATGCCTGCTCGTTGTTTGCCACTGACTCTGTTGAGAGACGTGGGTAGATGGCAGCATCACCGGCAATGTCAAAACAGTTGTTGTAGTACTCTGTTGAAAGGTTACGGTTATCTGAGAGCGCTCCCCAAACACCATCAACATAGCGGATGTTCTTCATCTGGTTGCCTGAACCCTGGAATGTAGCATTGATACCTACGCCCTTATATTCAGCACCGAGATTGATGGCATAGTTCAATGCTGGGAATGAAGTTCCGTGGTCAAGAGCAACGAAGTCATTCTGGTTGATTACATTATCACCATTTACGTCCTTGTACTTGATATCACCAACCTTTACCTGTCCGAACTCCTGACGTGGACTATTAGCGATTTCTTCTTCACTCTGGAAGAATCCGAGTGCGATGAGACCACGTGCAGCATCAGCTGCATCCCCTATGAGTGAAAGGTTAGCGTATGCAGGTGTCTCAATCCATTTGTCAACCTTGTTCTTTGTTGCAGTAAGCATAGCACCACCATAGATGTTAAGACCGTTTTCAAAAGTCTTTGCATAGCGTGCACCTACTTCTACACCATAGCTTGAAACTTCACCCTTGTCATCGTAAGCAGACTGAATACCTACTACAGCAGAGTTCAACTGATTTGCAGGAACAAGGATATTGGTACGTTTCTGATAGAAAGCATCAAATGTGAAGTCAACAGAATTGAACAAGCGGATGTCAGTACCGATATTAGCCTTGTATGCAGTCTCCTGACGGAATTTCTCTGTTGGGAAAGCCTGCATGAAAGCACCCCAAGATGATGTTTGGTTAGTACCATACACAAACTGACCATGTGAAGTATTCCATGGAGTAAGCCACAAACCTGCCTGTGGAGTGAAGTCTGTGTGCTGGATACCAGCAGAGCCACGTACCTTACCATAGTTGATTATTGCATCACCTGCATCGTCATTTGCATAGATGTAACCAAGACCGAGAGTTGGTGAGAATGCCCACTTCTCAGGGTAGCAACGGTTTGAACCATTTGCTGCAAGCACGAGGTCAGCCAAGAACTTGTTATCATGATCATAGTGAGTTGATAATTGATAGTTTGAACGATACCATGTATTGTTCTGACCGTCACGTAACTCCCCCTTGATATTATGATTCAAGTTCAGCGCAAGGTTATCACCATTAGCAAACTGAGTGTTATACTTGAATCCCACGTTCAATGTAGCAATACGCCATTGAAAATCTGTCCAATGATTCCATCCAAGCTGATCTTGAACAGTTCCCATCACAGTCTCTGTCATATTACCAGTTGCATCATAATGATTCCAGCCATACTGATAGCCTTTACTTTTCTGTTCTATAATATTAGAGCAGTTGTCGTATGAAGCACCTATATAGAATCCCAATCCTTTAACAAACATGCCAAGATCCTGCTTGAGCACCATATTTGCCCACAACTGACGTTGGTGAGTCTTCTGATAACCTGTGTCCTGAATCTTTGCAAGAAGGTTATAGTCTCCGTATGCCTGACTACCACCCCATACACCATTTTCAGTCTGGATAGGGAAAGCAAGAGCTGGAGTCTTGTAAAGATGCCACCATGCATCGTTAGAGTTCACATTATTGAGGCCATTTGTCTCCATAAAGATGGCAAGCATAGAGGCACTTACTTTTGTTGTCTCAGAAACCTTGAAATCAACATTTGCACGGATATTAGCCTTTGAATACTTCAACTGTGAATCCCACCAGTTTTTCTGATTAGTATTCTTGTACAAACCACGTGCATCAGTAAGATTCAACTGAGTATAGTACTGTACCTTGTCAGTTCCTCCATACATAGAAAGGAAAGCCTGATTCTCATGAGCAGTATTGCGGAATGCCTCTTTCTTCCAATCCACGTTTGGATAAACGTATGGGTCTGAACCGTCTTGAAACTTAGCCAATTCTGCATCAGTATAAGCAGGAGCAAGTCCATCATTCTTACGTGCAATATTCAGTGCATTAGCATAGTCGTATGCGCTGACCATATCTGCAAATTGTGGATTGAATGAGAACTTGTGTGAATAACCAGCCTTAACGTGGTTTCCACTGTTCTCCTTTCCATGCTTAGTCTTAACATAGAGGACACCGTTTACACCTTCATGACCAAAAAGAGCCACGGCTGCAGCATCCTTGAGTACTGTCACGCTCTCTACCTCCTCTACCATGAGACGGTCAATAGGACGCTCAACACCATCCACAAGGATAAGGATGTCATTTGCATCCTGATAGTTTTCTGTACTACCAGCCTTTGTCTGGATACCACGGATATTGAATGAAGCACCTCTTCCTTCCTCGCCCTTGAATCCAGTATTCTGGATGGCAGTAAGACCAAGTAGTTTGCCATAGAGTGCATCGGCAAGGCTTATTGCAGATGTACGTTGCAATTCCTCTGCAGTGATTGTGGTGGCAGCAGCAGTAGTGAGAAACTCTGAGATTTCCACTTCATAGCCGAGGTTCACCTTCTGACTCTGCTTGTCGGCAAGCTGAACTTGCGCATTCACTGCAAAAGGAGCAGCGCAGAGTCCAAATAAGGCATATCTTAATTTTCTATAAATATTCATAATTTTATTAATGATTTAATGATTAGACGGATGAAAGAAATCTTTCAATATCAATAATCACTTTTTCATATATTACCAACCTGGGTTCTGTGTGAGACCATAGCCCTTTTGAACTTCCTTACGAGACACAGGGTCAAGATACCACTTGTTTGTCCAGAAACCTGCATCCCACCAACGGCGTGCACCGACAGTAATCACAGGACGTTCATATTCAAACTTTGGCCAATCTTCACCCTCTGTGTATGAAAGATTTGTTCCTTCCATTCGATTACCGCTTGCATCAAGACGATAAGTATGGAACTCATGGAGTGGCTTACAGAAAAGATCCTGACGCTTGCGACGAATCATGTCATATACACGGTCACCGCACTCTGCACCAATCTCGCAGTTACGTTCACGGAGAATCTCATTGATAAGGTTCTCCTTGTTTGATGTAAGATTGAGATTTGGGTTCATCTTTTCAATACGTCCAAGTCCAACACGTGAACGAACGACATCCAAATCATCAAGAGCATCCTTAAATTTACCCAACTCTGCTTCTGCTTCTGCCTTGATAAGATACACCTCAGCCAAACGGATATAAGCAACACCTATTGCCTTGTCATCCATCTTACCAGAATTATGGTCAAGGAACCACTTGAATCTCTTCAATCCAGATTTATTGTCGTCTGGATTGTTCAAGTCTCCCTCCTGCTGAAGAACACCAAACTCCCAAGAATCAACATATTTATGACCACGATAATCACCAATAACACTTGGATCAAATGGTCTGTGTGGCACAGCAATTGTCTCATAGAGACGAGGGTCGCGGTTTTCGAAGATATCCTTACCTTTAGGTATAACATTAACATCTTGATCTGCGTATGGATAATTTGTTCCGTCAGCCATTCCGAAACACTCCATAAGTTCTGCTGTCGGAACCTGTCCACCCTGACGGATACAGTCAAGGGCATAGCCATTCCAACCCCAGCCCCAACCACCTTGGCTCATAGTGGTTGTTAGATGAGAGTCAAAGAGCTTTTCATGATTCTTTTCTGTGTTACGATAACGATAAGCATTGCGATAAGCCATACGATATCCTGCCTCATCCTGTGTTTCTGGCTGAACAAGAGCATAGAAGTTTCCATTTGCCTCGTTGTCGGCAAAGAATTCATTACAATACTGAAGACAACGATTCCAAAGTGTTGGGTCTTCCTTTCCAAACCATACATGCTCGATGTTAGTATACTCAGTAATCTTTGCAGGGGCATACTGCATATATGGTTCGTTGCTGTTGAAGAGTGGAGATGCTGCATGCATCCACAACTTACAACGAAGAGCACGGGCAGAGGCACGAGTCAATCGACCTTCCCACTGACCAACATCCTCATTCTTTACATTCCAGATAAAACCAGGTTCGTCAATAGCCTTTTGGATAAGATTATCTATAAATTCGACTGTCTGCCATGCAGTAGAACGACCACCTGTGTAATCCTCATCTACAGCATAAGCATGATCGACAAGACACAATCCACCGAAGCTACGGAAAGCATCAAAGTATCGGCTTGCCATAATTGTATAGGCCTCACCACGAAGACGACTCTTCTCATCTTCCGACATGTCCGGTACACGGTCTATGTTCTCAATCAACTGCCAGCACTTACGTACAGTCTCATAGATTGATACACGTCCATCACCATTGTTTCCATCTCCATCGTCACCACCAGGGTTCTTTGTGGAGTATGAGAACTTACCTTGGAAGTTTCCATTTGGTGTGTCCTGACAGTCTTCTGTGAGGTTGCCAGGGTAGTAGCTTTGGATAGGACCTCCCCAACCACAATAACAGTGATATGAATCCGAAAGCACATCGATAGGGGCACCATTCATCATGTTACCCTTGTGGTATGTGCAGTAAATCTGACCGTAAGCACTCCAGAGGAAGTTACGGGTATATTCGGCTTTTGAGAAAATAGTATCGATGGTCACATCTACACCTGGAGCTTTCTCAAGGAATGCGTTTCCGACATTTAAGTCATCCACACATGAAGTGGTGAGGATAGAACCAAACGCCAAAGCCATTATATATTTTATTTGTTTCATAGTTTTATGAATGTAAGTAAAGCGTTAGAAATTAACCTTAACACCAAAGTTGAACACACGAGTCATTGGATACTTTATACCATATTGGTAGTTACCTCCATCAGCCTCTGGGTCATTACCCTTGAAATCCGTGAAAGTAAGAAGATTCTGAGCATTTACGAAGAAACGTACAGAGTTAAGCAATGGTACAAACTTAGGTTTGTTGATTGTATAACCAACCTCGATGTTCTTCAGACGAATATACTTTGTATCAGTAAGCCATGCACGTGAATCACGGTTATTGTGAACACGATTTGTGAATGATATACGTGGAAGTATCGCATTCTGATTATCCTCTGTCCATGAGTTATCTGCTACCCACTGTGCAAGGGCAGAAGTATTCGTAGAACCAAACTGATCACGATAGTATGTATTAAGCATACGGTTTACATGGTCTGCACCCACCCATGTCATAGAGAAGTCAAATCCCTTCCACTGACAACTTGCATTCAGGGAGTAGTTGATTTCTGGAATATCTGTATATCCGTATGCATGCATGTCGTTAGCGTCAATAGTGCCATCGCCATTGAGGTCAACAAATACACAGTCTCCATACTTCAATGTTGTTCCTTGGTCAGGCATTGGAGTACCATATTTTGCTTGATAATGTTCCTCGGTTTCCTTGTTATAGTACTCAAAGAGCTCATAAACAAAATGAGTACCAATAGGATGTCCTGTACGAGCAAGATAATCATACAATTTATGTTCTTCAAGCATCTCTATAACCTTGTTACGAGCAAATGTAAAACTTGGTGATATATGATAACGGAAATCACCTATCTTATCATCCCACCCCAATGTAATTTCATATCCATGATTCTTAACACGGCCACGATTCACAGACTGTGGAATAACACTTGTAACAGCAGGTAATTTTGGTTCATTATTAACAAGGATATCCTTACGATCTTCCCAGAAGAAATCAAGGTTTAATGAAAGCTTGTCATTGATAAAATGGGCATCAAGACCAAGATTGAGCTTTGAAGCTGTTTCCCATGTCACGTCTGGGTTTCCAACGGTGAGTTCCTTGGCAGCCCTAAGCCAATCTTCCGAACCAGGGTTTGTACCAAAATTTGTTCCAGAATTCAATGGGTTACCGGACATGTGTCCGTTATAGAATCCCCATTGTCCTTTCAGATAGCCGAAACGATAATTTTCAAGTACATCATTTCCGACTTTACCATAAGAGCCTCGGATTTTCAAATAACTAACAACATCTTTTAGCGGTTCCCAGAATTTTTCGTTTGAAGCAATCCAACCTGCAGAGAAAGCAGGGAATACTCCATAACGTTTACCAATTTCATCGTTAAAGTTCTCAGTACCATTGTAACCAATATTAAAATCAAAAAGATAACGCAGATCATAATCGTATGTTACACGACCGACAAGACCTGCATAACCTGAAGGAATATCATTATAAAGAGCTGGATAATATGATTTACTCTGATTATAAAGAAGAAGAGCGCCTACACTGTGCTTACCGAACTTACGAGAGTAATTGAGACTTGCCTCTGCATACCAGTTACGTCCAGAATAGCGATATTCATCGTATGATGCAGGCCATGCCACACCTTCTTTTCGAAGGACTTCCTTGCCATCAACAATTGTTGCTACATACTGCGTACCAGTACCATAACCAGACTTCATGCTCTTGTTTACAGTGTAAGTAGAATTATATGAAGCTTTTACTTTAAATTCCAGTCCTTCTGTCAACCAACTCATATCATGTTTGTACTGAAGGTCAAAGTTAAGAACATTCTTACTTGCTTTGTTGTAACCAAGCTTATAGTAATTAGTAAGAGGTGCTCGGTCGTATGGACCGACAAGACGTTCGTCTGATACAATCAGACGGCCTTCATCGTCTATTCCATAACTTGAATATGGTGTTGCTCCCTGAAGATAACGGAAAATAAACTCTTCTCCTTGACCTAATGTTGTACGATTCTCAATACGACCACCAAGTGTGATGGCAAGAGAACTGTATTTTGACACGTCTATATCAAGGTTTGCACGATAATTATAACGGTTATATTTGAATGTCTCATCAGAATTATTGGAGAATGTCTTAAAGAGTGAACTCTGGTTAAACACACCTGTTGAAATGAAGTATCTAACTTTGTCTGTACCTCCATTGACATTTACGTTTACTTGCTCCTGCCATGCTGCATCCTTCATAATGTAGTCCATCCAGTTGACATTAGGATATGTCATAGGCATATCTCCATCCTTAAAGTGCTTCATAGCCTGCTGATTGAAACGAATACCATCATCCTGATATGGAGTGTAGTCGTCAACGTATGAGGTTCCAGGCCACTTCGCAACGTCACGACTATCTGTGATTGCTGCATAGTTCCACATACGGCCGTATGTATAAGAATCTGCAAAATCAATATAATCTGATATTTGCTGGACAGCAGCAGAAGCAGATGC
>CAMOVB010000055.1:0-15099 GCA_946626925.1 uncultured Prevotellaceae bacterium
GTTTGAATATATGTATAAACCACTTTCATCCGAGGTAAGAACTCGTAAATAAATCATTCTCATGAAGAAAATATTATCAATAATACTTCTTTTTACTTGTGTCGTCTTCACAGCAAGTGCACAGGTAAAGGCAGGTGACATCGTTACAGGACAAATTTGGGATGACCTTGAGCCACTTCCGATGGCTAATGTTCTCGAGGTTGATAAGTCTAATCGTATCGTTAGTCACTGTGTTACCGACTATAATGGTAACTTCTCATTGAAGATTGTCAGTCCTAAGAACATCATCCGTGTATCTTACATCGGTTGCGTAACTAAGGATCTTCATATTAACAAACGTACAATGGGACGCGTCGTCCTTGCAAGTAACACTACGCTTAAGGAGGTTACTGTCAAGGCAGTACGTAAATCACAGACTTCTGGTCTTCAGATTCCTGTACGAGAGATTTCAGGTGCAACCCAGACTATCGATATGAAGGAGTTTGAGGGTATCGGTATGACATCCGTTGACGAAGCCCTTCAGGGACGTATCTCAGGTCTTGATATCGTTGCTAACTCAGGTAACCTCGGTGCCGGTACAACTATGCGTCTCCGTGGTGTATCTACTATCAATGGTAACGCAGAACCACTCGTTGTTGTCAATGGAAATGTTTTTTCTAATGATGCAACAAAGGACTTCGACTTTACTAATGCAAACGAGGAGCGTTTTGCAGAACTCCTTTGTGTTAACCCTGAGGATATTCAGGAAATCACAGTCCTCAAGGATGCTGCTGCTACAGCTATCTGGGGTTCACAGGGCGCAAATGGTGTAATCGAAATCAAGACAAAGCGTGGTGCTCGTGGTAAGACTAAGGTTACATACTCTTATCGTTTCACTGGTAACTGGCAACCAGAGGGCTACAAACTCCTCAATGGTGACGATTACACTATGTACCTCAAGGAGGCATACTTCAACCCTACTCAGACAGATGGTTACGGTGACTCTAACTCTTCTCTCTATGTTCCAGAGATTGGTTACAATAAGAACTTCTCTGAGTACAATATGTTCAATGACAATACTGACTGGCGCAAGGCTATTCAGCAGTTTGGTCAGTATCATCAGCATTATGTGTCTCTTCAGGGTGGTGGTGAAAAGGCTACATTCCGTGTATCTTTTGGTTATGACTCACAGACAGGTACTGTTATCAAGCAAAAGCTTGACCGTATCACAAACCGTGTAGCTCTCGACTACTATGTTTCAGATCGAATCAAGGTGCAGGCAAACTTCGACTTGGCTTATACAAGAAATAAGAAGAACTACCGACCAAATGATGCACAAAATCATCCAAAGGATCTTCTTGCCATAGCTTTGGAGAAGATGCCTAACCTCTCTATTTATGAGGAGGATGCCAATGGAAATGATACAGGTCGTTTCTACACAATGAATCCTAATATTACACAGGAAGAGGGTACATACTCTGCTCAGGGAAAGATTCTTGAGGATCAGTATAAATTGGCTAACCCTGTAGCTGTGGCTTATCTTGCAAAGAACACCGAGTCAACAGTTAAGCTCTCTCCTGAGTTTATCCTTAGTTATGAACTTCTTGGTACGTCTGAGGAACCTACTGCTCACAAGCTCAGATATGAAGGACAGATTGTGTTTGATATCTTTACTAAGAATGAGGATTCTTTCATTCCTGGTTCAATATTGTCTTCTACTTTTACTGCTGATGACTTCAACTTGGCAGGTATGAATGCCTATAAGAGCCATTCTCTTTCAACACGTCATACTTTGACATTCACACCTCACTTCAACAATGAGGATCACTCTGTGTTATTAATGGCGCGTTATCAGTACAACTCTGGTAACTCCTCATCACAGGATTTGACAGAAAAGTGGATTCCTACTTCAGGTGGGCTTACTTCTCCTCTTGCTGGTGGTGTTAATAATGGTTTCGGCTCAAGTGCTGGTGAGTGGAAGTCTCAGTTCTTCCTTTTCCAGGCTCACTATGCCTTCAAGGGTAAGTACATCTTTGATGCAACTCTTCGTGCCGATGGCTCTACTAAGTTCGGTCCTAATCGTAGATGGGGAATGTTCCCAGGTTTGTCTGCTCGTTGGAATATTATTGATGAGCCTTGGATGGAACGTTTCAAGTGGATTGACATGCTCTCTATTCGTCCGGGATGGGGTCGTGTAGGTCGTCAGCCTAACGAGGAAGGCCTCTTCTATTCTAAGTATGCTTCAGCCTCCGAATATATGGGTGTTGCAGCCGTTAAACCTTCTAATATCCGTCTTTCTGATCTTCGTTGGGAGGAACAGGATACATGGAACCTTGGTTTTGATTTTGGCTTCTTGGGTAAGATTACGGGTGATGTCTCTATCTATACTAAGACAACACGTGACCTTTTGAATAAGAACTCTGCAATTCCTTCAAATTCAGGTTACAGCTCTCTTTCTTATAAGAATACAGGTGTTATGCGTAACAATGGTTGGGAGTTCAACATCAATACCAACAAGCTTATTAAGATTGGAAGCAAGTTTACTATGGATTTCAATGTAACGTTTGCCAACAACCGTAATGAGATAGTTGATATGGAATCATCCATCCTTGAGACAATGAACGGTGATGGTAATACACCAGACAATGGAGCATATCTTTCAATGGTTCGTCTCCACAATCCACTTGGAGCAATCTATGGTTATCGTTTCAAGGGTGTGTATCGCTATTCTGACTACTATGATGCACAGGAGGCTATCAATGGTAATAATAAATTGACTGATGCTGAAAAGGTAGCTCAGCTCAATGATTTGAATGTGGCACCTGTTGTTCGTAATGCTGATGGAGAAATCGTATATGACTCAAAAGGTGCACCTAAATATATGGTATATGACTACGAGAATATAAACTATCATTTCGTTGGAGGTGATGCTATCTATGAGGATATCAACCACGACGGTCAGATTAATGCTCTTGATGTTGTTTATCTTGGTTCTTCATTACCAAAGATGACTGGTGGTTTTGGCTTCAAGATTAACTATGGCCAGTGGTCAATGAATGCTCAGTTCAACTACCGTTATGGTAACAAGGTTATCAATGCAGCTCGCATGGGGCTTGAGAATATGTCAAACAACTCTAACCAGTCTCAGGCTATCAACTGGCGTTGGCATAATGAGGGTGATGTGGCACTTCTTCCACGTGCAGCATCTACTTCTAATGTTATTACTGGTTTTCAGACATCTGCAACGACACATAACTATCTTGGTTCAGACCGTTTTATTGAGGACGCTTCTTTCATCCGTCTTAATTATTTGCAGTTTGCTTATAATTTCAAGCCTGCAACTCTTAAGCAGATTGGATTGGAGCAGCTCCGTCTCTCAGCAACATTGAACAATCTCTTCTGTATCACCAAGTATTCTGGTGCAGACCCAGAGATTGTGCAGGCAGGTTATTCTCCTGCAACAGATAACTCACGTACTCCAAGAGCACGTTCATTTACTCTTAATGCAACTATTGCATTCTAATTTATCGCTTTTGACATTATGAAGAAAATAAAGAAATCTATTAAGTTAGCGACGATTGTTGCTGCTTTTGGAATGGGTGTAAGCTCATGCTCACTTGATTTGCTTCCATTGAATGAGGTGGTGCTTGAAAACTTCTGGACAGATAAGTCCGATGTTGAAAGTGTTGTTGCATCATGTTATTCTACATTTCATGAAAGTAAGTATATTCATGATATCCTTGTATGGGGTGAAGGTCGTTCTGACAATACCATTATTGGTCCAGACGCTTCAGATGCCCTAAAGTACCTTATGAAGGGAAGTATCAAGACTACAAATGAATATTGCGACTGGGCACCTTTGTATGAGGTAATTAACAGATGTAATACCGTTATTAAGTATGCACCAGAGGTAGCAGCGAATGACCCAAATTATACAGAGTCTGATTTACGTATTAACCTTGCAGAATGTAAGGCTCTTCGTGATATGACATATTTATATCTTATCAAGACATTTAAGGATGTTCCGCTTACATTTGAGCCTACGATTGATGATGATGTAACGAAGATGTATCTTTCTCAGACTTCTTTTAATGAGGTTCTTGACGCTCTTATTGAGGATTTGGAAGGTTGTGTTCTTGATGTACCTGTAATGTATCATGATTATCAGAAGTCTGTGGGTCGTATTACTCGTCCTGCCATTCAGATGCTCCTTTCTGAGATGTATCTATGGAGAGCTTCTGATGCCACTCGCTCTGCCGGACAGCAGAAAGATGATTATGATAAGTGTTATCAGTATGCTCAGAAAGTTATTGATACAAAGAAGCTAATCTATTCTACTAATGGTATTGATGGTATTAATCTTACTAAGTACATTGATAAGAATGTATATTCACTCTATGGATATCCGCTTATAGCAGAAGTTTCTTCTGGTTCTTCAATTGTTCCGTTTGCTTTCAATTGGAGTTTTTGTGATGATTTCTACTCATTTGAGTCAATATTTGAATATGCTTCTGATTATCAAGGAACTGCTTGGGTGAATGAGAATTTTACGTTGATGTATGGAGGAGTAAATAAACAGAATCAAGAGAAGACATATATGTTGGCAGATGCCAATATAATGAGCACGACACCTACTGGAACGGAGTTCGGTTTGGCGTTGTTCCCAGCAGCCACAGATATTCGTTCAATATCTTCTTTTGCTTGGGAGGATGGTTCTTCGTTCCGAATCCTTAAGTATTCAAATATGAGAGTTTCGACTGATTATGATGGTAAGTCTGTCATAAACTACACTCTTAGTGGTATGATACCTAAGAGAGAAATTACTTCTAATTCATACCATAACTATGTTTTCTATCGTCTCTCAGAAGCTATGCTTTTCCAGGCAGAGGCTGAGATTGAATATGCAAAGTTGCTTAATCAGGAGTCAACTGACGAGGTTAAATCTAAGGAGAATGACTCTATCAGGGCTTTGGCTGATGACAAGAGTCTTGCTTCCAAGAGTGTGGATGAATTGAAGGCTCATGCTCTTAAGCTTATCTGTGCTAATTATCTGCGTTCTAATCCTTATGCAAATAATTCAAGGGCCACAGCTTTGCCAAATGAAAAGGTGTTGAAAACACTTGATGATTATGAGGACTGTCTTATGAAGGAGCGTCGTCGTGAGTTCCTCTTTGAGGGTAAGCGTTACTATGACCTTGTTCGTCAGGCACGTCGTGAAGGCAATACAAACAAGTTTATTTCAAACATGACTGCTAAGTATGCAGATGGTGGTGCTTCTGTAGCAATCAAGATGAGGAAGATGGACTTCTTGTATATGCCTGTATTGAAGAAACAAATTCAGATTAATCCTATGTTGAAGCAGAATAGTGCTTACTTGGATGAAGAAACTCTTGAAAACAACTAATGCGTATGAGAAAGTTATTTAATAAATTCTGCATGACTGCGGTTGCTCTTTTGGCTACTGTACAGTTAGGAATGGTTTCATGTAGTGACGATCCAGGTATCGACAACTACTATACAAATAAAAAGGAGTATGCTTTCGATTATTTGAAGAATCGTTCAGAATTCTCTGATTATATTGCAATTTTGGGTAAGGCAACAGGCGAACGTAATGACTTGCGTTTCCACGATTTGTTGGCAACATACGGTAGTTACACAGTTTTTGCACCTACAAATGATGCTGTTAAGCTGTTCCTTAATTCAAAAGGCTATAAGTCTGTTGACGAACTCTCAAAGGAGGAGTGTGATACTATTGCTCTCAACTCTATCATTGAGATGGCATTCTTTACTACCGACTATAGTAATGATGTTTACCCAAAGGCAAACATGCTTGAGCATACCATGCGTATTGACTCGCTCACAACTTACGACCAGTATGGTGAACCTCAGTTGCGTCTTCTTATTAATAAGGATGCTACACTCATTCATTATGATGATTCTGTATGTAATGGTGTCGTTCATACTGTGGATAGGGTTGTTTGTACTTCAAATGACTTGCTTCCTATGCTGCTTGAGAAGGATACTACAATCTCTATGTACTACGAAGCTTTAGCTTTGACTCATATTACAGATTCTATTTCGAAGTATCTTGATGAGAGCTATGGCTTTGCAACAGAGCGTGACCGTATTGACTCTTGTACTTGGACTAACAATAAGCTATGCATTTTTACTGCGCAGGAGTATGATAATGTAGCCTATCCAGAGAAGCGTTACTACAACTATACGGCTTTTATGGTCAAGGATGAAGTGTTGAAGGAAAAGGGCATTACTAAGGTTAAAGGTAAGGACGATCCATCATCTCTTGAATTTAAAGCTCATGAGATTTATGATGCTGTATATCCAGAGGACGCTGATGTTGATGATTATACAGACAGACGTAATGCTCTCAATCGTTTCATCTCTTATCATATTCTTGACCGCTATGGATTGTATTATAGTTTGACAGTATATGACAACCACAAGATATATAATAACTTTGATAGAAAACACATGGATCTCAGTGACTGGTATCCTACATTGATGCCTAATTCATTGATGAAGTTCTCTTATCCAAGTATTTATAATAATCCAGGTCTTTACATCAACCGTCGTGGACGTCAGAGCAAGGCTGATGCAAGAGGTGTGTTCGTTCGTGGTTCTTACGTGTCAAAGACACTTCCAGCTGAAGCTATGGCGACAAATGGTATCTACTATTATATAGATGATATTGTTGATTACGGAGTGAAAACACAGACAGTTGTTCTTGACGAGCGTATGCGCTTTGACTGTTCAACTCTTTCTCCAGACTTTATGACAAAGTTGACTGATGGTGACTTTGCACGTGGACACAAGACGTTGCATAGTGATAAGTATTATGGCGATGCTTATACGAAGATGGATGCAGCAGGTAACAAAAATACTTGTATCGGTTTTAAGGCTGGTTATGTAAGACGTTTCCAGTTTACGGATAATACTCATCTTCATGTCCGTAATCGTTATTTGAACTTCTGGTCATATGAAGGTGACGAGGTTACTATCAAGGGTGCGTTCGACGTGAGAATTACTTTACCACCAGTACCAGCTGGAACATACGAGATTCGTATGTTTACTTGTGCAGGATTTGCTTCACGTGGTATCCTTCAGTCTTACATCGACGAAAAACCACAGGGTATCCCATTTGATATGCGTCCGGGTGGTATAGCACTCTATGGATTTAAGAGAGATTCAGAACTTGGCGATGAAGATGCTATCCTTGCATTTGATAAGTCTGCTCATAATCGTGGATGGATGAAGGGACCAGGATGTTATATCTCAGGCTCACGAGATACTCCTATGAGTGCTTCTGACGTTGGAAACTCATTCCGAAATCTGGACAACACGCTTCGAAGAGTTCTTGGTACTTTCACAACGGATGGTAAGCATGAACATGTTCTTCGACTTCAGCAGAAGATGGAGACTGGTGGTGAGTTGAACTTCGACTTCATCGAGCTTTGTCCTGCTTCTGTCTATAATAATCCATACTACACAGAAGATATCTACTAATGCTCTTGCGATAGGTGAAAGGGGCTAAACGCTCTTTTCACTCTTCGCAAAAAACTATAAATCGTCAAATATGAAAAGTAACATAAAAAACACTTTATATACAGGAATAGCTGTTGTATCATCGGTTGTTGCAATGGTTTCTTGTTCTGACACATGGGATGAGCACTATAGTGGTCAGGGCATTGGTCTGGGTGATAAGACTTTGATGCAGTCAATCGAGGATAATGCTCCTGATTTTGCCAAGGTTATCAAGGCTGTAAAGTATGACAGAGAACTAAACTCTGATAACTCTTATACAGTTTGGGCTCCACAGCACTTTAACCTTGACAGTGTCCTTGCTCTTGCACAAACTGACTCTGCAAGGGTTGTAAAGGGATTCATTAAGAATCACATCGCACGCTATGCCGTGCCAATGGATGGTTCGGAAAAGACTGTTACGCTTATCAATAATAAGTATTCAACTTTTAATGCAAGCAAATTTGCCAATTCTGATTTGCTCAAGTCAAATATAGCTTGCTCAAATGGTATTCTTCATGTTATTGATAACAGTTTCTCATACAAGAGAAATATATTCGAATTGCTCCAGCATCAGTATGAGATTTCTGATTATGCTTACAAGGATAGTGTGGGTGGCTCACTCTATACATTCCTTCGTAAGTCAGATGCAGACTCTCTTGATATAAATAAGTCTGTCAGCCGTGGCTATGATGATTATGGTAATCAGATTTGGGTCGATTCCGTTGTTATTCGTAATAACACTGTGCTCAAGAATGTTGATGCCCTTATATATGAGGAGGATTCAAATTATCTTGCCATTCTCCCATCTCCAAAGGCCTATCATGAAAGATTTCTTGAATACAAGAAGATGCTGAATTTTAATCAGAAACTTAATGAGAATATAAGTGTTGACGGTATTGATGTCTGTGACTCTTTAGCAAATCATTATGCAAATATGTTTGCTATGAATGATTTGTACTATAACATGACAAACAATGAACACTTTGAGGATTCTCTTAAGTCAACAACTTATCTCTATTCTGGTGGATATAAGGATGATGTCTATTATCGTAGGGACATTGAGGGACAGCTTAAGCCTACCCATGATATCTTGGCAGGTTTGACTCCTACTGAATGTTCTAATGGTATTGCTTATATGGTCGATGAATATCCTATCTCATTGGAAGAACAAAATCTTTACAAGATTGAGTATTATCTTAATAGTAGATGGATGGCAAAGGATGATAAATATTATTCTAATATTAATATGGATGTCAATTCCAATAATGTCCTGACGGAGTTTTATCTTATTGATGGCGATAAAAAAAAGCATTTTGTTTATTACTATTACGAGCCTGTAAAATCACTTCCAACGTATTATTCATTTTCCATTCCAAACTATTTGGCATGTACTTACGACATCTCATTGGTTACTGTTCCTATGTGGGTGAAGGATTGGTATGACGGTAAAGGCGATTTTGAACCATCAGGTACGGCTCCAAAGTTTAATGTCTATATCTATGAGAGAAATGAAAAGGGAGTGTATCCTAACAATGGTTCATCTTCTGCTCAGATAAAGAATTATGCGGAGTCTTATGATGGTAAAAACAGAGTTTATTTCTATCAGAATATCGAAAATCCAATCGATACAATCCATATTGGTGAGTACACATTCAAGAATACTTACTATGGTAGAGGTACTGATGAGGAATCTTGTGGAGCAATGTTCCAGATTAAGTTGCCAAATAAAAACAAGATGCTTGTTACGTCTCTTATCTTGACTCCTAAGCTTAAAAAAGATGAGGAAACTGGAAACGAATAATTAAAAACCTCGAATAAGTATATGAATCTATATAAAAACACTAATATTCAGCGTGTATGCAGATATGCTCTCGCTGTTACGGCTTTCACTATGGGAGTTTCTCCTATGGTTGCCCAAGAGGAGGTGGAAGATATTCCTGTTCAGGTTGCAGCTCCTAAGAAGAAAGTGAAACTCAATAGTCATAAGTATCCAACTTATGAGATTAAGGGTAAGGTTGTTGATGCTGCTACAGGGGAGGCTCTTGCCGGTGTACGTGTGCAGTCGTTTAATAACCGTTATTATTCTGCTCTGACGGACGAGAATGGTGAATATTCTGTTCAGGTGCCAAAGTTTATCACAGCACTTACTGTAAGTCTTGATGGTTATAACACAAATGTTGTTTCTATCAATGGAAGGACAGAGAATATTGACGTTGCTCTTAATTCTGATCTTTTTGTTAAGGATACAGAAACACAGAATGTAGCAAGTCGTTATGTTGAGGCAACTGGTTTTGAAAATACCAATGACCTAACTGTAGATCAGAATCTTCAGTCACGTCTTGCAGGAGATGTGAATGTCATTCAGCGTTCTGCTGTTCCAGGTTTAGGCTCGGCTATGTTTATCAATGGTTTCAACTCTTTGAACTCAAATGCTATGCCTCTCATCATTGTAGATGGTGTCGTTTTTGACCAGATGTATGATTCAGAGATGCTTCATACTGGTTATTTCAACAACCTTTTACAGGCAATAAACCTTAATGATGTTGAGTCTGTAAAGGTTCTCAAGAATGGTACTGCCATCTATGGTGCTAAGGCTGCGAATGGTGTTATCCTTATCACTACCAAAAGATGTAAATCAATGTCAACTACTATTGATGTCAATATCAGTGGTGGCGTTGAGCTTATGCCTTCAACGATGGATATGATGAATGCGTCAGAGTATCGTTCGTATGCAAGTCAGCTTCTTGCAACGACAGGTACTAAGCTTACGGAGTTTAAGTTCCTCCATACGGATCCAAATTATTATTACTATAATATGTACCATAATGATACGGACTGGAAGAAGGAGGCT
The DNA here is from genome assembly GCA_946626925.1 of uncultured Prevotellaceae bacterium. Lineage (GTDB taxonomy): Bacteria > Bacteroidota > Bacteroidia > Bacteroidales > Bacteroidaceae > Minthosoma. The sequence goes on from CAMOVB010000055.1 coordinate 10,370, forward strand.
TATCATGAGGCATTCGTTCAGAACTATGGTATTGCAGTACAGGGTGGTGATGACGTTGCTAAATATAATCTTTCTGTAGGTTATGGTAATTCACAGGCTACATTGAAGGAGAATGACTTCACTCGTTTCAATATCCGATTCAACACGGATATTGTTCTTGGCGGTGATTTTACTACTAAGTTCGATGCAAGTTACACTAACGTAACTCGTGACCTCCGTTCAAATGGCTTGGTATCTGACTTCTATCTTAACTCATGTGAGTCAACATCGTTCCTTGCTCTTGCAAAGGCTCCGTTCCTTTCACCATATTCATTCTCTACGGATGGAAAGGTTTCTTCTTTCGTTTCTGATGCAGACAACTACCTTGACGAGGTTCTTGGTACTAAGGCATCGTTGGCCAATCCAACGGCTATCCTTGAGAATGGTGATGCAATGAACAAGAACCATACTGATTGTACAATGATTGCTATTTCTCTTACTCCAGAATGGAGACCAAGAAACAATCTTACAGTTTCAGAGAAGTTCTCTTATAACATGCAGTCTTTCGACGAGGCTTACTTCACTCCTATTGTCGGTATGCCATCGTATAAGTTGCCAGAGACAGAGAGTACAACAGATAATAAGAGAAACTCTCTCTATACAACTCATAATGCTATTTTCTCTGATACTCGTGTGGATTGGGAGGCACTTACAACAGGTGCTCACCGTCTTTCCGTATTTGGTGGTGCTCGTTTTATGAATGATACGTTTGTTTCTTCTTATCTTCTTGGTGATAACACTGGTAGTGATAAGACTCCAAACTTACGTAAGGAGCAGAAATCAAAGAAAAGATATGGCCAGGATGTAGATTGGCGTTCACTTGCTTACTACGTTAATGTTGACTACAACTTCATGGAGAGATACTATCTTCAGGGACAGTTCTCTATGGAAACGTCTTCACGTTTCGGTAAGGAAGCAAAAAGTGGCGTTAAAATGTTAGGTACTGTATGGGGCATGTTCCCATCTATTCAGGGTGCATGGGTGCTGACTAATGAGAAGTGGTTCCGTCCTAACAAAGGTGTAAACTTCCTTAAGGTTAATGTAGGCTTTGAGTCTGTTGGTAATGATGCAATGGATAACTCTGCTACACTTACTTATCTATCTTCAGCAGCTTTGTTGGCTAATCAGGTTACTTCGCTTGGCTTGGGCAATATCGGTAACTCTTCACTTGCGTGGGAGACAACAAAGCGCTTCAATGCAGGCTTTGAAGGTAACTTCTTTAGCAATAGACTGAATGTTAGATTCAACTATTTCAAGTCTAAGACTGATAATCTTATTACTCTTGGCACTCTTGCCTACGTAGCTGGTCTTACAGACTATTACACAAACGATGGCTCTTTGAAGAACGAGGGTTATGATGTTGCCTTTAGAGCAAAGGTGGTTAACAATAAGAATTTCAAGTTTGAGCTTGGTGCTTCTGCTGGTCACTATAAGAATAAGATTACAGCTCTTCCACAAGGACAGAATGCTGTTGAAACTTCAATGTATGGTGCTACAATCCTTACAGAAGTAGGTAGAAGTGCAGGTGTGTTCTATGGATATAAGACAGATGGTGTCTATGCAACTACTGCAGAGGCTAAGGCTGAAGGACATTATATTCAGGACGAGGCTGGTAACAAGACTTACTATGGTGCTGGTGACATGAGATTCTTGGATATTAATGGAGATAAATTGATTGATGATAATGACCGTCAGATTATTGGTGACCCAAATCCAGATATCTATGGTAATATCAATCTTGATTTCCATATCTATGACCGCTTGACTGTTTCTGCTGGATTCAAGTATAGCATCGGTAATGATGTCTATAACTATCAGCGTTCTTTGCTTGAAAGTGGCTCTATGTTCATCAATCAGACTACTACGGTTAATCGTAAGTGGACGAACGAGGGACAGGTGACAGACATTCCAAAGGCTACATACGGTGACCCACTCGGAAACTCTCGTTTTTCTGACCGCTGGATTGAGGACGGTTCATACCTCAAGCTTAAGAATGTGACTGTTTCTTATCGTTTCCCTGTCCAGAACGAATACATCAAGGGACTTACTGTTTGGGGCTCAGCTAATAACCTCTTCACTGTATCTAAGTATCTTGGTGCAGATCCTGAAGTGTCTTGTGGCAATAGCGTTCTCGTTCAGGGTATCGATGCAGGATTCCTCACAAGCGGACGTAGTTTCCATCTTGGTGTAAAGATTAACCTCTAATTATAAATTGAGAAGAATGGATGAATGGTGCTCTATGGCATCTTTCATCCAGACTTCCTCAGAAAAAGATAATATATGAAAATTAAAAATATAATTGATTTTATTAAGGCAAGAAAGGGAGTTGGAATGTTCCTCTCACTTGTTGTTCTTAGTTCTTCATGCTTCGTGTGTACTTCATGCGAGGATATGTTTACTGCTGAGAATAAACTTGTTGCAACAGATCTTACTCCACAGGATACCGTGTATCAGGTGATGGGTATTATGAAGCGTATGCAGAAGCTTGCCACACGTACAATCCTTCTTGGTGAAGTCCGTGCAGATCTTGTGGATGTTAATTCTTTGGTGGCAACAACGGATGTACAACAACTCAATAGTAATGATATTTCCCTAGAAAATGCTTACAATAAGCCTGCAGATTATTATGATGTGATTAACAACTGTAATTTGTATTTGGCTGGTGTCGATTCATTGCTGAGAAGTCATGGAAAGTACGTGTATGAAAAGGAAATATGTGCGGTGAAGTCTTTCCGTGCATGGTGCTATCTTGAGCTCGCCAAGATTTATGGCGCTGTTCCTTTTGTCACAGAACCAATTCTTTCTTCTGATGCTGCTGAAGAGATTGCTACGTCAGGTCAAAAAGCAGATATGATTCAGATTCTTGATTTCTGCATTAATGACCTTAAGGAATATGCATACAAGGATTACAACAATGGCCTTCGTCCAAAATATGGCAATGTAACGTATTATGGTTTAAGTTTTGACTATTTTTTTATTCCTGTTCGTTACCTTCTTGGAGAAATGTATCTTTGGCGTGGCTCTTGTACAGGAAACAGGCAGGATTATATCGATGCTATTCGTATGTATCATGACTACTTGTGCTTTACAAATGAGGAAAGAGGCACGCAGAAATATCGTATGGAATGGTGGGATAGAGATGCCGAGTCTATGAATTGGTCAACTTATTCTAATTTGTTTGGTTATGAAGATGAAATGACTTCTTTCCTTCCATGTGACACTGTAGCTTATTATGGTACGACAAATAATTTGAGAGAAGTGTTCTGTTCTCAGTACTCTAATAATTATTATCCATGGGTTACTCCATCACAGCGAATAAGGGACATATCTGCAGCTCAGGATTATTGCTATTATGATTACCAGAGTGCATCTGTGAAGGATACTGTCTATGTTTCGAAAGATCCTAATCATTTCTCTTCTTATTATAATCCATCTTTGCTTGTTGGTGATTTGCGTTTGTATAGTGTATATAGAATATCCTCTAACGCTTCTGAGAAACGATATCACTCTGATGTAAATGAGGTGCGCGAGTTTATTTCAAAATACTTGCATGGTAGTTCTTCTACATCTTCAGATGTTAAGATGTCTACGGTTCCAATGAGTCGTGTTTCAATCGTGTATTTGCATTTGGCAGAGGCTTTAAATCGTGCTGGCTTCCCTGAAACTGCATACGCTATTCTTGCTTATGGATTGACATACGATGTTATGAATAATCGTAATATTATATCACAGCGTGAGTTTGATGGATTGTGCGAAATCAAATCTTATGGTTTGACACTTCAAGAGGTTAAGTATGACGAAACAAGTGAATTGTTTAGCAAGACAAGAAACTCTTTCGTGATATGGCCATCTACAGTGTTCCAGAATTATAACAAGACGTCCCCAAGAGACAAGAATCATGATTTTGGCGTTCCTGTTGATGATTCCAAGATGCTTGTACAGATAGGTATTCACTCAAGAGGTTGTGGCGATACAGAGGTTAACGCAAAGTATTATCTTGACGACGAAGAGACAAAGAGCAAACTTGTTGCCATTCCAGCTAAGCCTGTAGATGTTCCTTTGGCTCCAAAGCCAGCAGAGCTTCTTCCTGATAGTATCTGGTATAAGGTTAAAAACTTGGATGCTTCTTTGTCAACAAGCCAACTTGCTTATAGCAATTATGTTGCACTCAATGCAGACTCATTGAGAAAGTTTCAAGCTTATCCTGATCTCCATGATAAGTATCTAAAAGACTTAGAAGAATATCAGAATGCAGTAAACACAAATATCGATTATCTCGCAAGTGCTGCTGTTACTGCAAAACGTCAGGCTCGTGTTGCCGAACTCATACTTGAAGAGGAAGCACTTGAAGGTTCATTCGAGGGGCATCGTTTTTATGACCTTATGCGTTATCAGAGACAAGAGGGTCAGTTTAATCCAAGTGCCATCACTCTCCCAGAGTGTGTCACAAAGAAATACGGCAATACTCCTAACATGACTGGTAAACCATGGTATCTCCCGCTTCCAAAGCGCTAATTCATTCAAAGACTAAATGGAACTATAATTTATCTTAGTTTATATTGTATAGTTCTTAATGTATAGTTCTTAATATAAGAGTGTATCAATAGTCATCCCGACTTTGGTACACTCTTTTTCTACCTGTACGGTTGGATTCAATTTCCCTTACCAGCCCCTTAGGTGTGCCTTAGGTG
>CAMOVB010000056.1:0-14800 GCA_946626925.1 uncultured Prevotellaceae bacterium
AACGACCCCGAGATTACAAATCACGTGCTCTGGCCAACTGAGCTAAAGAGGCAGAAAAAGCCGTTCGTACAAGCAACTCATACGAAACGGCTGCAAATTTAGGCATTATTTTTCAAATGCAAAATATTTTTCAGGCTTTTTTTTAGCTTTTTGCCTGTTTTTCTTTGTATTTGCCTAACTGCTTCTCTAAAGCAGCGAGGCTATCGTCAATTGCTTCTTCAAATGTGTCGCATATCTTTTCGGCATACAACTCATCACCAGGAAGTGACACAGTAAGTGCTACTTGCTTGTTCATGGCTGTCTCCGGCTTTACGACCTTCAATGACACCTCGACCTTTCTTATATTGTCACAAAACTTATCCAGTTTACTTACCTTCTTCTGAATAAATTCCTGCAACTTATCTGTTGCCTCAAAATGGATTGCTTTAACTAAAATATCCATAGTCGCTCTTTTATTAAGGTTTATACTATATTATTCGCGCGGATGCGCTTTCTTATAAACACTTTTAAGTTCTTCAAACGACAGATGGGTATAGACTTCCGTAGTAGCGAGACTTTGATGTCCGAGTATCTTCTGGATTGAACCGAGGTCGGCATCATTATTAAGCATCGCCGTAGCAAAAGAATGGCGCAACACGTGTGGTGAGCGTTTCTTCTGCGTGGTCACCTGAGACAAGGCATCCTTGACAATCCTTGATACTGTAGATTCGTTTACTGGCATTCCGTTCTTATTAAGAAAGAAAGCCTTAGCACTTCCCTGCTCCACTTCGTGTCGCTTTTCGAGATAGTGCTCTATCTGACAGTATAGTTCGTTGCCAAATGGAACGATTCGTTCTTTATTACGTTTTCCGAGCACCTTCAACTGGCTCATACCGAGGTCAACCCTCGCATCCGTCAGTCCGATAAGCTCGGCTCGTCGAATACCTGTCTCATAAAACATCATTACTATCGTGCGGTCCCTGACTCCTTCGTACGTATCATCGTCCTTGGTCATGTCAAGCAACCTGTCCATATCCGCCTCTCTTACGAAAGCAGGAAGGACTTTTTCCTTTTTTGGACCTGTGACCTTCGTCATTGGATTTACATCCACGAAGCTCATCATCCTAAGATAACGATAGAATGTCCTGAGAGCACTCAAATGACGGTTCACGTTTGCAACTGCATAATGCCGTTCATCCATCATATAGACTATCCATTCTCTCACATCCGAAGATGTCACGGAGCTGAAAGTCCACTTGCTCTCGAGGGTATCCATGAAACGCTGGAAGTCACCTATATCATCCGCATAACTTTCAACAGTACGCTGCGAATAGTTCCTTTCCGACTTCAGGTATTCAAGAAATAAATCCACCCATGTCTCCATCTTTACGTCGTTGAAGTGACTTGCGTCTTTAATTCGCGACTAAATTAGGACATTTTCCGCCAACAACCAAATTTTTGGCAGATTATTTTCAAAAAAAATTCTTTTTTCTCTCCCTCAGGATTATTCCTCGTTGAGGTGGAGCTGATTAACATAGATAGCGTGCTGCATCTTGATACGCTTCACTACAGATGGCTTATCAAACTGCTTGCGGTTTCTTACTTCCTTAATCACGCCAGTCTTTTCAGACTTTCTCTTGAACTTCTTGAGAGCCTTCTCAATGTTCTCACCTTCTTTTACAGGTACGATAATCATTCGATTCTTTGTTTTTGATTGTTTATAAAATAATGTATTGTTTCGCAGACATCTATACATTCTGAGACGAACGCACAGAGTCTAACGGGGTGCAAAATTACAGCAAACTTTTGAATTGACAAAATTTTTGCGCCCTTTTAAATGTAAATCAGCTATTTTCTTATGATTTAAAGGAATTTATAGGGTTGTTTTGCTATTTTCAGTACTAAAAAAATCAAACTGGACGTTTGAAAGCATTATGCAAAGTACATTTTCCATATCTTCACATTATGTCCCTCACGCCAAGGCACAATATATGTGTAAAATTCTTCGGCAATCCTTCGTGAACCCTTCGTATCGGCTTCGTAAAGCCCACGTCGTTTTTCTATGGATTCTGAAGTCTCGCCTCCAAATTGTACTACAAATATACAATTAGATTGTCCGTTTTGCAAATCTACGTCATTTTTTCTGTATTTTTTCTCATTTTTTTTCATGGTCATAAAATTTCGTCACGAAGGAGTGTAATATAGAGATTGCAAAATGGGAGCATGAGTGAACAATTGTCAACCACGCTCCCTACTATTATAAAATTATTTCTTGCCACTCATGAATTTTGACAAGTCAACAAACAAATAATTATACCTTTCTTCATTTGCACTAATACCATCACACTCGACACTTTCTAATCGCAAGGAAGATCCTCCGTATATCTCACGATTAGAGCAACTATATACGAACTTACATGTCAAAGGGAATGTTTTACCACAAATGCTGAAATAAACAACCGATTCGCCATATCCTTTAGAATGGTCATCATTGTATTTCATGGAGTTTTCTCTTGGCGACTCAGCATTAAAGCAGAGTACCTTACGAGCAATTCCATCATCAACGACATTCTTTATCTCAAATGGGATGTCCCTCTCTGAATACTTGCCCTTGATACTTATAGTGTTAAGTATCTCATTTGACGTGATAAGTTCCTCACCATCAGCACTTGGATAAGATACAACCACACCATTCTGCATAGCAGAAGCATACAAAGGTACAAAAGACTCATCTTTGCTGTCACAAGACAGTAAAGTCAGCATGACAACAAACAACGTAATTGTTTTTTTGATTTGTAACATAGTTATAATAAATATATAAATCGTTCTTCAATACTATCCAAATAGGTTTTCACTTTCTGATGACAAAGTAAGGGATTATTTTTCTTTCCAACAAATCTTTTATCAAAAAAAAACATAAACACGAAAAACATTACAAAGGAGTGTAATCCGGAGATTGCAAAATGGGAACACAAGTGAACGATTGTCACCCATTTTCACAACTTATACAAAACATTCATCTCAACTTTGCTCATATCCCATATTGTCCAAATTGGACATACGTTATCCGAATGTTCATAGTCAGTACTTAGACTATACTTAGTCAGTACTTAGTCTATACTTTGACAGTACTTCACCCTTACCATTTTCGGATGGGCAGCACCATCATTTGTCCATTTTCACATATTTATATCATTCATGGTGATAAACATCAGCTATGACATTTATCACCATGAATGATACTCTATCTTTTAACTTTTAATTTATAACTTTTAACTCTTGCACCAGGAAGAATGACTGGTGCAAGTTAGTCCATGTGGAACATCTCTGGAAGTGGGATGCTGATAGGGCTGTTGTCAGGATTTGTCTCCATGATGTCTGCCATGTAAGCCCACCACTTCTGGCATATCTCTGTTCCGCCGAGGTCCTGGCTGCCTCCCTCACCCTCAAGTTCCTGATAGGCGAAGAGGATATTTGTCTCCTCATCAAGATAGATGCTGTAATTGCGTACGCCTGACTCGCTCAGGAGAGCCTTGAGTTCAGGAAAAAGGTTTGCGTGACGACGCTTGTATTCCTCCTTGCATCCTGGCTTGAGGAACATCTTGAATGCTTGTCTTTTCATGAGATTTTGAGTTTTTGAGTTTGTAAGTTTTTGAGTTTTTAAGTTCTTAAGTTCTTGAGTTTTTGAGTATGCAGAAAAATGGATAGATTGTGGCAATAGCCAAGCATGGCTATGAAAAAACTACGCTCCTTTGCCACTATGTTCCGGATGGACGCCCCCTTTGGGGGATGGGGGGCTTTAATGAACTATTACCATCGTTGCCCCGAATCCATATTGCTGGAAAGAGGCATCCTGATACTCACATGACTTGTATTTGTCCTTGAGCGTGTCGATGATTGCCTTGCGGAGTACACCCTCACCCTTTCCGTGAATGAAGACAATCTTACGACCTTTCTCACGAATATGCTCGTTCATGGTACGGGTGAAGACTGACAACTGATAATCCTTGATGGCACGGGCATCCATACCCTTGGTTGTCTCAAGAATCTCGTGAGCATGAAGGTCAACTTCAAGTATCTCGTTCTTCTGCTGCTGACGCACCTGACGTGACTGGAGCTTGTCCTTCTCACGTGCAGCCTTGTCACCTTCGAGTCGGGCGATACGATCCTCAAGCTTATGTACAAGCATCTCAAGACGGACAATACGTGCCTCAAGGTTCTCGTCAAGGTCATCATCATCCTTCACACTCTGTGCCGCACCCTTGTAAGCAAGGTATTCGCGTCCATCCACTCGCTCCTCACGGGGAGCCTCCTTATGTTGTGGAACCTCAAAATTGTACGCATTAGTCGTGATGACAACAAGGTCATCCTGAAGACATGGAATATCAAATCCATCCTCGTCCTCTACCAATACAATTCCCCCCGGCTTGAAAGCCTTTACCACGCCTCCGCCAACATCGTTGAGGAAGCGAACTTTATCTCCTATTTGCACTTTTTAACAGTTTTAGCCTTGTTTTTTGCTCATTTAGTATAGATAGTGAGCATTTTTTACCTATTTACTTTGCAAAATTAAGTTTTTTAGGATAATGAACAAAGATAATATCTATTTTTCTCAAAATAATTTTCATTTGTATGAAACATATCGTACCTTTGCACAAAATAATGCAAAGTGTGCGGGTTTTTCAGAGCAAAAATCAACACACAATATCAGGAGGGGAAAAAGGAGCTGAAAGGGAGTTACCATCCCGTTTATATGACCTTTTCTTTCTGATAATACGAATAAAGAACATTTATGGTAGAAAGAACAAGACTATTTGATGCGAGCAAGGACTCGTCATTAATTGACCTGATCGAAAGATCCATTAAGGAGAACTGGAGCAAACCTGCCTATACTGATTATGGTACCGAAATAAACTATACATTCGGTGATGTAGCTCTTGATATTGCTCGCTTGCATACACTTTACGCAAAATACGGAATACAGAAGGGAGATAAGATTTCCATCTGTGAAAAGAACAGCACACATTGGGCTGTTGCTTTCATTTCCATTATCACATACGGAGCTGTTGCAGTTCCTATTTTGGCTGACTTTAGCGTTGAGCAGATTGTTAACATCTATCAGCACTCTGAGTCAAAACTTCTCATTTCAGGTCGCAACACTTTTGACATCAAGGAAACTCTCAATATTGTCGATTGGCATTTCTTTGAAGACAGCGAGAAATATGCTGACATATATGCTGCAATGGATGCAGTAAGCGTAACAAAGGAGAGCGTGAACTACGACAGGGAGGACGGCGAGACACTTGCCGCACTCAGCTACACAAGCGGTTCGACAGGACGCAGCAAGGGAGTGATGCTTCCTTACCGTTCACTCTGGTCAAATGTGATATTTGCCGACGAGCGACTTGGATTGCCTAAGAACAGCCGTACACTCGCCATCCTTCCAATGGCTCACATGTATGGTTTCGCCTTCGACTTCATGTACGAGTTCTGTATAGGAGCACACGTACATTTCCTCACCAAGGTACCAAGTCCTGCAATCGTAATCAAGGCATTCAACGAAGTCAAGCCAGCCATCGTCATTGCCGTTCCTCTCATCATCGAGAAGATTGTCATTGGTAAGGTATTCCCTGTACTTAAGAAACCAATAATGAGGGTACTCACCAAGGTACCATTCCTCAGGAGAATAATATACAACAAGATAAAGGCTCAGCTTGAGAATGCATTCGGAGGTAACTTCTATGAGGTAATCATCGGAGGTGCCGCATTCAGCAAAGAGGTAGAAGACCTTCTGCGTAAGATACACTTCCGTTACACAGTAGGTTACGGAATGACAGAGTGTGGTCCTATCATCTGTTATGAGGACTACGGTCGCTTCCGCAAGGGCTCATGCGGAAAGCCAGCCCCACGTATGGAGGTACGCATCCTTAGCGACAACCCACACAAGGTAGCTGGCGAAATCGTGACACGTGGTACAAACGTGATGCTCGGTTACTACAAGAACCCAGAGGAGACAGCAGAGGCTATTGATGCAGAAGGATGGTTGCACACAGGTGACCTCGGAACGATGGACAAGAACGGCAACGTATTTATCCGTGGTCGCAAGAAGACCATGCTCCTTGGAGCCAACGGTCAGAATGTCTATCCAGAGGAGATTGAGGACGTCATCCTCAGTCAGGGCATCTTTGAGGAGACAGTTGTCGTACAACGTGGCGAGAAACTCGTAGCACTCGCATACATCTCCGATACACGTCTCAAGGAGAATGACCTCACGATGGATGAGGTAAAGAAGAACCTCAACACCTACCGTAACGAGCTTAACCTCATTCTCCCTAAGTTCGCTAACCTTGCATCCATCGAGATGATGAGCGAACCATTCGAGAAGACTCCTAAGCAAAGCATCCGCAGGTATCTGTACAAGTAATATTTACACCTCAATCAGGAGGATAAAGCAATAAGACTTCCACAAGCGCTTCGCCTGTAGAAGTAAAAAGGAGTAAAGAGTAGTAAAATGGAGTAAAGAGACGTTACCATGTTGGGAATAATCAACGGACTGACAATCGTCTTTTTACTCCTTCTTACTTCTTTTAACTCCCTTTAACTACATAAAGAGCAAGTTGAAAACTTGCGAAAGAAAATAAAAACGACGAAGATGAAGATTATAGAAAGAAAACTGAAGAGTAACTCCCTCCTTGAAATACTGGAAAGAACAATCCGAAAAGATTGGAAAAAGCCAGCTTATTCCGACTATGGCTCAGACACGTCATTCACTTACGGCGACGTGGCAAAGAACATGATGCGCCTACACAGCATCTTCAAGGAACTCGGACTCAAGAAGGGCGACCACATTGCTATCTGCGACAAGAACAGCAGCCGATGGGCTATAGCCGCACTCAGTGTCATCACCTACGGTGGAGTACTCGTTCCTATTCTTTCAGACTTCAGCAGCGAACAGGTCAAGAACATATACGAACACTCTGAGTCACGTCTTATGATTTGCGGCACGAAACTCAGCGACATGTTTCCTGATGCTCTCGACATCGCCAACTTCTCATTCTTCGACGGCAGAAAAACACCAGAACTGAGCAAATGGAGAACGCTATCAAAAAAGAAGATTTCATTCTTCCGTGAGAATCCAGATGACCTTGCACTCATAAGCTACACAAGCGGTTCCACAGGACACTCAAAAGGTGTCATGATACCTTATCGTGCAATATGGTCAAATGCCATCTTCGTGGACGAATACTTCAGCGTGAAGCGCAACTCCGACCTTCTTCCGCTCCTGCCACTCTCTCACATGCTCGGTTTCGCATTCGAATACATGTACGGCACATGCATCGGAGCACACATACATTTCCTCACAAGGATTCCAAGTCCAAAGATTGTGCTACAGGCTTTCCAGCAGGTAAAGCCGATAATGATAGTAGCTGTACCACTTGTCATAGAGAAGATTGTACAGACAAACGTATTCCCTGTCATACGTACTCACAAGATGCGATTCTGGTTAAGCATACCAATCGTAAAGAACTTCATCCATTGGCAGATAAAGAAGAAGCTCATGGCTGGCTTCGGCGGCAAGATAATGCAAGCCGTAATAGGTGGTGCTGCCCTCAACAAGGAAGTGGAGGAACTGCTTAGCACAATCCACTTCCCATATAGCGTAGGTTATGGTATGACCGAGTGTGCCCCACTCATATGCTTTGACCTCACCAAGACCTCTCGTCAAGGCTCTTGCGGACGTGTAATACCACGTATGGAGGTACGTATTGACAGCACAGACCCTCACAACATACCAGGCGAGATACTCACACGGGGCATGAACGTGATGCTCGGCTATTATAAGAACCCAGAGGAGACGGCAGAGGCTATCGACTCAGACGGATGGCTACACACGGGCGACCTCGGTACACTCGACGAGGACGGCTATCTCTTCATCCGTGGACGCAAGAAGACCATGCTTCTCGGAGCAAATGGTCAGAACATCTACCCAGAAGAGATAGAAGACAAGATACTCTCCCTCACCAACTTTGAGGAATGTGTCGTAGTACAGCGTGGCGAGAAACTCGTTGCCCTCGTCTATATCTCCGAGAAGACGATGCAGCAGAAGAATCTCACCCCTGACTTCATCAACAACAACCTCGACATGTACCGCAAGAACATCAACGATGCTCTTCCAAAGTTCGCCAACATCTCAGCCATCGAGCTCAAATCCGAAGAGTTCGAGAAGACACCTAAGCGCAGCATAAGGAGGTATCTGTACAAGTAAGAACATTCCCCCCTACAGGACGGAGAGATAACAGTATAACATAAAACTAAGAAGAATGGATTACGATACCAAAGGCAAAGTGTTGAAGAAAGCAGTAGTATGGAAAGAACTATACTTCTATCGCAAGAGCGATACCATCTATCAACTGACAGTTGAGTTCTGCAAACGATACTTGCCTCCATACGGAGACAGAACCGTTGACCAAATGGTACAAGCTGCACGTTCGGGCAAACAAAACATTGTGGAAGGTAGCGAAGATGGGCAGACAAGTTCAGAGATGGAGATTAAGTTGCTCAACGTAGCTCGTGGTAGTCTTCAGGAACTGAGAGCTGACTACAATGACTATCTCAACACTCACCACTTGCCAGTATGGTCCACAGATAACGAACGACTGCAACGTCTGCGAGACTACTGTCACTCTCATAATGACTATGCAGACTATGCTCACCTCATAGACAAGATGAACGACGAAGAAATGGCAAACCTTATGTTGACTCTCTGTCACCAGACAGATAAAATGATGTACGCATACATAGAAAAACTAGAGCACAAATTCGTCACCGAAGGAGGTATCAAAGAGCGTATGTACGCAGCCCGCACAGGCTACCGCCAACAACAAGACACCCACATACGAACTCTTGAAGCAGAAAACAATCAGCTAAAAGCAAAAATAAAAGAACTTGAAGCTAAAATAGATAAGCTTTTAGGAAACCCTAGGAATGCCTAAGAATACCTTAGGATATCCTAAGAAATCCTAGGAACACCCAGATCTTCCTAAGATGTCCTTAGTCCTCGCTAATACAGCGTGACTGACGTATAAGGATAAAGACCATCGAAAGGATGCTTGACAGTTGTATCGGTAGCAGTAGTATCTACCTTGATGAACATGGCATCCTTAGAACAACGAATTTCTTCGAGCATCTTACACTTGCGAAACATATTGTTCTTTACATACTTTACAGATGCAGGAATGGTGATGGTGCGGAGACAAGTACATCCATAGAGAGCAGACCACCCGAATGTGGTGATGCTGTTTGGAAGGATAAGATTCTCCAAACCGTCACAACCAAAGAACATATACGTTCCAAAGCTGTTATTCTTTGTATGAAACTTGGTGAGATAAGCCTTGTGAGGAATGATTTCCTCCTGCCATGAATCATTCCACTCATGACAATTCTGATATGATTTTGACTCATCGCTGAACTCCCAATTTTCATAATATACATCATCCGATGCCACGATGCTTGTCTCACTCAGGTCAAGTTCAGAAAGTACGCCACGCTTCTCTATTGGTACATCAATTGCTGCACCACCTGAGAGGTTACGAAGCAAGCAAATATCCTTACCATTGAGAGGACCCACAACCTTCAGTTTTCCGAGATTATCATAATCCTCTGCCGTGATATGGTCGGCAAGTGTTCCCGCCTTTGCGAGAGTGATGGTCTTCTGAGTAAACTCAGTCTTGCGTTCGGGCATGATACCAGTAATCATTTCCCATCCATCATTTTCAGCCTTTCTGCCAATACCAGGGAACAGACGGTAGAAACCGTCACGATAGCCATACCATCCAAGGTTGAAGTGGAAATAGTCATCCTTATAACCATCAATAATGAAAGCATGTCCCCATCGTCCTACCATGACAGGACGGTCAACATCAATCTCGTTTCTGAGTACACGAAGCATCTTGTTTTCGTCATCATTATAGGTATAAACCATCTTACGAGAATAGCCATAATGACATACGAACGAGCGCTTGCAGAAACTCATGTCTGCAGATGTACGTTCAAGACCAAAGTTAGCCTCAAAAAGGAATCCGTTGATAGCAATAAAACGTGAAGGTGCAACAAGCCTACGTGTAGTACCATTGTATATGGAACAGTCCTCTGGCCAGTTGAGGTGCATACCATCCACATTTATATACAAGGCTCCATGCTCTGAGGAATAGAACAGGTACTTGCCCGTTGCATAGTCAGGCCACTTGTGGTAATACATCATCTGTGTAGCCGAAGTTGGTACACATCCAGCCACACGCATACCACGTTCACCAATGACGAGCATGTCAAACTTCTGCTGACCAAACACGACAGTCTTGAGTTGTTTCTCTCCAGTCATATAGTCCTGTGGCTTATATACAGCGGAATCAGCCTTGAGTGTGCGTAATACCCTTCGGTAATAATCGAGGATATTCTCTTCATCAACCCTCTTTTCTTTTTCAGGACCGATATACGACTCGGTACTGTAAGCCAATATTGGGCTGTCGAGCACATCATCATACTTCTCATCAGCCATGATGACAAAGCACCTGGCATTCTTTGATGACAGCACGATACAATCTTCCGTCCTCGTTACTGTAGCGAGAAAGGAGATAGAGAAATTACATCTTGATTTGAGGAAGTCCCTCGCTGCCTTTTCATAGTCTTTCTCTGCATTACACGAGAGAGAAAGAAGGACAAATACGGATAGTGTTAAGATTCTATTGAACATTTGAATTGAGTTACGGATTTATTGTTTTGTGATTATTCTACTAATTAAGGTTATCAAGTTATAAGGTTATGAAGTTTTAATGGTTGTACAAGTTTGATAACAAACCCGAAAACCATATACCTCATAACCTTACAACCATAGAAGGGCTACTTCAACAGCTTAGCAACAGCAGACTTATTCTGCTTCAATCCCTTTGCAACACTCTGTGCATTAAGGCGAGCACCCTTGAGCGAAGTATGTGTGTGGTCATGGTTGAAGTATTCCATGGCAGCAGCCTTACCTTTCTTTCCACATTTCTTGTCGAGGTAGTCAGCTGTGAGATTATGAACATCGATGAACTCCACGCCACACTCTTCGGCAATCTGCTTGTCCCACTCTGGGATATACCTATCATTACGACGCTCAATATATTGTCTATTCTTCTTCTCATTTACAGGATAAAAAGAACCAACTGTCTTTCCCTTGCCCCAATGCCACTCATTACGTGGAGTAAATGAAAGGACGATAGGTGTTGCACCCTTCTCCTGACAGTCGCGTACCATCTTCTTGATGTACCAGCCAAAGGAATAGATTACCTTGTTCTTGCCTGAGCTCTTCATGTGATACACATGACTTGTGTCCTGAGCACAGGCAATAACGCCACGCTCCTTGTCCTTATCTATACCACCAATATCATTATGACCATACTGAATAAACACTACATCACCTGGTTCAAGTGAGTTATATACTTCCTCCCAACGCTCTTCTTCGAGATATGTACGGGTTGAACGACCAGCCTTTGCCTGATTCTGGAACACGCACTTTGTTGAGTCAAAGACGGTATATGCCTGAGAGCCCCATCCCCACATACCATCAAGGTCCTTGTCATAGTTCTTTCCTGTTGAGTCACCACAGAGGAACACCATAGGCTTACCTTTCTGACGCTTCTGGTCGCAACGCTTAGGAATGACACGATCATTCATGGCATCCTTGAGCACCTTGACACGTGGGTCGGTACAGGCAGCAAGTCCTTCTGCTGCACTACGAGCATTCATCATAGCACCGAAAGCAGAAGAATGTATCTTGTCGATGTAGAAGTGATAGTCAGTCTTCCACTTACCATACGACTCAAGTTTCTTGGCAGAGATGTCATTGAGGTCAATTACTGGGCAGTCCATTTCCTTTGCAATGGCAAAGATGGCTGGTGTGAAGTCCTTGAGCTTACGCTGAATCCTTGTAGGGTCGTTTGGTTCGTATGCATTACGAGGAGTGAGCGTAAAGAGTACAGGTATAGCCCCCTTGGCACGTACCTCATTGATAAAACGACGTGTATATCCACCAAAGGTATATACCACCTCATTCTTTTTAGTCACCTTGTTGTATATCTCGATTGAGTCGTCCGTGATACTAAGCTCACCATTTGGACGATAGCTTGAACGCGCACGGATGGAGTCTATTGGTCCGTTGTCATTGTGGCCAAGTTCGAGGAACACATAATCGCCCTTCTTGACAGCAGCAAGAACCGGAGCCCACAGATTATTGTAGAATGTACGTGGAGATGTACCGCCAAGGGCGTGATTCTCCACAGTCACCTTGTTCTCGTCAAAGAACTCGTGAGCGTAGAAGCCCCAGCCCCATTGTCCGTTGTCGCCATTACCACGAGTACCAGTACGCATGGTAGAGTTACCAACGAGGAACAACACTGGATTGTTGCCCTTGCGTGATGACCCAGGTACTGGACGTGCCTGATTGGCTATGTCGAGCGAATCGGCAGTAAGGTCACGCACTCCGTTGATGTCAAGCCATATTGCCTCATTCTTGTTCTGAGCAACAGAGTTGACGGTGAAGAGTGATGAATTAAGAATGGCTACCGCCATAGTAGCTATCACCCTTATTGAAAACAGTTTGTTCATAAGTTGTATATGGTTAGTTATTATTAGTTCTGAATTTTGAGCTATGGCAATCCTAACCTGGCTTGCCTTTAGTCCCCCCCATGGGGATTAGATGAGGGCGATTCTTTCTATTTCACTCTCAAAGTTAGGAGTAAACACACCCTTTCCTATATTTGCCTTAATCTCGTCTATAGTCCAGAAGCGACCACCGTCCGTTTCAGCACTTGGAACAATTTCACCATCGAATGTGGTCTTATGCACAAAGACAAGTTCCTTTTCACGAGCTGACTCAAAGACATACTGCGTGATGCGTTCAGGCACGAAGTCCGTGACACCAAGTTCTTCCATGACTTCACGCTTGAGTGCATCATCCACACATTCGCCAAGGTCAATATGACCACCAACGGCGGTGTCCCACTTACCTGGCTGAATATCCTTCCACTCCGGACGCTTCTGAAGGTACAGTTCACCCTTGCTATTAAACAGATGAAGATGTACCACAGGGTGCAAAAGCTTTGAGCCACTATGACACTCACCACGTGTGGCAGCACTCACGATGTTTCCTTCTTCATCAACAATAGGAAACATCTCTTCCATATTATCCTTTTCTGTTGCTATCATTCAACAATTAACAATTAATAATTAACATGCTATGCCGTCGATGGCTCCGTTTTACCTTTTAATTTATAACTTTTAACTTTGGGGTATCAGCAACGATGAGTCACCATAGCTCAGGAAACGGAAGTCGTGAGCAAGTGCATAGTCATATATCTTGTGCCAGTCGCCCTTGACGAATGCAGATACAAGCAACAAGAGCGTGCTTTGTGGCTGATGGAAGTTAGTCACCATACGCTTCACGATATGATACTCATATCCTGGAGCAATGATAATCTGTGTACTTGAATGAAGTACATCCATATTGTGACGGTCAAGATACGCAAGCAGAGCCTTGAGTGCATCAACGGTAGTCAGAGGCTTCTGGCCGTTCTTCTCGCATTGCTCAGCATACTCGTATGGCATCCACTGCTCTACGTGTAGTTCCTCGCCATCACCTGTCTCTTCGCCTTTAGCTTTTAACGCTTCGCTCTTGATTCCCATATAGTAGAGACTCTCAAGGGTACGTACACTTGTCGTACCGACTGCAATAGCCTCACCATTGTGTGCTATAAGTTTCTCTATGGTCTGACGACGAACAGCAATATGCTCAGTGTGCATATCGTGACCGCCTATCTCCTCGCTCTTGACAGGCTTGAATGTTCCTGCGCCCACATGAAGAGTCACCTCTTCGCGCTCTACACCAGCCTCATCAATGGCTTTAAGAACACGTTCCGTAAAGTGAAGTCCTGCAGTTGGTGCAGCAACACTTCCCTTTATCTTTGAATAGACAGTCTGATAGGTTTTCTTGTCCGACTCCTGCGTCTCACGGTTGAGGTATGGAGGAATAGGCAACTCGCCAACAGCATCCAACAGCTCTGCCCATGTGTAATTTCCGTCCCATGTAAACTCAACCACATGACTCGTGCCATGCAATCCCTTGCGTTCACATGCAAGAACAACCACATTGCCGTCTGGCATACTTATCTCACGAGTAAGCTTGCCTTCCTTCCATTTCTTCAGGTTACCAACGAGGCAGTACCATTGCACGCAACCCTTAGCAGAGAAATTGACCTGATAGTCATTTGGTACAGCAGGTTCAAGACAGAACACCTCAATCATTGCGCCCTGCACACCTTCCTGCACCTGAGCCTTACGGAAATGCAGACGAGCCTGTATGACCTTGGTATTGTTGAACACCATCAACGCACCCTTAGGCAGATACTTAGGCAAGGAAGTAAACACATCTTCACTCACCTCTCCCCTATTGTATATAAGCAGTTTACTGCTGTCGCGCTCAGCCAAAGGGAACTTGGCTATGCGTTCATCAGGAAGCGGATAATTGTAATCCGCAATATGTATGTTCTTTGGACTAACCATGTCTGTTATCTGTTCAATATAAATGAAACTTCCTTAAACTCGTATCTCACGACATTGCCGTTATCGAAACGGAGAAGAAGATGACCTGTAGGCTCTATACCTGCTATTTCTGCCATAAACTCGCCACGCACGTCTGAGTAACGATGGAAACCTGTTTTCCTGTATAGGTGTGCCATATACTTGTCAACAACTTCATCACCTTTGCCATCACGTGCAAGTCCGTAAT
>CAMOVB010000057.1:0-14413 GCA_946626925.1 uncultured Prevotellaceae bacterium
GTTCACGGCTTGAACCAGAACCCCAGTTCTGACCACCGACAATAATCTCGTGTACACCCTTACGAGGTGCCTCAGAGAACTCAGGCTTGTTCATCACGAAGTCAGCGACAGGCTGATCGTTAGCATCATAGCGAAGGTCGTGCATGAACGCCTCGCCATAGAACTTAGGATCACGTGTAGTGAACGCAAGATAACGTGCAGGAATGATGTTATCTGTATTGTTGTTGTCAATCTCGATTGGAATACAAGTTGACTGGATTATATCAAATTTTTCTTTCATATCAAGCCCCCCGACCTTCGGAGTTAAAAATTAAAAGTTAAAAGTTAAAACATTTATCCCAAAACTTACAACTCAAAACTCTTTCGGCGGCCATCCGGAACTGGGGGGGATGACCTTAATAATTGATAATTGACAATTGATAATTGATACATATCACATACATATATATCAACTATTTCCCCGATACAAACACGACCCGGAGGCCGCCCCCTTCGGGGGATGGGGGGCCTTATATCTTTCTTGGATCCGTAATAACTCCTTTGATTGCTGACGCTGCCACTACGAGAGGTGAAGCAAGGACGGTACGTGCACCAGGTCCCTGACGACCTACGAAGTTACGGTTACTTGTTGAGATAGCCAACTTACCAGCAGGAACTTTGTCTGGATTCATTGCAAGACATGAAGAACAAGATGGAAGACGAAGCTCGAAACCTGCCTCTTCAAGTATCTTGTCAATACCCTCGTCAATTACCTGCTGACGCACGAGCCATGAACCAGGAACAATCCATGCAACCACGTTGTCTGCCTTCTTCTTACCCTTGACAACAGATGCAAAGGCACGGAAGTCTTCGATACGACCATTGGTACAAGCACCAAGGAAGACATAGTCAACAGGTGTGCCCTCAAGTTTCTGTCCTGGCTTGAACTGCATATAGTCAAGCATAGAGAGGAACTGGCCCTTGTCCTGCTCAGAAATCTGGTCAAGCGTTGGGATGCACTCGTCGATAGCAATACCAGCACCAGGATTTGTTCCGTATGTGATACGAGGAGTGATATCCTCGGCACGGAAAGTAACTTCCTTGTCAAACTTGGCATCTGGGTCGCTATAGAGTTGCTTCCACTTCTCTACTGCCTTATCCCACTCTGCACCCTTAGGAGCATACTCACGTCCCTTGAGGTAGGCAAATGTTGTCTCGTCTGGAGCAATGAGTCCTGCACGACTACCCATCTCGATAGAGAGATTAGAGAGTGTGAGACGTCCTTCCATTGACATATTACGGATGGCACTACCAGCATACTCAACTGCATAACCAGTTGCACCTGATGTAGTCATCTGAGCCATGATATAGAGGGCAACATCCTTAGCGGTAGTCTTTTCAGGAAGAGTACCTTCGATGTTGATACGCATAGTCTTAGGCTTAGACTGGAGGATACACTGTGAAGCGAGCACCTGTGCCACCTCACTTGTACCAATACCCATTGCAATGGCACCTACGGCACCATGAGTAGAAGTATGGGAGTCACCACATACGATAGTCATGCCTGGAAGAGAGAGAGCCTTCTCTGGACCTACCACGTGGATGATACCATTATCCTTAGTACCCATTGCGAAGTGCTTGATGCCGAACTCGGCACAGTTCTTAGCAAGGGTCTCCACCTGCTTGCGTCCTACAGGGTCGTCAATACGCTCCTGCTGGTCAGATGGAGTGTTGTGGTCAGGCATAGCCACTACATGGTCAGGACGGAAAGCCTTGATACCCTTGTCTCGGAGAGTGTCGAATGCCTGTGGCGATGTCACCTCATGAGCATAGAGGCGATCAATGTATAATTGGGTAGGACCATCCTCCACATTCTGAACAACGTGAGCGTCCCAAATTTTGTCGAAAAGTGTTGACCCTCTCTGCCCTACGGGCATCTCCCCCTCTATGGGGAGAGGGCTGGCGCATGATTTACAATTTATATTACTCATATAATGTTTGTTTGATTTCTGTTATTACTTGTTTAATATTCATCAAGACCTCCTCATTACTAAATCTAATGACACGAAAGCCTTGTCCTTCAAGACACTCCGTCCTATAGGCATCGTATTCTATTTGTTCATCTTGATAATGGTAACCACCATCGACCTCAATTATAAGTCCTTTTTCAAGACAAACAAAATCAGCAATAAAATCTCCAATCACATGTTGTCTCTTGAATTCCACTCCCAAACCTTTTCCTTTAATATGTAACCAAAGAAAAAGTTCTGCATCAGTTTGATTTTGTCTATTCTTTTTTGCAAAATCCTTTAGGATACCATACCTATCGCAACTTGCAGTTTGGAAGTTTCTCCTCATAGGCGTTTGTCAAGATTGATATTGCATTAGTCACCCTCCCCATAGAGGGGGAGGGATGGGGAGAGGGTCTTTTACTTAAACTTGTTTATTGCATCAATATATGCTTCTACGCTGGCAGTAACGATGTCGGTGTTGGCTGCAAAGCCATAGTAGGTACGACCAGCGTGCTCAACTGTCTGGTGAACCTTGGCAAGGTCGTCAGAACCCTTATTGATGGCTTGAATGGTGAACTCCTTGAGAATCATCTCACGCTTGATGATACTCTTGAGTGCCTTGATGGCAGCATCCACAGGACCATTACCACTTGCGGCAGCCTCAAAGTGCTCATTTGCAACCTGAAGACCAATACTTGCCACGCTACGAGTACCCTTACCTGCTGTAACCTGAAGGTAGTCGAGCTTGATAGAGTGAGCCTCTGCACGCTCAGCACCTGCAAGTACGAGGATATCGTCATCTGTTACCTCCTTCTTGCGGTCAGCAAGCTTAAGGAACTCCTGATAGATTGTGTCAAGCTTTTCACCCTCGATGTCCACACCGTTCACATGGAGACGATGCTTGAGGGCAGCACGTCCTGAACGAGCAGTAAGAACGATAGCATTATCGTCGATACCCACATCCTTTGGATCCATAATCTCGTATGTAGAAGCATTCTTGAGCACACCATCCTGATGTATTCCAGAAGAATGAGCAAAAGCATTCTTACCTACGATAGCCTTGTTTGGCTGAACAGGCATATTCATGAGGCTGCTCACCATTCGGCTTGTTGAATATATCTTAGTAGTGTTTATGTTTGTCTCAATTCCAAGGTCTGGGTGAGTCTTGAAAATCATGGCAACCTCCTCGAGCGAAGTGTTACCAGCACGCTCACCAATACCGTTGATAGTCACCTCAACCTGACGCGCTCCACCGAGAACACCAGCTACGGTATTAGCTGTAGCCATACCGAGGTCATTGTGGCAATGAGTAGAGAGGATGGACTTGCCAGCAGCAAAGGCATCCACGTGTTCATAGAGATACTTTATCTTCTCATGATATTCATTAGGCACACGGAAACCTGTTGTGTCAGGAATGTTACATACTGTAGCACCTGCCTTTGTAACAGCATCAATGACACGAGCAAGATACTCATTGTCGGTACGACCGGCATCCTCTGCATAGAACTCAACATCCTCCACGTACTTCTTGGCATACTTAACGGCAGCCACGGCACGCTCGATGATTTCCTCACGAGTGCTGTTGAACTTATATTTAATATGTGAATCCGAAGTTCCGATACCAGTATGGATACGTCCACGCTTAGCGTACTTTAGGGCTTCAGCGGCAACATCGATATCCTTCTGTACGGCACGAGTTAGCGCACAGATGGTTGGCCATGTAACAGCCTTAGAGATTTCAACCACTGAATTGAAGTCGCCTGGACTTGACACAGGAAATCCTGCTTCGATGACATCCACGCCCAAAGCCTCAAGCTGGCGTGCCACCTGTATCTTCTCGACCGTATTGAGCTGGCATCCTGGAACCTGCTCACCGTCTCTCAAGGTGGTGTCGAATATGTAAAGTCTATCCATAGTTATATATTGAATTTTACGAGGTGCAAAATTAGCGAATTATTTTATTACCGCAAAGTTTTTTGAACAAATTTAAGCAAAACCCATCGTTTTACTTACAATTGTTAAGCAGCAAAGCAAAAATGACGTAACAAAGCCCCCAAAACGTATTAAATTCGTCCAATGTGCACGTTAGGTTCTCCTTACAACGCCCTTGCAACAGATGGTGATAGAGCGACAGCTACATGGCATTTTTCACTCATGATAACATAATATCATTATTTGAAAAGAAAGGAAGTGGATGATGCAAAAAAAATATAGTATATTTGCACCATAATAAAAAAAATACCAATTTGCACATGACATAAATAGAATGTATCTGAAATAGTAAGTTTTTAAGTTTGTGAGTTTTTAAGTTTTTTTGTTTTCACAAGAAAGCCTCAACAAAACTCAAAAACTTAAGAACCAACAAACTCAAGAACTTAAGAACTTAAAAACTTAAGAACTTAAAAACTTAAGAACTTAAAAACTCAAAAACTCAAAAACTTATAAACCTGAAAAAATGAACAGACTAATCAGAAACCTTATGAGCATCCTTGCTCTTATATTTGCCTGTCTCTCTCTTGGAGTACAGGCGCAGAATATTGAGACTGCAACAGAGGTGGTCAAGAATATGGGACTCGGATGGAATCTGGGTAACACACTTGATGCAAACTCACAGAAGGTATCGGACGTGACAAATGATGCCTACTGGGGTGGTCAAGGTCTTGACTCCGAATATTGCTGGGGACAGAAGCCAACGACTAAACCGCTGTTTGAGATGCTGAAGAACGCTGGTTTCGGAGCAATACGTGTACCTGTCACTTGGTACAATCACATGGACAAGGACGGAAAGGTGAATGAGGCTTGGATGGCACGTGTGCATGAGGTCGTTGACTATGTGATAGAATCAGGATTGTATTGTATTGTGAATGTACACCACGACACTGGTGCTGACAGCGATAATTCCAAGTCTTGGATTAAGGCTGACATGGCCACATACAACAATCAAAAGGAACGCTATGAGTATCTGTGGATGCAGATCGCAGAGGAGTTCAAGGACTATGACGGGCACTTGCTGTTTGAGGCTTACAATGAGATGCTCGACATCAAGAGTTCATGGTGCTTTGCCTCATTCAATACAACCAACCGTTACGATGCCACAATTGCAAAATCGGCATACGATGCCATCAATAGTTATGCACAGTCTTTTGTAAATACCGTTCGTGCCACTGGTGGCAACAATGCACAACGTAACCTCATAGTCAACACATACGGTGCCTGTAGCGGTGAAGGAACATGGAACACTCACCTCACAGAACCTCTACAGAAGATGGCACTTCCAGAGGATAACGTGCAAAACCATATCATCTTCGAGATTCACACATATCCAACCATTGCCAACAATACACTTGCTTCTATCAAGTCAAACATAGACCAGTGTATCAAAAACCTTAAGACATACCTTGTATCCAAGGGTGCTCCTGTCATCATTGGCGAGTGGGGAACAAACAACGTGGATGCTGATGAAGGCAAGACAGACTATGATGTACGCAGAGAATTGATGCTTGACTTCGTGGAATACTTCGTGAAACAGATGAAGGCAAACGGAATGGCTCCTTTCTATTGGATGGGGCTTACCGACGGAACATACCGTACATTCCCGGCATTCAATCAACCCGACCTTGCGGAACGTATGGCTAAGGCTTATCACGGAGAAGACTTCAAGGGAGAGTTCCCTATATACGTACAACCGGCAAAGGTGACGTGTTTTGAAGGGACAAAAGCTCTCGGATGGGGAGATGGTATAAATATCGAAGCAGCAGTATTCAAAAACGCTGGCGAGCAGTGTCAGCTGGAATTGACCTACACTCAGACTGTAAGCTCTGGTGATGACATACAACTATACTATGGCAACTGGTCTGAGAAGTCAAAGTTCATCGTAAATGGTAAGACTTACAATTCGGACTTCAATCCAAGCAGTGTGTATAAGACTAAGGCAAACAGCAAGCATGTGACGGTATTCACGTTCCCAAAGGCGAACTATACTCAGATTGCACAACTCGGCCTTAACATACATGGTTCAGGCGTCACGATCACCAAGGCTGTTGTCATCGACCCTGTTGCCGTTGCAGGAATAGCAGCGCCAAGCGTTTCCACATCATCAACTTCGTCTGTCATATACAATCTCTCTGGTCAGCGTGTAAGCAATGACTACAAGGGCATTGTCATCAAGAACGGCAAGAAGGTGCTAATAAAGTAACACGCAAACGCAAAACGCTAATTTTGCATAGACCGTATAAAAGACAAATATTTGTCGTCAAACAAACCATTAGGTTGTTTGACGACATTTTTCATCATTGCAGCTTGCCGATATCGGCAAATATTCGTACTTTTGCATAGTGTTTTAACGAAAAGCTTGCCGATAACATGGAATATATATCAGTTGCACAATTTGCAGAGAGGAACGGAATAAGTGAGCGTACCGTCCGTAATTACTGTGCTTCAGGAAAGATTCAGGGTGCTTTCCTTACAGGTAAGACATGGAGCATACCTGCTGAAGCCATACTGCCAGTAAAAGGGAAAGTAAATGTATCTCCCCTATTGGCACGTATGCGTGAGGAGAAGGAGTGTGGACTCAAGGGTGGAATATACCATCGTACACAGATTGACCTGACATATAACTCCAATCATATCGAGGGCAGTCGCCTGACAAAGGAACAGACGCGTTATATCTTCGAGACTAACACGCTTGGTGTTACGACTGAGGCTACACGTGTGGATGACATCATTGAAACTGTAAACCATTTCAGATGTGTTGACTACATCATTGACCATGCAACTGAGAAGATAAGCGAAACGCACATTAAGCATCTACATCTATTGTTGAAACAGAACACCTCCGACAGTCGTAGGTCATGGTTTGCAGTTGGCGACTATAAACGTCTCGCAAATGAGGTGGGTGGCGAAGAAACTGTACAGCCAGAAGATGTTCACACGCACGTTAAGGAAATTGTTACGGAATACAATAAAATCAAGAACGTCACACTTGATGATATCTTGAACTTTCACGTTCAATTTGAGCGCATCCATCCTTTTCAAGATGGCAACGGTCGTGTCGGTCGTCTGATTATGTTCTGGCAATGCCTGCATAGTGGCATCGTGCCTTTTATCATCACGGACGAGTTGCGTCTATTCTATTATCGTGGCATACAGAACTGGGGGACGACAAATGGCTATCTTCGTGACACCTGTCTTTTTGCACAAGATGCATTCAAGTCATCATTGGAATACTTCAGAATTAGGTTCTGATTACGTTCTTCCAACGTTGTGACTCCGCTATGAGTCCGTAGTGACTTTGCTATGCCTCCGCTATATGAACGGAGAATAGCGGAGAAATAGCAGAGAAATAGCGGAGGCACAGTGTTAGGAAAACGGCAATATAGCGGAATAATTACGTAAAAACATACGAGTTTGGTATTGTTTATGCCTTTTTCAATATTGTAAATTAGGTTTCACTAAAACACAGAGTGCAGAGAAAGCAGAGGACAAATTGTTTTTTCTGAATGTTGTTCTGTTTACTTTGTGAATTTTTATGTTTGTACCCTTTGGACGGCAAACTTTCACTTATTGAAATCGCTTCTTTTAGTCCAAATTGAGGTACGTCTTACAGGGAGAAAACAGATTATTTGTTTGGATTTTGTCATTTTTCGACAAATTATTTGTTTGGATTTTGTCATTTTTCGACAAATTATTTGTTTGGATTATTTCTTTGCGTATCTTTGCAGCATAAATTAAATGATTGATTGTTATGTATTACGCAAGATATATTGATACGTATTTGACAGAGTGGGCATCAAGGGAATTGCACAAGCCTCTTTTACTTCGTGGCGCACGTCAAGTTGGTAAGTCAACAGCAGTACGTCATTTGGGTAAGAGGTTTAGGAATTTTGTGGAGGTGAACTTTGAAAAACAAGCATCAATACTTGAATTATTCGAGGGCGGTGATATTGATGTGAATCGAATTGTTCCACAGATTGCGGCTATAACTGGGCAGAAGATTGAACCAGGAAAAACACTCTTGTTTCTTGATGAGATACAGATGTGTCCTAAAGCAATTATGTCCTTGCGATTCTTCAAGGAGGATATGCCAGAACTTCATGTGGTTGCAGCAGGTTCCTTGCTGGAATTTGCCCTTGATGAATTGCCAACATTCGGTGTTGGACGTATTCATTCGATGTTTGTCTATCCTATGACGTTTGACGAGTTTCTCATAGCTAATGGCGAACAATTACTGTTGGAAGAGAGAAACAAAGCCAATGCATCCAATCCATTGCCATCACCTCTGCACAGCAAACTGGTTGGGTTGCTGAGAACATACATGCTTGTTGGCGGAATGCCTGAAGTTGTCGGAAAATGGGTGGAAACACATGACTATCTTGCATGCCAAGAGATACAGGATGATATTGTAATGGCATACGAAGATGATTTTCCAAAATATCGCAAGAGCATAGATCCAATGTTACTTCGTCTCACATTGCGTAGTGCAGCTGTACAAGCCACACGAAAGTTTGTTTATACGGAAGTCGGAGGTGGTTACAAATCGGCTGGCATTAAGAAAGCATTAGAAATGCTTACAAAGGCAGGTATATTGATACCAGTATCTCATTCTTCAGCCAATGGTTTGCCTTTGGGAAGCGAGGCTAATGAATCTTATCGTAAGATGCTGTTGTTAGACACGGGACTTATGCTTCGACTGCTGAACATGACGACTGGTGACATTTCCGAACTTACAGAACAAATTCTTACTTGTGAAGTTTCTGAACTTGTTAATAAGGGGTCTATGGCAGAAATGATGGCTGGACTTGAATTGTTGCATTATCGCACGCCAAACATCCGTCATGATTTGTACTATTGGCAGCGACAGTCAAAGAATTCATTGGCAGAGTTGGATTATGTATCCAGTTACCGCCAAGTTATTCTTCCTATAGAGGTAAAGGCGAGTGCACAGGGTGGAATGAAAAGTCTTTGGATGTTCATGCGTGAGAAACATCTTACTCATGCAGTCAGATGTTCTCTGGAAAATTTCGGTACGTTTGACTATGAAGACAAGGAAGATGGTACAATTCGTCACGTACAAATATGTCCACTATATGCGATGTCGCAGATGGAAAAGCTCCTTGGTACTATGGAGTGGTAGTTTTGCAACGTAAACAAATAAAATTGTTTGGATATGACGACATTAGAAATGCAAGAAAGAATGAAGCGGTAAAAGATATGACCGTGGAGGAAGCATACAAACAAGTATGCGATGAACTCAAAGTTATTTATGATGTCAAATAAAAAACATTGAGCTTAATTACTTTTACATAACCAATATTTAAATTGTTTCTATGGATGTATTTATTTTAATAATAGTGCTAATACTTGCTATTCCTTTTGGCTTTTTTATGGCAGGCGTATGTGAGGATTTGTTTACGTCAAAAGAAGAAAAAGAACGCCAACAGCAAGAGTTTGAACGAATAAAAAAGGAATCTGAAGAAAAAGAATGGGGGAAAGCATGTGCCATTGAAGAAAGAGAAAAACGTTTTCAAGCATATGGACCATGTTATATGTATTTCCCAACGAAAGAGGATTATGATTTACTGCGTGAATACATATCAGATTACCGAGAGTTGATTTTTAAATGGGCGTTTGAATACTATAAGGTACAGAACAAGATATATATAAAAAGCCTCAACTATATATGTCGAGATGACAATTTGTTTAACGATGAAAAAGAAATTGTAGAATGTCTATTGGATACAAGTTCTATTATATCTGTTAGTTTAGAAGAAAATGGAAAACAATCCACGTGGACGAAAGGAAGTGTTGAAACTGATAATGGAAGTTTATTTGCTAGGACTACTATTGGAGGTATTGTTGCAGGAGGCCTTGGAGCTGCTATTGGTGCGAGTACTGCTACAAAGAATGTTAGTACGCAAACTATAACGAATCCGAAAAAAAAGATGATTATTATCAGGACAAGTGATAGTGCTAAATCTGTAGTTAGAATTGCACCTCCACGGGTTGCAGAGGCAATGTTGTCTCCGCTTTATTCTATTTTGCTTGATGTGGTGAATTCTAACAAGAATGTTGAACATGACAATTCTACTTCTATAGCGGATGAGATAAAAAAATTAGCAGACTTAAAACAACAAGGAATAATAACTGAAGAAGAATTTACACAACAAAAGACAAAACTACTTAGATGATATGTTACTTAGAGAAATATGATATTTAAGTGTGTATTTCTGCGTTTTTGTTATGTGAATCAATATTTTTTGTAAAAAACAGTCATCTGTTACGTTTTTTAGGAGGTGTCAAGAGTGCAAATACTTGACACCTTTTTAGTTCTATTATTTTACTTCTTTATTCAAAACCTTTACTGTCATTGTATCCTTTGCTTTTTCTATGGTTAACCTATCGTTAGTGAACGTAACTGTTTTTTAGATTCAATACTTTGTCTAAGACAATCAAATCTAATGTTATATTAAGAATTCCAGCTCGTGTAAATGTGCCATATTCACATTGACTTCTGTAAATGGTTTTTAGTAACAGTTTTTCGTCTTCAATAAAATTGTAGTTGTTCATGATAAGAATGCTATTATTTGTCTAAATATAAGATAAATGATTGCCAGTAGAATACTTTAGTGTGTTCCTATCCTAACGTGTTTATTCATTTTACTTCAAGTTCTCCATTTAAAAAAGCGTAACACTTTCCTTGTTAGTTCATTTGCTTTTTTAACTGGTCGGGTTATTTTGAAAACAGAACCTTCAAGAATTGAATACGTT
Organism: uncultured Prevotellaceae bacterium; assembly: GCA_946626925.1. Taxonomy (GTDB): domain Bacteria; phylum Bacteroidota; class Bacteroidia; order Bacteroidales; family Bacteroidaceae; genus Minthosoma. The sequence continues at coordinate 10,758 of CAMOVB010000057.1, forward strand.
TAATTCGTATTTACCAATATGTCTGCTTTCTCATTCCATCATGATGGAACGGATTGCACTTGCAAAGTTACATCTTTTTATTCTTACTCACAAAGGAATTATGGGATTTTTCCGCATTAGCTTTGCATTATTACGTCCCTACTCTATGGCTTCACATTTCACAAACTCCATACTTACGCATCCTAAACAGTATGATTAGCATTCGTAAACAGCATACTTAGATATGACTAACGCCATAGTTATGCTTCAAAGGATGGCACTCAAGATGACACTCAAGATGGCACCCAAGGTGATACATTGATAAAATAAAAAGGAGAATGTGCCGAATCTGGCACATTCTCCTTTTGTATGTATATTCATTTCATCGGAGAGTTACTTCACTGGTGAGATGATGTAAGTGTATTCGTAGTTCTTCCACTTCATCTGATACTCGTCACGTGGCCATGCGCCCCATGAGTTGACACAACCCATACCCATAGAGCGGGCAGAGATGTGAACATCGTTGAATGGACGCTCAATCAGGTCGCCTGAGTGCCACTGCTGCTTGTCATGTGTTGGCTGGAGATCCTTGACTGTGTAAGGAAGTGCCTGACACTCGAGTGCAGCTGTTCCCTCAAAGCGGAGACCAAGACCATTCTTGTCTGTCATCTGCCAGTAACGTACACCTGTCTTTGTTCCTGACTCCTGTGGACGAACATATCCCCAGTACTGGTCAGAGACTGTCTGATTCCATACTCCGAGGAGTGTAGCGTTGTTACGGTCGATGTAGTTCTCGCCTGGTCCTTCACCATAGTACTGGATGTTAGAGAACTGCTTCTGCAAACGGAGATTCATACCGAAGCGGAGCATCTGTGGCTTTTCCTTTGCATCTGGATTGACTGTGAGAGCCTGAGTAACTACGAGCTTGCCTGCTGGTGTCATAGTGTATGTGAGGCGGAGTGTAGCATCAAGACCACGAATCTCGTACTCTGCTGTTGCTACTCCATTCACACCGTCAAGCTTGATGTCGAATGACTTCTTGTTGAGGTGTGGGTTCTCCCATGCACGAAGACGGTTATGCATTCCTGCACCGTAGTCGTTATCAGTTGGAGCACGCCAGAAGTTTGGAACGATTTCTGCATCATCCATAGTCATCTGCTTTCCATCTACATCGATGTAAGAGATGTATCCTGACCACTTGCTGAATGTTACAGACATTCCGTTAGCAGAAAGGACAGCATAAACCTCACGGTTGTCGAGTGAAACGGATGCTGGCTGTGTCTTAGCCTTCTTATCAACAACTGGCTGAGCTGTGATAGCCTCAACTGTTGGGTATGCGTAGTCAGAGAGAACGAACTCCTCGTGAGCAACAACCTCACCCTTCTTCTGGAGCTGAGTGTTGGCAGTAAGAGCATACTCTACACGGAGAATAAGTTCCTTACCCTTGTATGCGTCATTCTTGAGAGCCTCAGCAACCTCACCGATTGTGACGTTCTGACGTCCCTGTGGAGCAATACCGTTCACGTTCTTTGTACCACGTGCAACAGCCTTACCGTCAGCAAGGAGAGTGTAGTTGAGAGTTGTCTCCTTAACAGGAGCGAAGAAATTCTCATTATATACCTCGAAAGCACCTGCCTTGGCGTCCTTGAGAGTTGTCCAGAGGTTCTGGTAGCAATACTTGATTTCGTAAGCATGTGGATTAGGTTCACGGTCAGGTGAAATCATACCGTTACAGTTGAAGTTGTTGTCACTTGCTGGGAAACGACCGTAGTCGCCACCGTAAGTCCAAATCTGCTTGCCTGTAATCTTGCTCTTTCCACGGAAGCCCTGGTCAACGAAATCCCATACGTAGCCACCCTGATAGTTAGGGTACTTGCGGACAAGATCCCAGTATTCCTTCAAGCCACCACCAGAGTTACCCATAGTGTGGCAGTACTCACACTGGATGAGCGGACGTGGGTTGCCTGTCTGTGTATATTTCTCTGACCAAGCATAATCTGCGTACATAGGACAGTAGATGTCTGTCTTTCCGTTTGTTCCTGCCTGCTCATACTGGCATGGACGTGAAGAGTCGTAAGACTTAACCCAGTCGTAGGCATCCTCGAAGTTCTTGCCGTAACCTGACTCGTTACCGAGTGACCATACGATGATTGATGGGTGATTCTTGAGAACGCAGAGATTGTGCTTCTGACGCTCTACGTGCATGAAGTTGAAACGGTCGTCCTTAGAGAGTGACTCCTTGCCGTAACCCATTCCGTGAGACTCGATATTTGACTCTGCTGTGAGATAGATACCATACTCGTCACAGAGGTCGTACCAACGTGGGTCGTCTGGATAGTGGCATGTACGTACTGCATTACAGTTGAGCTGCTTGAGCACCTTGATATCCTGAATCATACGGTCAACGCTTACTACGTAACCACCATCAGGGTCAAGCTCGTGACGGTCAGCACCCTTGATGAGGACTGGCTGTCCGTTGACAAGAAGCTGTGCATTCTTGATTTCAATCTTACGGAATCCTACTCGCTGTGGGATAACCTCAAGAAGCTTGTCGCCATCGTAGAGAGAAACGTAGAGTGTATAGAGAGCTGGTGTCTCTGCTGTCCACTTCTCTGGATTAGAAAGGCTGAGGTTTGCCTCTGCCTTACCGTCCTTACCGATGAAGAGAGCATCTGTCTTAGGAGTAACGTCCTTACCCTTAGGGTCGAGGAGCTTGACTGCAAACTTCTTGCCCTTGGCTGCAGGAGCAGTAAGACGGATATTGAGCTTACCGTCCTTATAGCTGTTTGTAAGGTCAGGTGTGATGAATAAATCCTCAATATGTACCTTTGGACGAGAGTAGAGGTAAGCCTCGCGTGCAATACCGCAAAGACGCCAGAAGTCCTGATCCTCGTTCCATGAGCCATCGCACCAACGCATAATCTGCATGGCGATAAGGTTTTCCTTACCAGGAACGAGGAACTTGGTTACATCAAACTCGGCAGCCACCTTAGAGTCCTCTGAGTAACCAACGTACTTTCCGTTGATATAGACCTCTACGTTAGATGTAGCCGAACCGATGTGCATGTAGATATTCTGTCCCTTCCAGTCGGCAGGGATAGTGAATGTACGACGGTAAGCACCCACGTGGTTGCCCTTGTCCTGAACTGTAGGAGGCACGCCCACCCAGTCGCTACGCCATGCGTAATGGTTGTTCACGTATATTGCGTCACCATAGCCGTTGAGTTCCCACATACCAGGAACAGGCATGGTTCCCCACTTAGAGTCATCTACCTTGTAAGAGTAGTAGTCCTTGAGACGCTCGTTAGCACTCTCTACCCAATGGAACTTCCAGTTGCCCTCGAGAGAGAAAAAGCGTGCAGAGTTCTTCTTGGCATTAGCCACAGGGCTTACGCCATTCTTAGCAAGATTTTCATTTTCGTAAGCAAAATAGTCTGATACGTCAGCCTTCCTGTTTACCTGATTAACCACAGGGTCGTTCCATACAGGAACCTTCTGTGCATTAACCGACACGGCACACAAAAGAAGACTCAATGAAAAAAGATTCTTTCCTTTCATGTAAAAATAGTTTAGTTTGTATTTGTTTGATTGATTATTTCTTTTTTGTCAAAATGCCAGACGTCATTCTTTCATTAATCCTTCGTTTTCAAAAAGAGAATCGACATCTGTATTCATCA
>CAMOVB010000058.1:0-14370 GCA_946626925.1 uncultured Prevotellaceae bacterium
GTCAGATAGCAGGTGCAATGGCTCGTCGTATCGTCACTTATTCAAAGGAAGGTGAGGAATGCTTCATTGACGACCACATGGGATTCATCAAGCTTGGCTCACGTGTTGATGTTTATCTGCCACTCGGTACTGAGATTAAGGTGCAGATGGGACAGGCTACTGTTGGAGATGAGACTGTTCTTGCTATTCTTAAGGGCGGAGAGAGCGAAGGTCAGGATAAGTAACCCGATATCTCTGCTTGATATATTGTCATACTACAATCGACGATAATCATTATGAAGAAACATATTCCAAATATGATTACTTGCTGCAACCTCATCTGTGGTTGCATAGCAACTGGTGCTGCTTTTCATAATCACCCAGCAACAACATTCTTGTTCATTCTCCTTGGTGCATTCTTTGACTTTTTCGATGGTCTTACTGCACGTGCACTCGGAGTAAGCGGAAAGATGGGACTTGAGTTGGACTCACTTGCTGATGTTGTTACGTTTGGTGTTGCACCTTCTGCATTACTATTCACCTTATATACTAAGGTGTGTTATCCAGAGTTGCTTTACACTAAGTTCTGGTTCACAGTTATGCCATTCACAGGATTCCTTATTGCGGCATTCTCTGCTCTTCGACTTGCAAAGTTCAATATTGACGAGCGTCAGCACATGGGATTTATAGGAGTACCTACTCCTGCAAATGCAATATTCTGGGCAGCATTGATTTCAAGTAGCGAGAGTTTCCTTACTTCTCCTCATTTCAATGCTCCATTCCTTCTTGCATTTGAGCTTCTTGCTTGCTGGCTACTTGTATGCGAAGTACCAATGTTTGCGCTTAAGTTCAAAAACTATTCTTGGGCAGACAACAAGATAAAGTATATCTTCCTTATCCTTTGCGTCATCATCCTTGCTGTCTCTGCTGTAATTGGTATGTCAGATGACAATACATGGCAAACTGTATCAAAGGGTATTGCTGGATGCATTGGCTTGTACGTTGCAATAGGCTTAGCGGCGCCAATGAAGGAAGTGTTCTACGGAATGATTGGCAAAAATTAAACCACTGACATGATGTCATAACTTTTCCATTTGGCACGTTATTTGCCAAACAGCACAGAAAAGTTATTAACGAAATACAGACAATACGTATGTGGGCAGTTTTCTTTGCATTCTTTATATTCGTCCTCGCTATAATCATCTTTGGTGTTGCAATTATTGCACACCTCTTGAGTAAGGTTGTTGGTGGTTTCGCGAATCTTTGGTACATCCTTACTGGAAAGAAACCTAAGAACTTTGGAGGTCGCAACAGGCAATACTATAGAACTTCAAATACATCTGGTGTATATGGTGATGCTACTTCTGCATCGTCGTCAACATCATCAACAGAGAGTCATCATCACCAGAAGGGCGAGAAGGTGTTTGCGGCAGACGAAGGCGAATACGTTAGCTTTGAAGAAATCAAGTGAATTATGGGTCGTGAGTTGTGATTTATGAATTATATGCTCGTAGATAATAACAGACACAGCTTTACTTACAACTCATAATTCTGAACTCATAACTTAAAAAGGATATATATCTGCCATTTGTCAGATATATATCCTTTTCTTTTTGTATGCATTTTGTTGCCATCATATCTTCCATCCGCCAAGTTCCTTGACCTTACGTGGTGGATTACCAGCAATGACAGAGTTAGATTCAAATTTCTGACCGGTAATCATAGTACCTGCACCGATGACGCAGTTATCAGGAATGACCGAGCCTTTAAAGATAGTGGCTTTGCACGCTATCCACACCTTATTGCCGAAAGTGATTGGTTTGTCACAATTCATCACCTTACCTTCCGTGTCGTAGAGAATATGGGTATCGCTATCCATCACGAGACAATCCCATCCGAACTGAATATCGTTTCCAAATGTAATTGACTTGTAACAGTTGAGAACCGACTGAGCGGAGATAATGAAGTTATCGCCAATGGTAAGAACCCCATTACCTCCCACATGAAACTTGCTTCCTCTACCTATGAGTGCACTTCCACGGAAATACACCTTACCTCCATCATCTATCTGAAAAAGCGTCTTGTAACAGTCGCACACGTGCACCGTATTGAATCCATACTGCACCATTCCGAAATGTATGGGGCACTCGAATTGTATGCATCCACGACGGTGTCCTTTTATCACTATCTTGGTGCTATAATGAAAACATATAGGCAATTTTACTGCCTGTCGAAAAGGCAGATACCTAAAGTTGAAATACACAGTCTTAGGAATACTTAAAAGTGAGCTTAATTTCATGTCTTTGATTCTTATTATTGCTTTTTGGCAACCGCAAAGATACGGAGGATTTCTGACACATGCAACAGTTGCAAAAAGTAGTAACAATTATTTTTGCCATGAAAACGCCAAATTACGTGCAAGTCGTAAATCCGAAACGTCATTCAGCCACCAAAAGATTTTGACAATCCGAGATTATTGAGTACTTTTGCAGAAAATAAAATTAAACATTACAATATGACAAGAGCAATTATCACAGTGGTAGGCAAAGACACTGTAGGAATTATCGCTAAGGTATGTACTTACCTTGCCGATAACCAAATAAACATTCTCGATATCTCACAGACAATCGTACAGGAATTTTTCAACATGATGATGATTGTTGATATGACCAAGTCGGTCAAGCCTTTTGATGTCATCAACGATGAGCTTGCAAAGATTGGCGCTGACACAGGCGTACAGGTCAAAGTTCAGCTTGAGGATATTTTTAACAAGATGCACAGAATCTGATTCAACCGTCGTTGAATCAGAAATTAAAAGTTATAAGTTAAAAGGTAAAAGTTGAGTGAGGAGTTATATAGTTGAGGAATGTTAAGGAGTCATTGAGGATGAAAAAAGGGATGGTAATCTCAAATTTCAAAAGCCTTACATCTTAACTTCCTGACACCATAACTTCCAACCGAGCAACCACAATAGTATGATAAATATGTCCGAAGTGTTCGAGACGAACAAGATGATTGAGCAGGAGAATCTTGACGTCCGAACAATAACAATGGGTATCAGTCTTCTTGACTGTGCCGACACAGACCTTGATGTCACTTGCGAGAAGATTTACAAGAAAATAACAACTCTCGCCAAGAACCTCGTGAAGACAGGCGAGGATATTGCCAAGGAATTTGGTGTGCCTATCGTCAACAAGCGCATAAGTATCACACCAATATCACTCGTGTGCGGCTCTTGCTGCAAGATTCCTGGCGACTATGTAAAGGTGGCGAAGACACTCGACAAGGCAGCCAAGGAGGTTGGCGTCAATTTTCTCGGCGGCTACAGCGCTATCGTGAGCAAGGGTATGACAGAGAGTGACGAACTTCTCATCCGTTCCATACCAATGGCAATGGCTTGTACCGAACGCATCTGTTCAAGCATCAACGTGGGTAGTACAAAGACAGGCATCAACATGGATGCTGTACGCCTCATGGGTGATATCATAAAGGACACAGCAGAACAGACAAAGGCAAACGACTCACTCGGATGTGCCAAGCTCGTTGTGCTCTGCAACGCTCCTGATGACAACCCATTCATGGCTGGAGCCTTCCACGGAGTGAGCGAGGCAGATGCCATAATCAACGTGGGCGTAAGCGGTCCTGGTGTGGTAAAGTATGCCCTCGAACAGATGGACAAGAACGCAATGGCTGAGAACGGCAGCAATGCCAACTTCGAGGTGCTTTGCGAGACAATAAAGAAGACAGCCTTCAAGATTACGCGTGTAGGACAACTCGTGGCACAGGAAGCAAGCAAGCGACTCGGTATCCCATTCGGCATCATCGACCTATCACTTGCACCAACGCCTGCCATCGGCGACTCCGTGGCAGACATTCTCAAGTGCATCGGTGTTGAGCACCCTGGCGCTCCTGGTACAACAGCAGCTCTTGCCATGCTCAACGACCAAGTGAAGAAGGGCGGCGTGATGGCAAGCTCATACGTGGGAGGCCTTTCAGGTGCATTCATCCCAGTGAGCGAAGACCAAGGCATGATTGATGCCGTGGAGGCAGGCGCACTCACCATCGAGAAGCTGGAGGCAATGACTTGCGTATGCTCCGTAGGTCTCGACATGATTGCCATCCCTGGCGACACACCAGCCACTACCATCGCTGGCATAATAGCTGACGAGAGTGCCATAGGTATGGTGAACCAGAAGACCACAGCCGTGCGTATCATACCTGTCGTAGGTAAGAGCATTGGCGAAACAGTAGAGTTCGGAGGACTTCTCGGCTATGCGCCTATCATGCCAGTCAACACATTCTCAAGCGAGCGTTTCGTCAATCGTGGAGGACGCATACCAGCTCCTATCCACTCGTTCAAAAACTAACAAAAAACAATATGAGCAAACATTGTTTCAATAAAGTCAAGTTAGGCATCATTGCTATCATGACGGCACTTACCTTCTTTGCTTGCAACAAGGACGAGGAACAAGCCTTTCCACGTCTCAGGGCTGATTTCTTCGATGTGTATATAGATGCTGACACCGCAGTACAGACCATCACCCTCGACAACGGAAGGACATTCCCGCTCAACGAAGGGCACACGGTCAAGGCACAGGCGGCAGACACCATCATACGTTGCTACGGTCAGTTGGAAATAGCTGCCGACAGTTCGTACGTCACCATATACAGCATATACCCTGCTCAGTGTTTTGCTCCCACGCCAAGAAAATTCTACAAGCCAGAGGTTTATTACAAGAACCCCGTGAATATTGTCACCGTGTATAAGGCACGCCACTACATCAACGCCATCGTAGCCTGTAAGATGAGCGGCATCAAGGAACACGCTTTCGACTTCGTCAAGGACAGTATTTCCATCAACCCTCTCACACAAAAGAAAACAATGCACCTCACTCTTTTCCATTGGAAAGCAGAGGAAGAACAGGAGGGATACTCACAAAAGCAATACATGAGTGCACCAATGGATGAGAGTCACTACGAAACTGATGAACGTTTTGATTCCGTTGCTCTTCACATCTTCACATATGATGGTATAAAAGTGTTCACATACGAAAAGTGACCTTTATTCAAGCAAAGTTAACAGAGGCTAACATGCGGATAGCTACACTCATTGAACGGTGGCCAACAGAAGTGAGCTGACTATTGTTATACGAATAGCGGAAATGATTTAACCTACGGTTGGATTGTTTCCGCTCTTTTTAGCTATATTCATCCTTAAAGAGGAAATAGGGATAGAACAAACGAAAAAGGTCTTCTGTAACTCACTACAGAAGACCTTTTCGGGAAAAAAATGAACATTTAAACTTTTTTGGGAACGAATCTGAACATTTTTTTAATTTTAATGGATTAACCATTGCTACGGGAATTTTTTTGAACAATTAATTTATAGCCCCTAAGTTATAAATGAACAAGAAAAACCAATTAGGGAAGATGAACTTGAACAAGAAAGTAATGAACATTTATATTTTGAAAAGTTTTATTTGCAATTTAGTGAAACGTCATTGTTTTGTTTTGACGTTGCAAAGGTAAATCTTTTTTGCGTTACGGCGTTCATATTTTTGACAGCTTTTTGTCCATATATCATTTCACGCTATCAATTGAGACAAAATTAAAGCCAAACCGTGATAAATTGTCAAAAAAACACTAAAAAACGTCAATTTTCAAAATAAACACACAAAATTTACATTTTTAGCGCGTTTTATGGATTTTACTTGCATTATAAATGCACATTTAGGAATATTATTACATTATTAATACAAAAATACAAGTGCAAAACACCAAATCGAGCGTAAATGAAATGTTTGAAGATTTTTCTCAATAAAAACCCGTAACGGAATGATATAGTATGTTTACATATCTTTTAATGTGATGATACGTCATTTATATCGGAAAAATCATTTTGATATTTCCACAAAACATACATAAAGAAATAGATTTTACACAAAATGTCCCCCAACAGCTTATAACGGTATTAGAACAGAAGTGAATGATTGTTGCATAAATCACACTTCATGTCATAAAAGGAGATAAGTGAATGAAGGCCCACTCGTTTCTGTTTTTCTTTACAATAACACACAAAACAGTACAGGTTGGAATTACTTGTTTTCACATGGTATCTCTTTAAAAAAAATCGACCCCCCTATGAATCTATCACCGGAGGAGTCGGGAATGAATGAATAAAATATAGTGAACAAATGCTCTCAGAAGAGTTTACTTCCAAAAGCGAGTGCAAAGTTAAGAGATTTTATTGAATTAATAACATAAAATTTGATAGTTTTTGAACGAAAAATAAAATAAATTTCTTGCATTTCCAAAATACACTACCATTTGGTTAACTTATCACCTAAAAAGGACAACAAAGTGATGGGGAAAAGCAAGTTGCTTTATGCACAAAGGAAGATACACGTTTAAAAGCATGATAAGCACAATGTAATGTAGAAATACTCATTTGTGAGTATTACAACATCACTAAATGCAAAATGTAGGTATTATTTATACTGTTTTTTCTTGTACAGTTGAATAATCTTTCATACCTTTGCAATGTCTGACGAAGAACTACGATGCGTCAAAACATACCTTATATATAAGGTGTAGAGATTAAAGACAGAATAAACATTAATAATAAAAAAAACTAAACATTATGGCTTACGTAATTAGTGACGATTGTGTAATGTGTGGAACTTGTGCAGGTGAGTGTCCATCAGGTGCTATCTCTGAAGGCGATAGCAAGTATGTAATTGATGCAAACGCTTGTGTTGACTGCGGAACTTGTGCAGATGCTTGTCCAGCTGGTGCTATCAACCCAGGTGAATAATCACATTCACACACATTGAAAAAAAACCTCCTGACGAATCCGTCAGGAGGCTTTATTCTTTTTGTGGTAGTACCATACACAGCACTACCATAAATTATTTTATTTCAGTTTTGGTTTCAGCTCGTCTGGGCTGTCATTGGTAAACATATTCACTTCACCTGCAACCTTAGTGAAGAGGTCAGAGATACGCTCCCTATCAATCGTCCACGCCGGACGGAACTTGTCGGAACGCATGTAGTTGAGAATTGACAGACGCATCTGACGTGCCACATGTCGCTTGTCGAGGGCAGATGTGATGTCCATGGTTGTCATCACAAGGCGACCCTTACCCACGTTTGCCTCAAAGAGCATTCCTATCTTACGAGAGACAAACCATGTATCAATGCTCTGCACGAGTGGTTGGAAATCCCTTGGGAAATCCGTGAATTGCATCACCTGAGCACGGTTTACAAGTTCCCACCACTGGAGGTCAGAGTGGTAATCCGTTGGGAAGAGGTCGAAGATGCTATGAGTGTTCTCAACATAAATACCTGTAGTGTGAGGAGGACGCATCTTGAACCATGAAGTGTTCCAGAATACAGGAGTGAACTGCTGCACAACCTCTTTGCCGTATGTCACCTTGCCTGCTGCACAGATGAGAACCTTACCGCCCTTGTCAAGCACCTTCTGAGCCTGTGCATCAAGCGAATCCGTAAGGTAGATGTCATCAATCCAGAGCGAACCCTTACGCTTGCCGTCCTTTACCTTGTCAGTACCGTTTAATGCCAAGCTCCTCTTACGCGCAATTATCTTGTTCTTCTTCTTTGCAGAAAGACTCATGTAAGCATAACCATCAGGACCAGCATTTTCAAGGTCACGAACAGAGAACTCCGTGTGCATCTTAGGATAAACCCAGATATCCCAATGGTTACGAGCTTCAGTGCCAGGGATTGTGATGACAAGCGTGAGCTTTGAAGGTTCCTTAATCTGGCTAAGTTTGTATGAAACGAAACCGACATCGTTATTTGCCCCCACAGGAATATCCGTAACATCCAAATCTGCTTCTGAAAGCAACTCACCATATTCACATGTTGCCCGATCAGATTGGTTCTTGGAGGCTTTATAGATAGCAGTATGTACGCTTACTGATTTCAAGTCATGGTCAGAGAATTGGTTTACCTCTATTCCTGCTACAAAGACCTCATCATTTTGATAAGTGAACTTAGGAATGCGTGCAAGCGGCACGATTGGCGAACAGAACTCACGGAATTCCTTGTCGGTAATATAGCCCTTATCATCAAAGAACACGTCGGTAACACCCACGAGAGCCGTTCCCTGACCCGAATAGTCATTGAGTGAGAGAAGTTGGAATCCAGCATAATTAGGCGTACGGAGCGTACGCTCAACCTCTGCCTTGTAGCAAAGTGCCTGAAGCTTACCACTCGCCATCATAAAGTCATGCGCACGGGAGCCCATACCGTTATCATTAAGTATGTCACGAAATATCTCGAAGTTCTTTGCTTTATTCACACCTGTGTATTTACCTATCTCGTCAAAGTTAGGGAAAGCACACCACTGACCTGTCTCATGTGACACGTAAGGAATGTTGATTGGCGTGTTTGGCATATCCTTGCCATTGTACATTGTGATGTTATTGCGGAAATTGACGGTTGCCTCTGGAGCTTTCTTTACCCACTCGTTTAAGCCACGCGCACCAGCCTTTACGGCAAACTCACTCTTTGGTTGCCATGCCCATCCACCGCCAACACTGAATCCAGGATAGAGATGACGCGGGTCGTACTCCTTGAACTTCTCCACCTTATCTCCCGACCACTTCACCCAGTTGCCAGCAGGTTCATTACCGAACGCCATGAACGTAAATGAAGGATGATTGCCATAGGTATCACAAATAGCCTTCACCTCAGCATCGAGGTAAGTATCAATAAACTCACCACGACCGAGCTTCACACCATGATTTGGCCATGAAGGGCCTTCTGGCTGGATGTAGAAACCAGTCATGTCGGCAGCAAGGAAAGCCGCCTCTGGAGGACAATATGAATGGAAACGTACGTGGTTAAGACCGAAACTCTTCATGCGCTTGAACAGTTTTACCCATGACTCCACGTCCATAGGCGCATAACCAGTGTTAGGGAAATCGCAGTTCTCCACCGTTCCGCGAAGCTGAATCATCCTATTATTAAGATAGAACATCTTATCCTTAACCTCAATCTTACGCATACCGAACACTGTCTCGGCAGATGAAGCACCCGTCTTTGTCTTCACATCCACATAGAGGCGATAAAGCTGAGGATTGAACTCATCCCACAAGAGCATACTGTCTCCCATCTCAAGCACAATGTCTTTTTCCACCACTTCTGCACCAGTGAGTGCTACCTCTACTGGCTTTGACATGACACAGTGTTTTGCATCCGTGTTGAAAGCCTCAGCTTTCAATGTTACAATCGCAGTTTCCTTTGACGCAAGCGGACGAAGGGTAAGACGCACACGAGCATTCTTGGCATCTATGTCCGTATAAACCTTGCAGTTGTCAATATGACTAAGAGGGCGAAGTTCCATCTTACCCACAATACCGTTCCAGTTGCCTTGTGTCTGGTCGGTAACAGAGTGGGAATCCTGTCCCACCTTGACAGTTTCAGGGTCGTTGTTCACACAAATTGCAATAGTGTTATCACCCTGTTTGAGTACACCCTTTGGAATGTCATATACATGAGGAACACAGAGTGAGTTACGGAAATCCTGCAACTTAGTTCCGTTCACCCATACCTCTGAGACGATGTGCGGACGTTCAAGGTAAAGAGTATAGAGAGCATCTTGGCTCACGTGTACGGTACGCTTGTACCAAGCCTTACCCACATAATGCTTGTCAGGAGTGAGGAAGAACTGAAGCTTCATGTCCTTACCCGGCTTACGATATTTCTTCATATAAGGATTGAAGAAATAGCTGGAGTCGTAGAGCGAGCCGATCCACTTTGTATTGACACTAATGTCATCGCCCTTCAACCTCTGAGGCATAGATGCAGGAAGCGTAATCCTGTCATTGAACTTATAGTCCTTGCTGAACCATCCTTCCGCCTCTCCCCTATTGTCCCTATCAATCTGGAACTGCCATTCGCCGGCAAGGTCAATCACGCTCTGAGCGTTCATGCCGAGAGCGGAAAGAAGGTATAAAACCGAAATTGTTAGAAATTTACGCATGGTTATTTTTAAGTTTGGATTGTTACTTAACGAGTGCAAAAGTACAAAGATTTGACGGATTATTTCTTCTGTCATTCAAAATAACTATCTTTGTGCCGTAAAATAATCCATGTAAAGGTAAAATCAAATAAATTCAGAATGAAGTCACGCGATGTATAGAAACGAAATTTTTAACACGAATTATCATTAATTAAACACGAATTATCATTAAATATTTTTGACAATTCGTGGCCAATTGGTGACAATTCGTGCAAAAACTGCACCGAAGGTGCATTATAATTATCATAAATCAGATTACAGATACGTAATTTTTTTCGTTTAAAACAAACATTCATGCGCAACCAATTCTGAATTTTGAATTATTAATTCTTAATTTCTATGGTTCCATTCAAGAAGATAACACAAAGCGAACGCCAAACGATAGATTCGTTCCTTGCACGTCAGAGCGAGAAGTCTTTACTTCATGCCATTAAGTCATTTGCTGACAACGAAGACACATACTATGCCATAGTTGAAGACATGCTCGTAATGCGTCGTGAAAAGGAGCGCACATATTACTACACCATGCCTTATGGCAGAGGACAACTCCGCTACGTACTTATGCAACTCATGGAGAATGCCAAGATCATGGGTTGCAAATGCGCCATCGTGTTGGTGGACAAAGATGATTCATGTGCAATAGAATCTGCTATGCCAAGACACTTCTCCTACGATAAGGCAAACGACGGCACAATAATAGCAAGAGCCGTGAAAGATTTTTCCGACTCCGTGTTCAACAACAACGAGAGTATGGTGCCAGCATGGTAACACCTTTAGAGTAAATTACTATATCATACTCATTTCCTTCTCATCTTAGAGCATCAGTTTCTTCATGTCTTCGATGTACTTGTGTATGTCCTCAATGTCTTATTTTAAATAAGACACACCCAAATAAAAAAGCGTGTACTGGAAGTTATTGATTTATAAAGCCATCACGAGCCACAATAAAATTAAGCTTTTCGTATTCATAAACGGTGTTTAGCAAGCGTTTAACAGCCGTTTAACATCTGTTTAACGACTGTTAAACGCATTATTCAATCATAATAATGAAGTTTGGTAAATTATTATTACCTTTGCACTTACCAAGACAGACAAATGTATTTTTCATACATGGGTAATGCAAGATAAAACAAGCTAACACTTACAAACAAATATGAAAAAAATACTAACACTACTATCGTTACTAACCTGCCAGATGATGACTGGCAACCTTACATTTGCACAGTACAACGAGCAAAAGGAACAGGCAGCATCCACAAATGCACCACTATCGGAGTTCGTGGATATGCAATCGCAGTTGTTCAACTTCGACTGGCGTTTCTGCATGGGCAACGTTGCTGGTGCAGAGCGTCCCGACTTTGACGACTCAGCATGGAGAACCATCAACCTTCCTCACGACTTCCAATTTGAGATGCCATGGACAGAAGGTGACAAAAAGGACAAGAACAACATGGGACGTGGCTTCAAGGATATGGGTGAGGCTTGGTATCGTAAGACATTCACCCTTCCTGCGTCACTCAAGGGCAGGCGCATCACACTCGACTTCGGAGGCGTGATGTACTATGGCGACGTGTATGTCAACGGCAAGAAGGTGGCAAGCACAGAGTATGGCTACATCGGATTTGAAGCAGACATCACCAAGGTTGCCAATCTTGGTGGCACAAATACCGTAGCTGTATATGCCAATACAGGTAAGAAAAACGGCTCACGTTGGTACACAGGTGGCGGAATCTTCCGCGACGTACGTCTCTGTGTGAGCAACGAGACACGCATCGCACGTCACGGCCTCTACGTCGTAAGTGCCCCTCATGGCAATATCGTACGACCAGACAATCTTAACGCACAGAGGGTCAGCCCCCTCCTAACCTCCCCACTGGGGGAGGGACGCCATCCGGAAAATGATTCAGCGAACAATGTATCTTCCCTTTCTCCCCTCGGGGAGCCAGAGGGGGCCTCATGGGACGTCCTCGTACAGCTCCAGATAGTCAACTGGCAGAAGCATGACCTCACACTCAAGGCAACGCTCAAGGATGCTGACGGCAAGGTCATCGGACATAGCGAATGTGGAATGCCCGACCATACCAAGCAGAACAATACGGAGGTGGCTCTGCCATTCATCAATGTCAAAGAGCCTCATCTATGGTCACCCGATTCGCCTTACCTTTATACTATAGAGGCAGTAGTGACTGAGAAGGGACTTGTTATTGACTCCGTGAGCGACCATATAGGTCTCCGCACAATAGAATATTCGCCTGAATTTGGATTCAAGCTTAACGGCAAGAAGACATTCCTCAAGGGAATAGCAAATCACCATGACCTCGGAGCACTCGGTGTGGCAGCTTTCGACAAGGCTATCGAACGTGAGTTCCGACAGTTGAAAGCTTTCGGCTTCAATGCCGTAAGATGTTCGCACAATCCGTATTCTGAGAGTTTCACCAAGATAGCCGACCGTGTGGGAATACTCATCGTGGACGAGCTTATAGACAAGTGGTCGGACAACGAATACTGGGGCGGACGCAAGCCGTTCATGAACATCTGGCCAGAGCTTATCACCGAGTGGGTAAAGCGTGACCGCAACTGTCCTTCTGTCGTCCTCTGGAGTCTTGGCAACGAGCTTCAGACCGTAGATGGATGGAGCGGATACAAGACCAACGACTGGGGAATAACGACATACCGCATCTTTGACCAGATGCTCAAACGCTATGACCGTACACGTCCTACGACCGTAGCCATGTTTCCGGCAAGAGCAGGAGCACAGCGAGGCACACCCGACTTCAAGACTTATCAGGTGCCACCCGAACTGGCTTGTGCCACAGAGGTAAGCTCATTCAACTACCAATGGGACGCATATCCAGGCTATTACCAGTACAAGCCTGACCTCATACTCTTCCAGAGCGAGGCTGTCACAAAGCAGCTCCAGCAGCCATTCTACGGTATGGACCAGAAGCGTGGCGTGGGACTTGCATGGTGGGGTGCAATAGAATACTGGGGCGAGAGTGACGGATGGCCAAAGAAAGGATGGAACTACTCATTCTTCAACCACACACTTGAACCTTATCCACAGGCATACCTCGTCAAGAGTTGTCTCAATCCGACAGAACCGTTGGTGAAGATTGGTATCGTTGATGGCAAGGGCGAAAGCAAGATGTGGAACGATATCAAGGTGGGGTCAGAGCGTATCAACCAGAACTGGAATCAGAAGGAAGGCAGTCACATGAGTCTCATGACCTACACCAATGCTGAGGAAGTGGAACTCATATACAACGGCAAGTCACTCGGAACACAGAAGAATGACACGACCAAGATTGAGAACCGCAACATCATAAAGTGGAACAACATCGACTATGGCAAGGGCGGTAAACTCATTGCCATAGCACGAACAGGCGGCAAGGAAGTGGCACGCGACATGGTGGAGACAACGGGCAAGGCCGTTGCACTCAAGGTAGTCATCGAAGGTAATAGTCCTGTGACCACATTCAACACCAAGACAGACACATGGAAGGCAGACGGAATGTCACTCCAATATCTCAAGGTTTATGCTGTTGACAGCAAGGGTCGCGTCGTACGTAATGCAACCAACGAGGTGAGCATCAAGGTGAGTGGCGAGGCTTCGCTCGTAGCCATGGACAATGGCGACCACTACACAAGCGACCTTTTCGGCGGAGTAAGCACCAAGACCATGCAGACAGGATTTATGCAAGTCATACTCCGCAGTACACAACGAGCTGGCAAGGTGACTGTCGAGGTGACATCACCAACGCTGAAAGGTGCTAAGGCAACGATGACTTCAAGTCGCCATTGATGATTAACTGTTAAAACAGCGTTCAAACACTGCTCAAACGGCGTTTAATCAAAAATAAAAAACTGTTCAACATCCGCTAATGTCAGATGCTGAACAGTTTTTGTTTTATTATTTCGTAGGTAACGTCAGAACACTTCCTCCATCAGTGTAGGAAAACCGACAACCTTGTCCTTGAAAGTCTTGAGCAGTTCCTCATTGAGTTTTGCACCTACCTGGGTGTGCCACTTATGAAGTATGGCACTACTTTCCATTTCAAACTGGAGGGAAAAACATTCACTGGCATCATCCTTGTGGCTAAGGATGCGAGTGAGACGAGGCTTAGTGAGTTCGCCACTCTCTATTGCCTTTGGAACATACACTTCATG
Source organism: uncultured Prevotellaceae bacterium (assembly GCA_946626925.1). Lineage (GTDB taxonomy): Bacteria > Bacteroidota > Bacteroidia > Bacteroidales > Bacteroidaceae > Minthosoma. Next base: position 14,195 of record CAMOVB010000058.1, read on the forward strand.
CAAGAACACTACAAAATTCTGAGCATCTGCTGTTTCTACTTGGAATGTTGTATTATAAATAATCATTGTCAATAATATTAAAAATTTATAGCCATCAGTTCTATATCGTCAATTAAGTAGATGTGCAAAATTATTCGACCTGTACGGTTGTAGTTTTGCACAAAGGTGCATATTAA
>CAMOVB010000059.1:0-14370 GCA_946626925.1 uncultured Prevotellaceae bacterium
TTCCCGTTGGTCAGTGAGACCGCTTCGCTAAGTTCTAATTGGCCGCTTTGCGGCATAATAACAGTTTTTAACTGTATAGGCATAACATTAATCTCAAATTATTAAAATGCAATGGAAATTACAATCAATAGAAAAAGAACTAATAGACTCTATACGGAGGGTGAACTCCGCATTAACAGAATTGTCAAGACATACACCGTGGAAGCTACTTCGCAGATGCTTCAGGACGATGTTTACGAACTGAAGGTACACCGCAAGGACGATGGAACGGATGACCTTGTCATCTACAAGGACAACAGATGTCTTGGCGTGAGTATCAATATTGGTCACTCTTGGATTGACAGTCGCAAGAAGAATGTAATATGTATCGGTCAACCCATCATCGAAGGTGCGCTGTACAGATGTAAGCTGGACAACCGCCGTCTTCGTGATGGCATCCGCAAGTGTCTTGCCCGTAATGGTAGGATAACACTCCGTATCACAAGCAAGAACGCCATTCGTAGCCGTCCTGTCCAGCACTGGATGAATCGTTTCCTTGGATAGAATCCTCACCACCTAATACACAAAAAAGGTGCTGCACGATGTGTGCAACACCTTCTTTTATTGAGTGTGGTGGGATTATCCACCGAAGTTGTCGAATGAAATCATGTCGTCCTCAACACCGAGAGAGTGGAGGAGGTCAAGCACTGTCTTAGCCATCATTGGAGGTCCGCAGAGGTAGTACTCAACGTCTTCTGGACTCTCATGCTGCTTGAGGTAAGTGTCGCCCATAACAGGTGCAACGAATCCTGGAGTGTACTTGATTCCTGCTTCGTCTGCCTTTGGATCTGGACGGTCGAGGGCAAGGTGGAAGTGGAAGTTAGAGTACTCCTTCTCAAGTGCGAGGAAGTCATCAAGGAATGGAATCTCCTCAAGGGCACGTGCTCCGTAGAAGTAGTGCATCTCGCGGTCACGGATGTTGAGAGTCTTCAAGCAGTGCATAATCTGAGCACGGAGAGGAGCCATTCCGGCACCACCACCGACCCAAATCATCTCACGGCCTGTACCGTACTTAGGATGGAACTCTCCGTAAGGACCAGACATGATTACCTTGTCGCCTGGCTTGAGAGAGAAGATGTAAGATGATGCGATACCTGGGTTGACATCCATGAAGCCTGGACCCTGATCCTTTGGCTTGAATGGTGGAGTAGCGATACGTACGTTAAGCGTGATGATATCGCCCTCGTCTGGATAGTTGGCCATAGAGTATGCACGGATAGTTGGAGTGTCGTTGACGCACTTGAGTCCGAAGAGTCCGAACTTCTCCCATGCTGGGAGGTAAGTGTCGCCAATGAGGCTCTTGTCGATATCCTTGTCGTAATCCATCTGGAATGCAGGAATCTTGATCTGTGCGTAAGAACCTGGCTCGAAGTCCATGTGCTCGCCTGGAGGAAGAGCAACCTTGTACTCCTTGATGAATGTAGCAACGTTCTTGTTGCCGATAACTGTACATTCCCATTCCTTAACACCCATTACTGAGTCTGGAACCTTGATTGAGAGGTCGCCCTTAACCTTAGCCTGACAGCCGAGGCGGTAACCTTCCTTAATCTGCTTGCGAGTGAAGTGACCCTTCTCTGAGTCGAGAATCTCGCCACCACCTTCGACAATCTGGCATTTGCACTGTCCGCATGAACCCTTACCACCACATGCTGAAGGAAGATAAACATCCTGTGCTGCGAGGGTAGAGAGGAGGCTTCCGCCCTGGTCAACAGTAAGCTTGTCCTTGCCGTTGATTGTGATAGTCACCTGTCCGCTTGGTGAAAGGAAGTTCTTTGCAACAAGGAGGACGATAACCAAAACAAGCACTATTACCAAGAACACTGCTATGCTATAAATGATAAATGTTATATCCATTTTTTATGTCCTTTCTTTTAAATTTTGAGACCTGAGAAACACATAAATGCCATTGCCATGAGACCTACTGTGATGAATGTGATACCAAGACCCTGGAGTGGCTTTGGCACGTCTGAGTAAGCCATCTTCTCACGGATTGCTGCAAGGCCGACAATAGCGAGTGTCCAACCGATACCTGAACCGAGTGCGTAGGCAACGCAGTCACCGACTCCACCGATGTACTGTGTAGATGATGGATCCATGTTGATACGCTGCTGCATAAAGAGTGATGCACCCATGATTGCACAGTTTACTGCGATAAGTGGAAGGAAGATACCGAGTGCAGCATAGAGTGATGGAGAGAAACGCTCTACAATCATCTCAACGAGCTGTACGATACCTGCAATCACTGCAATAAAGAGGATGAATGCAAGGAATGTGAGGTCAACTCCTTCTGCAAGCGCTCCGTTTGCAAGAACCTTTGTCTGAAGAATGTAGTCAACTGGTACTGTGATGAGGAGTACGAATGTAACTGCAACACCAAGTCCGAATGATGTCTTTACTGTCTTAGATACTGCGAGGTAAGAGCACATACCCAAGAAGAAAGCGAAAATCATGTTGTCCACAAAGATTGAGCGGACGAATAATTGAATGAAGTGTTCCATAATTTACTTTTCCTTGTTTATTGAGCGGTGTGCCCAGATGAAACATGCAACGAGGATGAGTGCCATTGCAGGCATTGTCATCATACCGTTGTTGAGATATAAACCTCCGTTCTCCATGTAGCAGCTGTCAGGGATAACCTGGAAGCCGAGGATTGTACCGAAACCGAGAAGCTCACGGAAGAATCCTACTACTACAAGAACGAATGCGTATCCAAGTCCGTTACCTACACCATCGAGGAATGACTCCCAAGGTCCGTTCTGCATAGCGAATGCCTCAAGACGTCCCATGAGGATACAGTTAGTGATGATGAGTCCGACATATACAGAGAGCTGTACTGATACATCGTAAACGTATGCCTTGAGTACGTTGCTCACGATTGTTACGAGAGCTGCTACTACAACGAGCTGTACGATGATACGGATACGGTTTGGAATTGTCTTACGGAGCAATGAAATAATCACGTTAGAGAATGCCGTGATAACTGTAACAGAGAGTCCCATTACAATTGCTGGCATAAGCTGTGATGTTACAGCAAGAGCCGAACAGATACCGAGGACCTGAACTGCTACCGGGTTGTTAAGGTTCAGCGGACCCTTAAAAACCTCGCCATTTTCCTTTGAAAATAAACTCATATTCTTAATCCTCCTATTTATTTAAGTGTGTCAGCACAACAGCTGTCTGCTGCTGCCTCACAGCATTCTGCCTTGTCGCATGCCTTTTCGCATCCTCCGCACTCAGCTCCGGCGAAAGCCTTGATAGCTGCTGCGTTGTCAGCGAGACACTTCTTAATCATATCATTAACACCATTTGATGTGAGTGTAGCACCTGTAACTGCATCTACATAGTTGTCAGCAGAGAGGTTTGCTGGTGCCTTGCCACTCTTGTAAACACCAAGAACGACTTCGTCGCCGTTGAAGATCTTCTTGTTCTGGAAGAGCTCCTGGAACCACTGCTCCTTGATGCGTGCACCAAGACCTGCAGTCTCACCTTCGTGGTTGAAGAATGTTCCGTAAACTGTCTGTCCGTCCTTGTTGATAGATACCCATCCCCAGATAGGACCCCAGAGACCAGCACCCTTAACCTTTACGACAAGTTTCTCCTCACCATTGACATTGGCAGTGAGGATGTCTGCATTCTGATCCTGATCGCCAAGGATGTTTGACCACTCAGCTTCAGGGTCAGCACACTCACGTACGTTGAGTGAAGCAAGAATCTGCTTCTTTGTGTCGAGAGCAACATTCTTGTCCTGTGTTGCCTTGAGTGATGATGCTACGAAGGCGAGGAGGAATGCTACGATGATTACCATCACGCTTGCATATACAATAGTATATACGTTGCTATTTGTATTCAATTTTGCCATTTCTGTTTCCTCCTTATTTTGCAGCACGCTTAGCACGCTTGTTAATATTAGACTGAACGAAGCAGTAGTCGATGAGTGGAGCGAAGACGTTCATCAAGAGGATAGCGAGCATCATACCTTCTGGGAAACCAGGGTTGAGTACGCGGATGATGATTGCCATAGCACCGATAAGGAATCCGTAGATGTACTTACCGCACTCTGTACGAGCTGCTGTTACAGGGTCAGTTGCCATGAACACTGCACCGAATGCGAAACCACCGACAGTGAGCTGCTCCCACCACTGGAAGTTGAGTGCCTCTGCATCACCGTAAGGAAGAAGGTATGCCATGAGTGCACCACCTACGAATGTAGATACGATAATCTTCCAGCTTGCGATGCCAGCCCAGATGAGGATGACAGCACCAATCATGATTGCGATGAATGAAGTCTCACCGATTGAACCAGGAATTGTACCGATGACAGTATCCATTGCGTCGAATGTTACCTTCTCACCAGCACCAAGCTGACCGAGTGGAGTAGCGCAAGAGTAACCGTCAATAGTACCGTTGATACAATCCATGTAGTTCTCGTTAACCCATACCTTATCTCCTGACATCATTGCTGGATAAGCAAAGAAGAGGAATGCACGAGTTACGAGTGCTGGGTTGAAGATGTTCATACCAGTACCACCGAATACCTCCTTAGCGAAGATAACAGCAAATGCTGTTGCAATAGCAAGAATCCAGAGTGGGCAGTTAACAGGAACAATCAAAGGAATGAGCATACCTGTAACGAAGAATCCCTCGTGTACCTCTTCCTTCTTCCACTGTGCAACGGCACACTCGATACCAAGACCAACTGCGTATGAAACGACAATCTTTGGAAGCATAACGCCAAGTCCGTAGAGGAACTGACCGAAGATGTCGTCAGTAGGAACACCTACAGCGATGTTGTGCTGGTAACCGATGTTGTACATACCGAACAGGATTGCTGGTATGAGTGCAATAATAACGAAGAAAATAGAACGCTTTGAGTCGATAGCGTCGTGGATGTGAGCACCACGAACCTTGGCAGTCTCGTTTGGCACGTAGAAGAATGTCTCTGCTGCGTCAAACAATGAGCCAAAGGCGCTCAACTTGCCTCCCTCTGAGAAGGCAGGTTTCATATTGTCAAGAATTTTCTTAAGTCCCATAGTGCTTATTCGTTTTCTTTACGCAACATATCGAGACCTTCTCTTACGATGCGCTGAAGTTCAACCTTTGAACTATCCACGAACTCTGCTACAGCGAAGTCCTCAGGAGCAACCTCGTAGATACCGAGTGCCTCCATACGGTCGATGTCGCCAGCGATGATAGCCTTTACGAGCTGTTCTGGATAGATGTCCATTGGGAATACAGAGTCGTACTCACCACTGAAGATCATGTGACGGTGTCCACCCTTTACACGAGCATCAAGCACATACTCCTTCTTGCTTGACTGAAGCCATGAGAAGTATGAACGGCTTACAGAGAACTCGTTGAAACGTGGTGCAATCCAACCGAAGAGCTCGTCTGCATCGTCACCCTCAGGGATAGCTGTTACCTCTGTTGAGTGAGCAAGGAGGAATCCTTCTTCACATGTCTTGACACCAGTAAGTGGGTTGCCGTCGATAAGACGAACCTTCTTATCTGTGTTGACGTTGCCTGCAACGATGTCAGCAATCTTGGCACCTACAAGAACCTTCTTGTAAGATGGAGTCTTGATTTCCGAACCTGCAACAGCAATAGTACGAGTAAGATTAACCTTACCTTCATTGAAAAGACGACCAATGAAGATAACCTCTTCTGCACCGATTGTCCAAACAACCTCACCCTTGTTGACAGGATGTGTATTGTTGATCTGTACACCAACATTACCTGCTGGACACTTACCATCGAATACTGTCACTTCAGCATCCTTTACAGAAGTAAGTTTGCTGCCTGGCTGAACACCGAGGTAAACCTTTGCAATTCTGCTAAGAGCAGTGATACCAGTTTGAAAGTTCTCTACCTCGCCAGCAAGTACTACGCCTTCAAAGTCAGCAGCCAAAGGCATGTCGCTGAATGCAGATACATAGATGCCCTTAGGAGCGTCGCTTGGATTTGCAACGACTGCGTATGGGCGCTGTACGAAGAATGAGAAAAGACCGCTCTCGAGGAGGGCTGCCTTCACCTCATCGCCAGAAAGCGATGTTGCATTCTTCACACCGAAGTCAACGTACTCCTGACTTGCAGCGGCTTCTACCTGAACGCTTAATACTTTACGACGATCGCCTCTCTCAACGAGTGTTACCTTTCCGGCAACAGGAGAGACGAACTTCATTTCTGGATGCAACTTGTTTACAAACAGAGCATCACCAGCCTTTACAACATCACCTTCCTTGACTACCACCTTTGGTTTCATACCCCAGAATGCATCAGGAACAAGTCCATAGACCTTAGATGCAGGCACGGCAGAAACCTGAGCAGCAGCCTTACCTTTAAGGTTGATGTTCAAGCCTTTTCGTAATTTAATTACATTCGCCATATTATTGTTAATATTAACTGTGTTTTGGATTTTCAAAACGATAACGAGGACACAGGCTTCCTAAAAATCCCCTTGTCTCCCCAAATTTGGTGACAAAGTTAGTTATTTTTCGCCGAACAGATTATATTTTTTTAGCACTTTTTCACGTTTTAGGAATAAATTACAACGTATTTATGTATTCGTGCAGTTTTTTGTAGAAAGTATGATGTGTCAATGTGTCAGAATCGCCTATAATCATAAGCTTCATCCTTGCACGAGTCATTGCCACATTCATACGTCGCAAATCGTTGAGAAAACCAATCTGTCCGTGCTCGTTGCTACGAACCATACTGATGATGATAATGTCACGTTCCTGTCCCTGAAAGCCGTCAACGGTATTTACTGTTATGGACTTACGGAAAGGACGTAACTCTTCATCCTTCTTAATCAACGAACGGATGTATTGTGCCTGAACCCTGTAAGGACTTATAATACCAACATCAAGTCGTTCATCAATAAATCTTTGTTTTCCAATCTTATTGATGTAATCTGTTAATGTCTTGATACAAAGCTCTGCCTCGGGCTTATTGATGCGTCCGTGGCTCTCTCCGACAAACTGCTCGTGGAAGTCAGGAAGGGTAGTTTCATCGTTATTTTCAGAAGTGTTATCTTCTCTGAAATGTGCCGTATCAACCCATTGAATTGGCGTATCAAGGTCAAGAATACCACGATTCTGCACATCAGGTGCGGAAGTAAGCTTGCTTCCATAGAACCAGTCGGATGAAAAACGCATAATTGCGTCATTCATACGGTATTGCACGTTGAGAGTAACGACAGATTCTGGTACATTATCAACCACTCGTTCCATTAGAGTTTTGCCCAATCCTCCACGAATTGCGTCATAGTTCTTGATTGTAGGCGGCAACTGCTGATGGTCACCAGCAAGAATGACACGACTTGCTCTGCGCATAGCTATCCAACATGCTGGTTCCAAGGCTTGTGCAGCCTCGTCAATGAAGAGGGTAGAGAACTTGTGACCAACGAGAATCTTATTTGCCGCTCCCACAAGAGTACACGAAACGACACGGGCTTCATCGAAAAGAGACGCACTAATGCGAACTTCAATTTCTGATGCTCTTTCTCTAAGGCGAGCTATCTTTTGATGAATATTGTCTCCTTTCTTCTTGTTCTCACGTATTTGCCTGATTGTTTTACGAATGCTCCATAGTTCTGGGTAGTCAGGATGACTCTCAAACTTACGCTCATAGGTGAAGCTGAGCATCTTGTCGTTTACTCTTGATGGATTGCCGATACGCAGTACAGGTACGCCATGGTCAATGAGTTTCTCACAAATCCAGTCAACAGCCATGTTGCTTTGTGCGCAAACCATGACTTGTGTTTCACGCTTAAGTGTCTCATAAATAGCCTCTACAAGCGTTGTGGTCTTACCTGTTCCTGGAGGTCCATGCACTACTTCCACGTCCTTTGCCCACAAAACTTCGTTTACGGCTTTCTCCTGTGAAGGATTGAGCCAAGGAAATGTCTGAGCACCAAAGGTGTACTTTTGTGGCTTTATCTGTCCTGCAATAATGTCACGAAGGTCAGCAAGACGGTTCTTCTTTGCATTTGTAACATCGTCAAGTGCATGAAACATCGTCTTGAAACTTGTCTCGTCAAAGAATAGTTGGACGCCTAAGTTGTCTGCATTCTGCAAATCAATAAGTGCTTGATTGTTCGGGATTGAAACAACCATTGTTGCACCATCTGTATAACATACTTGGCAGGAATGATTGAAATACTTTATCTCGTTGTTTTCATCTATACAAAAGAATTGAACAGGCTTGCCGTATTCAAAACAATGGTCAATGTCATTCTCATCCTCCGACTCGTTCTCGTTGTTTATCTGTACAACAAGTTGGTTGAGCGAGTTGTAATAGCTCTTGCCAGCAGACACTGGATACCAGCACAATCCACGATGAACCTTGCGCTTGATGCCCATCTTCTCTGTCTGAATGCGGAATTCTTCTTTCTCCGCTTCATATTCCATTGTCAACAACTGGCGAAGCTGTTGTAAGTATAATGTTGAATTTTGCATGATTATCTTAGAATTGTTGCGTCATAGAGCATTCTGACAATGGTGTCCTTGAGTTTCATGTGCTTCTTGCACAGATTGTAGACGGAATCAAATTCCTGACTGAATGACGGCTTGTTTTTACTTGTGTCCTTTGCCCATTGTTCCCACGCCATCTTAAAGAGTTCGTGTGCGCCAATGTAATTCTCTTCAGTGACAAACACAAATGCACCAATGAGGATATCTCGTGTATTTTCTGAACCGATAACGTGCTCACACAATTTATCGAGGTTTCCCGTACCGAGGAGACATTCCGTGAGAATGTTGCTTATACCAGACGTATCTGGTGCAATGTATTGCAACTTGTAAACATAGTCAAGTGCCTCTGCGTATCTTTCCGTACGGCACAAGCACTTGCTTATCCCCAACAAATGGCTTGTATTCTCTGGTTGCATGGCTAAAAGCTCTTTGTAATAGCCAATGCACTCTTCATATTCTCCTTTTGCTGTAAGTACTGCAACAAGATGACTGAGTGTCCAATGAGAGTTACTGTTGAGAGCGTAAGCCTTACGGTAGTATTCTACACATTCAAGACCTTCTTTTTCAAGACAGAACGCAAGTTTTTGGAACAATCCAGCATTTTCTTCCGTCTCAGGAATGTCAACGGCTTGGAAGGCTTTAAGAGCGTAGTGGTAAAGCCCATTGCGAAGAAGTACGTTGCCCATTTCCTTATAGTAGTTGTCAAGAAGGTTTTCTGACTGCTCGTTGCCTGATTCACTAGTTAATATGTTGCACCAGTTCATGTCCATTGGCAAGAAAGAGTATTCTTTCTTATTGTCACTTATACTATGTCTAAATGGATTGTAGAACTGCGAATGTTGAGGATAAAGAAAGTAGAAACGATACAGGTCAAATATGTAGAATCTACATATTCGATGAGCAGACATGTTGCTTTTATCTTTAGCCTTACTTTCAAGAATATCACGTTCTTCCTCAGTCATTTGTGATTGTAATCTGTTTGACAAATTACCTATGGTTTCACCAATACTTGTGATGGAAATGGCAAAAGAATAAAGGTCACTATTGCAAAATGGAGTTGAGTTAATCATTGCTCCCACAAAACCCGTGATTTGTCCTTGTTCACTTTTGCTTATCAGCGGTGATTTAGGATCAAAAGGGTAGAACCAATGTGATGTCTTGTGGAAGAATTCAAAGTTCTTCATAAGACGAAAAGAACTAAGGTAAATGTCAGCTCCATCATGTTCCATCTCTGCCATCTCGTGAATCTTCTTCTCTGCCTTCATGTCAGCATTTGTCTTCTGCCATTCAGGATTCTCGTCGTCATCACGTCTTACAACTCCGCCCATAGCTTCCTTGAAAGACCTGCCAGCCATAATAGACGGAAGAATATCTGTGTTCATCTTTGTAGTTATAGCATCAGTTGCACAACTTAGTTGTAACTGTGTACAAACAAAGATTATATCTTTAACGAATGTCGTATCGTCTGACATGATTTTCAACTTACTTTTCAATTCATTGCTCAGACAAATACGATTGTCATAAAGGCGTAATGCAAGCACAATGCCTACAATGGCACGCATACTTATTGAAGCGTTTGGTGATAAGTAAGCATCAAACAGAAAGTGTAGTTTTCTAATGTCAAAGTATTCGAGAAGTGCCAGGGTTACAGCAGATACAAAGATTGCTTTTGTATCTTCGTCTATATTCTGATTATCAATTACTGTGTTGGATATTTCGTGTTTGCTATTGCTCCATAATCCACTTGACCACACATTCTCAAACATGCAGTTGCGCAGTTCTTCCATTTTCATGCAAAGGGCTGAAAGCTTACGGTTGCGAATACTGTCTCTCGTTTCATTGTTTTGCCCATTTATTGATTGAAGGTCAATGTTGGTGGTAATAATGTCGTTTATAATGTCCTCAAGGATTATCTCACCTTGATTGCGCATGGCAAGACAATACAAGTCAGCTGGACGTTCCTTGTATCTTTCTGCTCTATCAACAAGGTCATTTATGGTAAGAATCTGCAACTTAGTGCTGTTACGCTCGTTCATGGCATTGTTGTCCACATAGTTTTGGAGCATATAATCCAGCATGGCATTGTAGGAGAATTCTATCTTCTCCATCTCATTCTGAATGTCCCAGTTACCAAGCAAAGTGACCCTTTGTTTCAAAAGTTCGATAGCAGATGCTATGTTGTCATTCTCAATGAATGATTTTACATTATCTGAAATTTCCATGGTGCATGAATGTTCGCTATGGAATGATGTTACTTTTTCTTTGTGAATGTGCTGTCAACCAACTCTCCGAATGATACTGTACGCTTCATGAGCGTACGTCCGTTTGCCCATTCTGCGGTAGAACTTATAATCTTTGCATCAGGCATAGATGAAGCCTTAAATACAGGGTAGGAGAGTATCGTGTCAGGAATCTCGCTAATGAATTTCGTCTTTATTGTGTAAATCATGTCTTTGTCGCCACGCTCATTAAGGACGTTTAGACGATTTACTGCAATATCGTATCCTTCTACAAGCTTGTGAATGTCATCGTTACGCTTAGCCACAATGCTGTCGTGGAAGATTACCGCAGAAAGGTTGCCGATAAGTTCTGATGATGAAATGAGACGATGAGCTCCGTTGTTTTCTGCTTCCATGGCGTATGGCTCTGGAAGGAAGGCTCCATCATACTGATTCTGATCAGTCATCTTACAACGAAGAGCAATGTCGTTAATTTGTGGCTTGTTTAACTGCAATAGTGGGAGTTTGATGTGCTCCATCACTTTGTCAGCCATATAATCCAACGCAGAGTTGCGTGTGATTGCCATAATCTTCTCCTTGATATTGTTCACAGATTTTATTCGTGATGAATGTGTTGACATAAGGAAAAGGTTCAAGTCAGTTCTCATGACAACCTTGACAGAATCGCCACGTGAACGCCAGATATTTGCCTTGACAATGTCGCTGACCACACCATCAGCTTCGCCATTAGTGAATGCTGTGTCGCAATCCATGGCAGAGCTGTAAGTGAGCAACTCTACGTTAAGCCCAAGGGAATCGTAGATTCCTGTCTCCTTGGCGTAATAGAGTGGGAGGTTATCCATTGTTGGTACAAGTGCAACGTGTAAGGCTGTAGAGTCGTACTCTACAACAGAGTCGTCTTTGGAGTCATTGCAAGAAAAAAGCCCTGCAATAACAAAAGGCAAAATGATGTAAAGGATTCTTTTCATAAAAAAGTAAAAACAAAATAGACAATTTGTCTCTTGTAGTGATACTTGAGACAAATTGTCGTATTTATTATAATTCAGTTAAGTGAATATGCAATAAGCATAATTATTCACCCTTAACAGCTGCTACACCTGGGAGAACCTTACCCTCGATAGCCTCAAGGAGAGCACCACCACCTGTAGAGATGTAAGATACCTTGTCAGCAAGACCGAACTTGTTTACACAAGCAACTGAATCGCCACCACCGATGAGTGAGAATGCACCCTCAGCTGTTGCCTTAGCGATTGCCTCACCAATAGCTTTAGAACCTGCTGTGAAGTCCTCGCACTCGAAGCATCCTGCAGGACCGTTCCAAAGGATTGTCTTAGCACCCTTGATTGCGTTAGCGAACTTCTCACGGCTTACAGGACCTGCATCAAGACCCTCGAACTCAGCTGGGATTGCGTTAGATGGGAATACCTCAATCTTAGCGCCTGGTTTAACTGAGAATGTAGAGAAGTCGTAACCTGTACAACATACTGAATCCTCACCGAGAACGAGTTCAACACCATTCTTCTTAGCAAGTTCCTCAACGTTGCGAGCAACATCAAGCTTGTCAAGCTCAACGATTGAACCACCAATCTCACCACCATGTGCCTTAGCGAATGTGTATGTCATACCACCGCAGAGGATGAGCTTATCTACCTTACCGAGGAGGTTCTCGATGATACCGATCTTAGAAGATACCTTTGAACCACCCATGATAGCTACGAATGGACGCTCAATCTTGTTGAGAACTGCGTCAACAGCCTTAACCTCCTTCTCCATGAGGAGACCGAGCATGATGTCCTTCTTGTCGAAGTAGTCAGCGATAACGGCTGTAGAACCGTGCTTACGGTGAGCTGTACCGAATGCATCCATTACCCAGCAGTCAGCGTAAGAAGCGAGCTTCTTAGCAAACTCCTTCTGTGAAGCCTTCATTGCCTTCTTAGCATCCTCGTATGCAGGATCTTCCTTGTCGATGCCTACTGGCTTACCTTCCTCCTCAGCGTAGAAACGGAGGTTCTCAAGAAGAAGAACTTCACCAGCCTTGAGAGCTGCTGCCTGAGCATCAGCCTTCTGGCAGTCGTCAGCAAACTTAACGTCAACACCGAGAGCCTTGCTAACAGCAGGGACAATCTGCTTGAGTGAGAGCTCTGGCTTAACCTTGCCCTTTGGCTTACCCATGTGTGACATGATGATAAGAGCACCGCCCTTTTCAAGGATAAGTTTGAGTGTAGGAAGAGCACCGTTGATACGAGTCATATCTGTGATCTTACCGTCCTGAATAGGCACATTGAAATCTACACGAACGATTGCCTTCTTACCTGAGAAGTCATAATCTTGAATGTTCATAGTCTTTTATGTTTATTAAATTGTTAAATTAAAGAAATTTCTTTCGTTTGTATTGTTGAACGATTTGAAAACAACAAATTTCATATTGACTGCAAAGATAATAAAATCTCTGCTAATATGATTATCCTAAAGGATTTTTTTTGACAAAATGGTTGCAAAGGTGCTTTATGTCACATTTTTCGCACTTAGGTTTCCGCGATTGACAAATGTACCTTCCATGTAAGAGCAACCAATGGTGTGCGTCAGGAATTTTTTCTGCTGGAATATGCTTAACAAGTTCCTTTTCCACTGAATATGGGGTGGTGCAACTTTCGGGTACAAGTCCTAACCTGTGACTTACCCTGAAAATATGGGTGTCCACTGCCATTGCTGATTTCCTCCATATTACGGCTTGAATGACATTTGCCGTCTTGCGACCTACTCCTGGCAGTTTTACAAGGTCGTCCATGTCGCTTGGCACTTCTCCGCCATGTTGTTCCATAAGCATCTTTGCCATACCTACAAGGTGCTTTGCCTTATTGTTTGGGTAACTGATGCTCCTGATGTATTCAAAGATGACTTCTGGCGTTGCTTCTGCCATCACCTCTGCCGTCGGATAGTCACGAAACAAGGCTGGCGTAACCATGTTTACTCTCTTGTCCGTGCATTGGGCAGAGAGAATCACGGCTACAAGAAGCTCGAACGGAGTGGTGTAGTTCAACTCCGAACTTACGTCTGGCATTGAGGCTTCAAAATACTCAATGACCTTGCTGTACTTTTCTTGCTTCCTCATCGGCTAAAGTCATTAGTGCAATATCATATTTTAGTGGGTCTTCAGCATCCCATGACTTGAAGATGTTTGTCAGTTCCTCACAGGCTTTCCATGTTGGACGCTTGTTTTTCAGAATGGATTGTGTCTGTTGCATAACATGCACGTCCATAACCGCATACAAATCTTTGCTTGAGCGTGACTTCCATATTCCCAAGTCGGGACTTTGCGTACGTGTCATCCATCGTATGAACATGCAGATTCTCTTGCAGGCGGACTTGTCCATACTTCCTACCTTGGCTGGTTGGAGCCAGTTGCAGATGATGGCAATGACCTCCTTTGTGCTCTTGCCCTCAAATATCTCTTCGAGCGTCTCATGTCCTTGTATTGCCCACTGGAGGTTACGGCAAACAGCCTTGAACGTCGGTACGTTGAGAGTGCGGTAAACGCATTCGTTCTTTGCCGTCGTGTAGCTCATCTCGTAGCATCCCATGAGGATGAAATGTGCTGGGTGCCAGTGCATCTCGTCGCG
>CAMOVB010000060.1:0-14256 GCA_946626925.1 uncultured Prevotellaceae bacterium
GTTTGTGGCAATTGTTACGATTGATTTCTGACCTGCCTGTGCAACGATGTCTGCCTCCTTCTGGTGAAGCTTGGCATTGAGGACATTGTGCTCAATCTTGCGGAGTTGGAGCATCTTTGAGAGCATCTCTGAGATTTCGACTGATGTTGTACCTACGAGTACTGGGCGACCAGCCTGAACCATACGCTCAATCTCCTCGATAACTGCCTTATACTTCTCGCGGTTTGTCTTGTAAACACGGTCGTTAAGATCCTTACGTGCGATAGGACGGTTAGTTGGAATCTCAACTACATCGAGTTTGTAGATGTCCCAGAACTCACCTGCCTCTGTGATGGCTGTACCTGTCATACCAGAGAGTTTGTGGTACATACGGAAGTAGTTCTGGAGAGTGATTGTGGCAAATGTCTGTGTGGCAGCCTCTACCTTTACACGTTCCTTAGCTTCTACTGCCTGATGGAGACCGTCAGACCAACGACGACCTTCCATGATACGACCTGTCTGCTCATCGACAATCTTAACCTGTCCGTCCATTACGACATAATCGTCGTCCTTGATGAACATTGTGTATGCCTTGAGGAGCTGTTGGATAGTATGAACACGTTCTGCCTTGATGGCATAATCCTGCATGAGCGCATCCTTCTGAGCGATTTTCTCTTCCTCAGGAAGGTTCTTTGACTCAAGTTCTGAAAGCTGTGATGTGATATCTGGGAGAACGAAGAAGTTATCGTCCTTTACAATGCTTGCAATGAGTTGGTTACCCTTGTCTGTCATTTCTACTGACTTCATTTTCTCGTCAACAACGAAGAAGAGTGGGTCAGTAGCCTCTGGCATACGACGGTTGTTGTTCTCCATGTAGATTTCCTCTGTCTGGAGAAGTCCTGTCTTGATACCTGGCTGTGAGAGATACTTGACGAGGGCATTGTTCTTAGGCATACCTTTGTAGGCACGGAAGAGTGAGAGGAAACCGTCAACGACAGCCTGCTTGTCCCCGCTCTCGATGTTCTTCTTTGCTTCTGTGAGGTAGTTCTGGGTAAGCTTGCGCTGTGCCTCTACGAGTTGCTCAACGATAGGGCAGTACTGCTCAAACATCTGGTCGTCCCCCTTTGGAACAGGACCTGATATAATAAGAGGTGTACGTGCATCATCGATAAGGACAGAGTCAACCTCATCGACAATGGCGAAGTTGTGCTCACGCTGTACAAGCTCACTTGGATCCATTGTCATGTTATCACGGAGGTAGTCGAAACCGAACTCGTTGTTTGTACCGTAAGTGATATCAGCCTGATAAGCACGACGACGTGCGTCAGAGTTTGGCTGGTGCTTGTCAATACAGTCAACAGAGAGACCATGGAACATAAAGAGAGGACCCATCCATTCCGAGTCACGCTTAGCGAGGTAGTCGTTTACAGTTACGACGTGAACACCATTGCGTGTGAGGGCGTTGAGAAAGATAGGAAGTGTACCCACGAGAGTCTTGCCTTCACCTGTAGCCATCTCGGCAATCTTACCCTGATGGAGTACAATACCACCGAAGAGCTGAACGTTGTAGTGAATCATGTTCCATACTGTGTCGTTACCTCCTGCTACCCAGTGGTTGTGCCATATAGCGTTGTCACCATCAATTTCTACGAAGTCACGACCTTCTGCAGCAAGCTGACGGTCAAAGTCTGTTGCCTTTACAATGACTGTACCATTCTCGCTCTGTGCAAAACGACGTGCTGTGTCCTTTACTATTGCGAAGACAGTAGGGAGAACCTCTGTGAGTCCTTCCTCAAACTTATTAAGGATGTCCTTCTCAATCTTGTCTATCTGATTGAAGAGAGGCTGACGACGGTCGATGTCTGTCTTCTGAATTGTCTCATTAAGTTCGGCTATCTTGTCACGATATTCCTTAACAGAATCCTGAAGATATGCCTTGATTTCGTCCACCTTGGCACGAAGCTCATCATTAGAGAGTGCCTGAATCTGTGGCTCTATTGCAAGAATCTGGTCAACGATAGGCTTAATCTCCTTGTAGTCGCGGGAAGCCTTGTTGCCGAATAGACTTGACAAAAATGCGTTTAAGTTAAATGCCATATATTTGTTTTGTTTTATTCTTGATTAATTATTTCTTTCTTTAGATCGACTATTTATTATAGTTTCTCTATGTCTTATAGTTTTTTTGTCTCTTTAGAAGAGTGGGGCAGTATTGCAGGCGTTAGGTGCCCTTATTCTTATATGATGTGCAATGGTAGGTGCTATGCAGTCTGTTGTTACTGGTGTCTGCACCTTTTCTGCCTTTATTTTGTTACCAAAGAATATCAGAGGAAATTCAAAGAAAGACTCACGCTGTAGCTTGCTTGTTCTTCTGTCTTCATCCACCAATTTCCAACCTGGGGCAGGCTTGATGATGATGTCGCCTGAACACTTGGCATTATAGCCGTTGCGTATGCTGCCGATACCCTGTGACCATGCTCCTTGTGTAAGTCGCTGGGATGTATAAACATCACCTACGCCTTCGAAGCGGAAAAGGAAATCCTCACAGTTGGATAAAACATCATTGAGTCGTAACTGCTTCTGTTCGAGTAACTGATGATTGAGATATATCTGTGCATCGAAGTAGCCATCTACATACTGTCCTCTGCCGTACATAGCTGAGAGGTACATGTTGAGGAGAGCAGCACATCGGTTGATTGTGAAATTGCCAGATGGAACATGGAAGTGTGAGAGTGCTGGGTCTTCCTGTACGTTCTCGTAACCTGTTGATGTGAGGTAGATAAGTACCTTGTCAAGTCCCACGAGCATGTCAATCTCACTGAGGAGTTTGGCAATCTCCTTGTCAAGTCGTGCGTATGTGTCCTGTAACTCTGTAGTTGTTTCTGAAAGAGGCAGGTCATTATAGTTGCCTGCATAGTAGCAGACGGATATATAGTCGGTGACAAGGTCAAGTCCTGCGTTTCCACTCGTAAGGAAAGAACGTGCAGCCTTGGTGATTTCCTCGTTTATAAGAGCACTATGCTTGAATGACTCAATATTGCCCTTGAGGTCCTTGTCGTTGAACTTATGCTTGAAGGATTTCTGAACAGATGTGAGATAATAGTTGTATGTTCCAATATAGCTGTTCAAAGGTTCCCATACGAGATTTTCGATGACTGATGTGGCATTGGTTGTGTGGAGGAACTTCATCCATGATGGTGCGCTTCCATAATAAGATGTTCCAGCCCAAGTACCTGTCTCAGAGTCAATCCATATTGCCCAGTCGGCTGCATGACCTGCTGCGAGGATTGCAGCCTCTCTGTTTGGTGCAGCAGAATATACGAGACATTTGCCACTTGTCGCTACCTTCAGTTCGTCGCCTATTGTGCTTACGAGAAGGTTCTTAGGCGAAGAGCAATCCTTTGTCTCTATTCCCTGCCATTCTTTGTCATCTACGCAGAACTTCTTGGATAGAGAAGAGCGGTCAAGCCATTCATTTGCAATGATTCCGTGATTGTATGGTGCACTTCCCGTAGCTATAGTTGCTATTGCAGATGCTCGGTCAATACCCTTGGATGGATATTGTACATTGGAATAGACCTGTCCTTCTGTAAGTAGTTTCTTGAAACCTTTCTCCCCATAGAGTGGGGCGAATGCATTGAGATAATCCGTACGGAGATTATCTATGGTTATACCAACAACAAGGCGTGGCACCTCGTTATTCGATTGTGCCATCGCACTGGAGAAAGCTACAGTTGCAATGATTGTTGTCAGTAAACGCATTTAGTTAGTTCTTTTTCTATTGTTTCTATATTCTATAATGTGTACAGATATTGCTCTTAACAGCAAAGTGCTTGCCATTATGATTGCTTCTGCCTGAATATCTTGTTTTATGACAAAAATGAGCATGAAGAATATGCCACATACTGCCATATTGACTGCTGCAAATCTGTTTTCCTTATTCTTTCGCATGCAATATGTCAGATAGATGGCATAGAGCAAGTAGAGCGGATTGAGGATGATGACAAACCAATTGCTGTCAACCGTTGGGTGTTCAGAGAAGAAGTAGAGGAATGACACGATGATACCTGCAAGTCCTTGGAAGAGGCTGATTGCAATGTCAAATCCGTATGTAACTTGTTTCTTTGTGAAGTCAAATATGCTGACTACAAATATGCCAATGAAAAGCAGAGAGAACAAGAGCATCGGTGTGATAAATGGTGCTTTTTCTGCCATTTCTGGATTGGCATCTATGACTATCTGCTTGTATGACACAAGTGGTGCTTCAGTTCCGTCTTCAAGTACGATGTATGCAGAGTCAAGCTCGTTTGCATAATGTGCAGGGATGAACATCTGTTGTCGCTTGTCGAAATTCTTGTCGTCAAGTTTCTCTCCAAGTACGAGGTCTATGCCGAAACGCAACCATGGAGCATTTTGTAATGACTCGTGAAGTTCCTGTCGTGCTGTGAGTTTGATAGGATTCTTCTTGTAGATGATGTCATCTGTTATGGCACTTTCGATGGCATCCCTTGCCCTTGTCGTACAGTTGTCGTACAAGTAGTTGTATCTGTATTCCATGTTCTCAGGCTTGAGGTTCTCCTCAAGGAGTTCATGGATGTTCTCAGCATCATTCTGGGAGAGATTGAGTACCTGCTCCATCACTTCAATGCCATAAAACCTGTATCTGTAGAAGAATTGCTTGGCAGGTTCTGCGCCGAGTATGTAATCCGTCTCACCCTTGATGAACTTATATACGAACATGTTGGAGTTGTAGTCGAAACAACCATAGTTATATACGACATCTTCCATAGTGTCCATGTTGGTGATACGGATGGCTGTATGTCCGAAATGAGCATACGCATCAGTACCAGGAGAGCAAGTGAGAAGGGATACACGCAAATTATCTGCCCTTGCTCCATCGAAACAGAGCAAGGACAGCAAGATTGTGTATATATATCGTAAAAAAACTTGCATAAAAGGGATAAATTTTTGCAAAGATACATTATTATTTGCAAAATACATTCTTTAGCACATTATTTTTTGCCCTTTATACTATTCTCCGATAAATTCAGATACTTCAAAGTTGTTTGCAACAGCAAGACGAGCGCAATTCTGAAGTATTCTTCTGTTGGAGTTATTGACTTGGTTGTTTGTTCCTGTCTTACCGTAGATGGTGAAGTCATCTCTGATATTTCGTCCGAGACATGGTGCTATGATTGCCTCATAGAAGGTGCAGGCAAGCAGGTAGCGACCCATGTATGTGTCGATGTGCTGATTGTCGCGAGTGAACTCGTTGTCAGTTACAAGTGAAGAGACATTACGTGCGTTCTGTACGGCTGTTCCGCAAGGGATGATGACGTCGATGCCTGATGCGGCTTTCATCTTCTTGACTGACTCGCATATCTTCTTGTACATGTTCTCTGGATTCTTGTACTTGGCGATGTTCTTATGCTTTGAACTGTATGACCATGTTTGGTTGAATGCGAATGTTGTGCGTGAAGCAATCTTGTTGATGTTGTAAGCCTGAATAATCTTTGAGAGATAAGGCTCATAGCTTGTGTAGTCGCCTGAGTCGAGTGAATATTGCTGGAACACAACCACATCGTATGGGAAACGGCACATCACATAGTTGATGCTTGTGGCAGATTCCAGTTTCTGCTCTCCCTTAATGTTGTATTGCCATAGCTCGTACACTTTGTCTCCGTTCTTGTAGTGGTTGTAATGTTCCTTCATAGAGCATCCGCCCTTGTACAGAACATACACGTTTACATTGCTGAGACCAAGACAATTGAGGATTTCTGGTAAAGCTGTACTTGTATCGATTGCAAATGAGTTGCCGATAAAGAGAATATCCAGCTTAGATGGCAGATATGGCAATGGTGGGTTACAGAGGTAGCCACAGTTGACGGCAGTAGAAACTGCTGGTGTTGTTTCCTTTGCGACTTCTTTCTTCGTTTCCTTTGCTGTTGTCTTTGTCTCGGTAGTTTTCTTGACGGCATCTTTCTTGTCAGTCGCTTTCTTTGCGCTGGTGGTTGATGGCTTCTTTACTACAACTACTGTCTTTTTGGCAGTCTTACTACTTGTTGTTTTCTTTGTCTGTGCAATATTAGGCAGACATATTGCTAAAATAGCAATGATAAGTAAAAATCTTTTCATACGACTATTTACCAAACTCCATAAAGGGAGACAGGTTAAATGTTTTGTTTAATTTTTTATTGTTGAAGTTTATTGTTTGTTGTCAAGTTTTTACCGAGTCATCGACTTTCTACTGCTTCAATGCTTCATACAGCTTATCCATAGCCTTGCCAGCATCGCCTGTTTCCTCAATGAGGTTGACGAATTTGCTGCCGATGATAGCTCCTGCTGCATTGCTCTGTGCTGCCTCAAGTGTCTGTTTGTTGCTGATGCCGAAGCCAATCATGCGAGGATTCCTGAGTCCCATTGCATTGATGCGTGAGAAATAAGCCTGCTTTGCATTGTCAAACTCCTTCTGTGCTCCCGTTGTTGCAGCAGATGAAACCATGTAGATGAATCCGTCCGTGTGTTCGTCGATGAAGCGGATGCGCTCGTCACTTGTCTCTGGTGTGATAAGCATGATGATGCGGATGTCATACTTGTCGGCAATTGGCTTGTAATCCTCAAGATAATCCTTGAATGGAAGGTCTGGGATGATTACTCCGTCAATGCCTTTAGCAACACATTCCTTGCAGAAGTTCTCGAATCCGAACTGCATGATAGGGTTAAGATAACCCATGAAGATGAGCGGAATATTTACCTCTGAACGTATTCCGTCGAGTTGAGAGAACAATTTGCGTAGAGTCATTCCATTTCGCAGAGCCTTTGTGGCTGCATTTTGGATGACAGGTCCGTCAGCCATTGGGTCGCTGAATGGAACACCAATCTCAATCATATCCACTCCCTTCTGCTCGAGGGTCTTGATGGTGTCTCTTGTACCTTCAAGTGTTGGGTGTCCAGCACAGAAGTATATTGAAAGTATCTTCTCAGACTTTGTCTGGAATAATTTGTTTATTCTGTTCATATCGTTTCGTGTTTTAATTGTTTAAGCATTTTGTTACGAATGGCAAGGTTATGCTTCCATTATGTTACTCGCTGAATCTTCGCTAATCCTTCGCTAATGGTTCGCTAACCCTTCCTAATTTTTTCTTGACACCTTGAGTGACAAAAAGAAAATGTTTGTCCGAAAGACTTTGACATAATGTCAGATATTTGCTTGCCTCTGTAGTCACTTTCTAAAAGTTTGCGACGAATGCTTTGATTGCTTCTACGTTCTTGAATGCTGGCGAAGTCTCGAACTTGGAGTTGAGGTCTATGCCTGCAAACATGGGATGATGGAAAGCCTTTACTTTTTCTGCATCATCGGGCGTTATGCCACCCGTAATGAGGAAAGGTCTTGAACCTTCATACTGCTCCAATATATTCCAATCAAATTGCGTGCCACTACCTCCGTATGACTGACATTTTGTCTCAAAGAGAAAATAATCCACTACATCCTCATACATGCTGACACTCCTTATGTCGGTATTGTCAGATACTTGAATCATCTTGATTATCTTGATGCTCTTGTCGAGTAAATGTCTGAGTGACTGGCAATAATCTGTATCCTCGTTGCCATGTAGCTGTATGATGTCAAAGCCATATTCATGACATTTTGTGAGTATGTCATCTTTCTCGGCATTGACAAAGACGCCTACACGCT
This sequence comes from uncultured Prevotellaceae bacterium, assembly GCA_946626925.1. GTDB lineage: Bacteria > Bacteroidota > Bacteroidia > Bacteroidales > Bacteroidaceae > Minthosoma. Next base: position 7,673 of record CAMOVB010000060.1, read on the forward strand.
TTGAGTTTCTTGGCATATATGATGGCAGAGATTCGACATGACGCTTGCTTTTTGGAAAGAAGATGAACCCCATCCAGTTTACAGCATCAATATTGTCAACATCCTTGATGTTCTCTGCCTCTCGCATTCCACAAACCTTGATTATCATATCTTACTGTTGTGTTACTTGTGCTATGAATTCCTTGAGCGATTCACCAGGATTTGGAGTCTTCATGAATGTTTCTCCGATGAGGAATCCTCGGAAACCTGCCTTACGGAGGTCACGCACGGTGTCAGAATTGCTTATTCCGCTTTCGCTCACGAGTACGAAGTCGCTTGGAAGTTTAGATGCAAGACGGTAGGAGTTCTGTACGTCTGTGTGGAAAGTGCCGAGATTCCTGTTGTTCACGCCTACCATGTCTATATTGTCTCCCACATAGTCAAGCTCGTGCTCTGAATGAATCTCAAGGAGTGTCTCAAGCCCAAGTTCATGAGCCGTCTTTGCAAGTGTCTTGCACTCGTCCTTCTTGAGGTCAGCTGCAATGAGAAGTACGGCATCAGCTCCTATCTCTCGTGCCTGAAACAACTGGTACTCATCCACGATAAAATCCTTGCGGAGGATAGGACAGGTGACCATTGGTCGTGCTGTCTTGATGAATTTGAGTCTTCCTCCGAAATACTTCTCGTCTGTGAGGATTGATATGGCAGACGCTCCGTTCTTGCAGTAGGATGCAGGAATAATCTCTGGTTGTCCTTCTTCCTTTATCCATCCTTTAGATGGCGACTTGCGCTTGAACTCAGAGATGATACCTGAATCTGAGTTTCTGAGTGAGGTCTTCATGGAGATTATCTGATGAGCTGTGCCGTCAGTAATCATGTTCTCCACTTCGTGGTAGAGTGCCTTTGGGGCAATTACCTCCTTCTGTCTTGCAACCTCAATCCTCTTGTGTGCTACTATTTCTTCTAATATGTCCATGTGGTCATGTTAATTAGGAGTTGAACTCTACGAACTTCTTGAATACGTTGAGGGCTTTACCGCTTTCGAGTGATTCACGAGCCACATTTACAGAGTCGTTGATGCTCAGGTTCTTGTCCATCACGCTAATACCGCATGCAGCATTGGCTATGATTACACTCTTCTGTGCCTCTGTTGCTGTACCTTCGAGTACAGAGTCAAATATCTTCATTGCTTCCTCGGCAGTTTCACCTCCATAGATGTCTTTCTGCTCTATGTACTTAAGACCGAGGTCAACAGGAGTGATGACTTTCTCGAAGTTGTTGGTACAAATCTTGAAACCTGATGTGAGAGAAATCTCGTCGTAGCCATCGTATGATGTTATAACTCCATAATTGTCACCAATCTGCTGGTGTATGTTGGTGTAAAGTCTCAACTGACTCTGGTTGGCAGTGCCGTGGAGTGAGTTCTTTGGATGACAAGGATTGACGAGGGGACCAAGGATATTGAAGCATGTAGGGATGGCAAGTGCCTTACGTGTAGGTCCTACGAACTTCATTCCGTATGCAAAGAGTGGGGCGTGGAAATAGCATATTCCTACTTCTTCAAGGCATTTGCGGAGCTTGTCCTCGTCATCTGTGAACTTGACTCCGTGTCCCATGAGCACATTACTTGCACCACTTACTGAAGAACTACCGCCATTTCCGTGTTTTGTTACCTTGTAGCCAGCACCAGCAATTACGAAGGCAGAACATGTGGAGATATTGAATGTATTCTTGCCATCGCCTCCTGTGCCCACAATGTCGAGGGTGTTATAGTCTTCAAAATTGATATATTTGCCTGTTTCAAGAAGCCCCTGACGGAAGCCGAGAATCTCATCTACAGTTGCTCCACGTGTCTGTATTGCCATGAGAAGTGCTGCAATCTGCTGGTCATTATACTGCTCCTTTGTGATATTAAGCATTATCTGGTGAGTATCTTCCTGTGAAAGTGTTTCACCATCTATGAGTTTCAAAAGATATTTTTTCATCTTATCGAGTTTTTTGAGTTTGTGAGTTCTTAGGTTCTTAAGTTTTTGAGTTCTTAAGTTTTTAAGTTTTTGAGTTCTTAAGTTTTTAAGTTTTAAAATTTTGTGAGTTCTTTTAAGAACCATGAGTTATTGATAAATACAACTAATTCTTAACTCTTAATTCTTAATTTTTCAGCCAGTTTTCAATGATTTTCTTTCCGTCAGGAGTGAGTACTGACTCTGGGTGGTACTGGATGCCGCGAATGTCATATTTCTTGTGACGGAGAGACATTATGTAACCTTCGTCGCTGACGCTTGTCACCTCAAGACAATCAGGGAAACCGTCGTTGTCAACTACCCATGAGTGGTATCTGCCTATCTCTATCTTCTCAGGAAGCCCCTCGAAGAGATAATCTTTCTTTGTTATGGCGCAAGGAGTGGCAACTCCATGATACACCTCGCTGAGATTGGTGAGTTTTCCTCCAAAGCTTTCGCCTATTGCTTGATGACCGAGACATACGCCGAGGATTGGTTTCTTGCCTGCGTAACATTTTATTACGTCGAGGAGAAGTCCTGCCTCACATGGGATACCAGGACCAGGGGATAGGATTATCTTGTCGTATGACTCCAACTGTTCAAGCTTGAACATATCATTACGAAACACAGTTACTTCTGCACCGAGTTCCTTGACAAGGTGACTCAGGTTGTATGTGAATGAATCGTAATTGTCTATTATTACAACTTTCATGTGTCTATACTTTTAGTAATTGTGTTGTTGAATTATATTTTTTCTGCAATACTTATTGCCTTGCGAAGTGCACCGAGCTTGTTGTTTACTTCCTGAAGCTCATACTCGACATCGCTCTTGGCTACTATGCCGCCACCTGCCTGAAACCATAGTTCGTTGTTACGGCTCACGAATGTGCGGATTGTTATTGCCTGATTGAGATTGCCGTTGAATCCTATGAATCCTATGCAACCGCCGTATGCACCTCGACAATGTGGTTCGTATTCGGATATAAGCTGCATGGCACGTACCTTTGGTGCTCCGCTTAGAGTTCCAGCTGGGAATGTGTCGATGAATGCCTGTATAGGGTCTGCTTTCTCGTCAAGTTCGCCGCTTACTCTCGAAACAAGGTGGATGACGTGGCTGTAGAACTGCATGTCCTTATAGAAATCAACCTTAACATTGTGGCAGTTGCGACTGAGGTCGTTGCGTGCAAGGTCAACGAGCATCACGTGTTCTGCATTTTCCTTAGGGTCATTCTTGAGATAGAGCGCATTCTTTCTGTCCTGCTCTGCATCGCCTGTACGCTTTGTTGTTCCTGCGATAGGGTCGATGTAAGCCTTCTTGCCATCTATGCGGCAATGTGTCTCAGGACTTGAACCAAATATGCGGAATCCTCCGAAGTCGAAGTAGAAGAGGTAAGGGCTTGGGTTGATGCTTCGGAGTGCTCGGTAGAGCTTGAAGTCATCACCTTCATATTTCTGCTTGAAACGGCGTGAAAGAACAATCTGGAACACATCTCCACGGAGACAATGCTGTATGCCCTTGCGGATGTTCTCACGATGTTCATCGTCTGTGAGTGTTGACCAGAAGTCGCCAACTGGCTTGAATCCGTATGTCTGATATGCGCGGCTGTTGCAGTCACGTTCAAGCTGGTCAAGGTCGTCTTCTTCGCCTTCGGAAAGAAGTTCTATAAGTATCATCTCATTGCGGAAGTGGTCAAAGACGATGATGTCCTTGTAGAGGATATAAAGGAGGTCGGGAGCATCATTTTCAAGTTGTGTCTCGTCCTTCACGTTGATATTCTCAAAGTAGCGTACAGCGTTGAATGACGTGTAGCCATATAGGCCGCAATAGTTGCTGTTTTCGCCAGAGATGTCAAAAGAGTGGAGGAAGTCATTGATGACCTGAGCCGAACCGTATTCCTTGGTAATCTCTTTCTTGACGATGTTGCCGTCTGGATATTTTGCTATTCCGAAACCGTGTTCGATTGATATGCTTGCTATCGGGTGAAGTCCTATAAACGACTTTGAGTTCTCACCTCCGTGGTAGTCACTTGACTCCATGAGTGCGCTCTGTGGATAGGCATCACGTACCTTGAGGTAGGTGCTCACAGGTGTATTGAGGTCACCCAGTATTTTCTTTGATGCGGTATGATATTTGTACATAATCTCTTAGTTAGTAATGAGTAACCTCATAGTTTTATTTCACTCTGGTGTGCAAGATAAGTGTCGAGGTCCTTGTCTCCGCGTCCGCTTACTGTAAGTACCACTACTGTGTCTTTTGTAAACTGATTCTGTACCTTGGGGAGGAGTGCAAGAGCGTGTGAACTTTCGAGTGCAGGAATGATTCCTTCCATGCGTGTAAGTTCGAATGCTGCCCTGAGTGCCTCGTCGTCGTTGGCTGGGAGAACCTGTGCACGTCCTGTTGAGTAGAGGTTACAGTGGATAGGTCCTGTGCCTGGGTAGTCAAGTCCTGCTGAGATAGAGTATGGCTCGATAATTTGGCCGTCTTCTGTCTGCATGAGCTTGATGCGTGAACCGTGGAGGATACCTGTTGTTCCTACCTGCATTGATGCAGCTGTCTGTCCGCTATCTACTCCGAGACCTCCAGCCTCACCAAGTATTATCTTTACTCTCTCGTCATCTATATAGTGGTAGATTGTTCCTGCTGCATTGCTTCCTCCACCTACACAAGCCATGAGATAGTCAGGATAGTCACGTCCTATCTTCTCCTGTAGTTGCCACTTTATCTCTTCTGATATCACGCTCTGGAGTCGTGCCACCATATCTGGATAAGGGTGTGGTCCTACCGTTGAACCTATTATATAGAATGTGTCTGCTGGATGACAGCACCAGTCACGTATTGCCTCGTTCGTTGCATCCTTGAGTGTCTTGTTTCCTGACTCAACAGGAACAACTGTTGCTCCGAGCATCTTCATACGCTCCACATTGACATGCTGGCGCTGTACATCGAGTGCTCCCTGATATACGGTACATGGCATGTCCATGAGAGCACAAGCTGTTGCTGTTGCCACTCCATGCTGTCCTGCACCTGTTTCGGCAATTATACGTTTCTTGCCCATCTTCTTGGCAAGGAGAATCTGTCCGAGTGCATTGTTAATCTTGTGTGCACCTGTGTGGTTGAGGTCTTCACGCTTGAGATAGAGCTTGCATCCGTATTTCTCGCTCATGCGCTTGGCGTAGTAGAGTGGTGAAGGACGTCCTACATAATCTCTGAGGAGTGCGTGGTACTCTTCCTTGAATTCCTTGCTCTCAATGATTGGCAAGTATGCTTTCTTCAAGTCTTCCACTGTCTTGTAGAGGATTTCAGGAATGTAGGCACCGCCGTATTCGCCGTAATAGCCATTTTCGTCAACTTGATAACTTTTCATGTTTATTTTGTTTTTTGTTTCTTTGTTGTTTTATTTTGTTTATGTTGTGGCAAGCATCAAAAAAAAGAACCCATCGCAAGTACGATAGGTTCTTTTGTTCTATGCTATATGTTCACATATTGTTGTTCGCATAGGGATATGACCATCTAACTTACGATTTTTTTGAATCCTAAGCTATGCCAACGCCAATATGTAAATGTATTCTTTCTCATAACGAGTGCAAAGTAATAGCAAATATTTTATATATGCAAGCAAAAGAGGGAAAAATTTATCATTTAGATGAATTTTCCCCTCTTTTATATTATAAATGGTAGTTAGTAATTGGAAATTAGAATTACTTTACCATAATCTTCTTGCCCTTTACTACGTAAACGCCTGGAGCAAGATTGTTGATGTCATTGGCTGTTGCATCCTTGGCAACTACCACACCTGATACATTATATACATTGACCTTTTCATTAGCCTTGACTACTGAGTTGATGCTTGTAAGCTCGCCCTCTGTGAAGTGCTTGCTTGTGAGCATTGTTGAGTTGCCGCTTGAAAGCTTGATGAAGCAGCGTGTAGCGTAGAAGCCTGTTGAAGTGTTATCTACATTGACAAATGCTGCGTCTGCATTGTCCTTTGCGAGGATTCCGTAGAGTCCTTCTGCGCTCTGATGCTTCTGTGCAGCCCCGAATGTGACTGTCTCGCCTGTGTTGGCTACTGTGAAGTTTACAGATGCCTCTGCGTTGAGGATTGTAGCGTTCTCCACTGTGAATGACTTATTTGTACTTTCGCCAGTGTAGTGGAGAATGTAAGGTACGTTTGCCTTGATTCCTTCTTCTTTGCAATCCACGAAATTCATCTTTATGTCCATGCCGTCGTTTTCAACACCAGCGAGTTTTTCAAGGCGGCAGTCATTGCCGAATACCTCGTTTATCTGTTCCTTAGATACGTTGAAAGGAAGTGAGATAGTGTTCCATCCTTTGAAGACGTAACGTGATACATACACGTTCATAGTCTTGTTGTCATACTTCTGAAGGTCTGTGCCACTATAAGTGCTGAGTGACAAAGTCTTCTGTGCGCTTGCTGTCACACATCCGAGTGCGAGTGCTGCGATAAAGAATAGTTTTTTCATATTATTATGTATTTATAAGTTTTAAAGCAGACCCTCTCCCCGGCCCTCCCCCTCTATGGGGAGGGAGAAGTTACCAAGAGAACGAGCGTTCAAGCCAAGCATTCCGAATGGCTATCACTCTCT
>CAMOVB010000061.1:0-14097 GCA_946626925.1 uncultured Prevotellaceae bacterium
TCCTTCGTGAAGTACAATCAAAAGTGAGAGGGCTGTTATCAACTGTGCGCCCTTAATTAACCATTCCATTGGATTTATATAGTTTGTTTCTTATATTAACGTTAGTTTCTGGTTTTTATTGTATAATTCATCCACAACCGTACATGGTTATGAGAGATTATAGCAGACTTGCAGCAAATGCACGTGCTTCCTTGTCCGTCGCAAGATAATTGTCGAGAGTGTCCTCTGTGTTGAATGCCACATTCTGCATGGTCTTCTCGATAATCTCGCTTATGCGTGTGTAAGGAATCTTGTCCTCGATGAAGGCACGGTTCACAATCTCGTTGGCTGCATTCACGATACATGGCATGTTGCCACCCTGACGTAATGCTTCGTAAGCGAGTGCAAGACAAGGGAAACGCTTAGTGTCAGGTTCCTCAAACGTGAGGCTCTGCATCTTAAAGAGGTCAAGACGATCGCCGTTGAGCGTGAGTCGCTTAGGATAAGAGAAGGCGTACTGGATTGGGAGACGCATATCTGGTACTCCAAGTTGTGCCTTAACCGCTCCGTCCTCAAACTGTACAGCAGAATGGATGACACTCTGTGGATGTACGACAACTTGTATCTGCTCAGGCTTTACTCCAAAGAGCCACTTTGCCTCGATGACCTCAAAGCCCTTGTTCATGAGTGTGGCAGAGTCGATGGTAATCTTGGCACCCATGTTCCATGTAGGATGAGCAAGGGCATCTGACTTTGTGACGGTCTTGAGCTGTTCGTTGTTGAACTTACGGAAAGGTCCTCCACTACATGTGAGGAGTATCTTGTCAATCCTATTGCCAGGTTCGAGACACTGGAAGATTGCCGAGTGCTCTGAATCGACTGGAAGGATTGGTACCTTATACTCGTTGGCGAGCTTGGTTATAAGTCCACCTGCCACGACGAGTGTCTCCTTATTGGCAAGGGCTATGACCTTCTTTGCCTTGATGGCTGCTATTGTTGGCTCAAGACCTGCGAAGCCTACCATAGAGGCAAGAACGATATCCACGTTCTGGTCCTGTACCACGTCGCAGAGTGCCTTAGCTCCTGCATATACCTTGATAGGAAGGTCGCTGAGAGCGTCCTTTACCTTGTCATAATTCTTCTCGTTGGCAATAACGACTGCCTCTGGATTATATTTTCGTGCCTGTTCTATAATAAGGTCAGCATTATTATAGGCTGTAAGCACGTATGCCTCATAGAGGTCGCTATGCTGCTCTATCACGTCGAGTGCCTGAGTACCTATGCTGCCTGTTGAACCTAATATACAAATTCTTTTCTTCATACAAGCCCCCCCGACCCCCGAGGGGGCGGCTATCCAGTTGTGGGGGATGGTAGCCTGTGGTTAATATTATTGTCTCCCGGGGCTGACGCTCCGGACACGGTGGCGAACGGTAAAGGATTACAACTCCAGCAAGCCGATTGGCAGGTCCATCGTCATGACCTTGTTGTCCTGGTCAATATTGCTGATGAACTCCTCATGGGCAGGAATCATAACCTCGCTGCCATCAGGACGCTCCACGATGAAGAGCCAGTTCTCGGTGTTGTCGTCAATAGCTGTGATTGTACCAATCTCGCTATTATCGTCACCATCAATCATCTTGTAGCCTATGAAATAGTTGAGCGAAACCTCGTCCTCGCCAAGTTTCTGTACGTACTTGTTCTCGATATAGACGTCGCATCCCAAGAGGAACTGTACGGAGTCAGAAGTGTCAAGGTCCTCGAACTTGACGAGTGCCGTGGTGTCACTCCTGAATCTGTATTCCTCAATAAAGAACGGCACGAGGATGCCGTCAATCTCACAAATGAGATAATCGATATCTGCCGTGTCGAACACATCGTCCGTAAAATTGAAGTTTACCTCTCCATTCAGACCATGTGCCTTGGTAATCTTACCTATCTGATAAACGTCTTCCTTTCTAATCATAATTAAGGCCCCCCGACCCATCCTTCGGAATTAAAAGTTAAAAATTAAAAGTTAAAAGTTAAGTTTTGAAGATTAAAGTTCACGAGTTCCATGTTTGGGACGGGTAACTCTTAACTTTTAATTCTTAACTCTTAACTCCCGCGAAGCGGGCCTATACTCTCTGTATCTTTGCTCCGAGTGCGTTAAGTCGTCCCTCGATGTCCTCATATCCGCGGTCAATCTGCTCGATATTGCTGATTACGCTTGTGCCCTTTGCGCTCATGGCGGCAATAAGAAGAGCGATACCTGCACGGATATCTGGAGAAGACATACGTGAGCCACGAAGCTTGAACTGGTTGTCGTGACCGATGACTACGGCACGGTGAGGGTCGCAGAGGATAATCTGAGCACCCATGTCAATGAGCTTATCCACGAAGAAGAGACGGCTCTCGAACATCTTCTGATGGATGAGGACACTTCCCTTTGCCTGTGTTGCCACAACGAGGATTACACTCAAAAGGTCAGGCGTAAGTCCTGGCCAAGGTGCATCAGCAAACGACATGATGCTTCCATCCATGAATGACTCTACCTCATAATGCTCCTGCTCAGGGATGTAAAGGTCATCACCACGAAGCTCCATCTTCACACCAAGGCGACGGAACATGGAAGGGATGATTCCGAGATTCTCGTATGACACATTCTTGATGGTAATCTCGCTACCTGTCATTACAGCCATACCGATGAACGAACCTACCTCAATCATATCTGGAAGGATGGTGTGTTCACATCCGTGGAGTTCCTTCACACCTTCGATGGTAAGGAGGTTTGAAGCGATACCGCTGATTTTTGCGCCCATACGGTTGAGCATCTTGCAAAGCTGCTGGATGTATGGCTCGCAGGCAGCATTATATATAGTAGTGGTGCCTTCAGCAAGTACGGCAGTCATGATGATGTTGGCTGTACCTGTGACAGAAGCCTCATCAAGGAGCATGTACTTGCCCTTGAGTTCCTTTGCGTCAATTTCGTAAACGCCTCTCTCCGTATTATGAATAAACTTAGCACCCAGTTCCTGTATGCCTATGAAGTGGGTGTCGAGACGGCGACGACCAATCTGGTCGCCTCCTGGCTTAGCCACGCAAGCCTTGTGGAAACGTCCGAGCAGAGGACCGAGTGTGAGGATGGAGCCACGGAGGCGGCTGCATCGCTGTACAAACTCGTCGCTATTGAGGAAATCCATGTCGAGGCTGTCTGCCTGAAACTGGTAATCCTTACCACCAATCCTCATGACCTTCACACCCATCTTGCTCAGGAGGTCGATGAGGTTGTTCACGTCGAGGATGTCTGGCACGTTCCTCATTATGACAGGTTCAGCCGTCAAGAGTACGGCTGATAAAACTTCGAGTGCCTCGTTCTTGGCACCCTGTGGAACAATCTCTCCGTGGAGCTTGTGTCCGCCTTCTATTATGAATTGAGCCATGTAAAAGATAGCCTCCCATTCCACAAGGTTCGATGTCCTTTTGGACAGACGCCATTAGAGGATTGGGAACTTTTATTACTTCTTCTTTTTCTTCTTTGTGATTGATGTTGAGATGAGGTTACTGAGGAGCTCACCGTCAGTAACGAGAGGATTGTTGATTGGGTCGATTGTAACCTTACCCTTTGTGTAATCTGCAAGGTCGTCAACAACTTTTCTGTCGCTCATAACGTCGATGTCCCAATATGCAAGGCTTCGCTTCATCTGGTTTGCCACCTGATGTGCGAGTTCCTCACGTTCCTCTGGGTCTTCCACCTCGGTAATCTTCTTTGTCAAGTCCTCAAGTATTCTTCCGTAGTGACGACGACGGATTGGCTTCTGAGGATAGTTGACCTTCATCATCTTCTGCTCCTCGTCATAGCGTTCAATCTCTACTGGGTAGTCGATGTCAAGCTCATATTTAGAGATGCGTGCGAGGTGGTTCCAAAGCTTCTGCTGGAAGTCCTCGGCATTACCGCTCTGCTCCGTCATGGTTGACATGATGCCAACGATGGTGTAGGCACAGTTGGTACGCTCGTCCCTGTCCTTGATTGTCTTGCAATGGTTCACCATCTCCTGGATGCTGCGACCATACTCCGACATCTGGAGGGGCTCACGACTTGTATTGTAATCCTTGACGGTGTCAAGTTCCTTATGTAATGATTCGATATCTCTCATTCAACGTTTATGTTTTTTTAGAGTTTAGAGTTGAGTGTTTATAGTTTAGAGACTTTACCCTTCTGGCGGAAATGTACCTTCGTACCGTTAATACTTTCTTGACATTTATGAGAGTCTCATATAGGTCTCATATGAGTCACTACTTAGTCAGTACTTAGTCACTACTTCAAAGTAGGGCATTTTCGATACTATTTTGTCTTTCTCTCAACTTTTTAACTCTTAATTCTTAATTTTTAACTTTACAGCAGGCTCTTTGCCTTTGTTGCCACGAACTCCTTGAGGTAGAAAGGCTCGAAGTAAGCCACATCCTCAAATTCCTCGTTGAGGAATGCCTTCTCGGCAAGTGGTGCCATGTTCTTGGCATGAAGCTCCACTCCGTCGAGGAAGTGGGCGTTAGGATGATTGATTACAGCCTTGCACTTCTCGGCTCCGTTGCCGAAGAAATATATTGGGTGCTTGTCGAGTTCTTCCTTGAATGAATTCTCGTCTATGACCTTGGCACAAGTGTCGATGACTGGCTTGAGTGCCCTTGTGTAGAGTGCTGTATAGACCTCCATACGTCTTGCGTCGAGCATAGGACATACGAGTGCATCCTCTGGGAGGTCATCATGCTTGAGGAGAACAGGTACACAGAGTACCTTGAGTGTTGGAATGGAAATAAGCTTGAGGTCTTGTCCGTAGCAGATACCCTTTGCCATAGACACACCGATACGGAGACCTGTGTATGAACCTGGACCGCTACTTACGGCTACCGCATCAAACGGAATGGCATGACTGTCCGTAAAAGACATAGCCTCATCAACGAATACTCCTAACCTCTTTGAATGGTTCGTGTCCTTGGCACCTCCATTCTTTATGTCATCATAATTGTCTATCTGAAATATTGTGGCTCCGTCCTGACTGACAGCTACGCTACAGCCGTCGGTTGCCGTCTCAATATGTAAAATTACTGCCATCTTAAATAGAATTACACATAATACGATGCAAAAATACAAATAAATAACCGTTTTGTAGTTAGCATAAAGACAAAAATCGCTATTTTTGCATAAAAATTAAGATTTAGCATTATGATTCAGTCTATGACAGGCTACGGCAAATGCGTAGCCGAATATAACGGAAAGAAAATTCACGCAGAGATAAAATCGCTTAACAGCAAGGCTCTCGACCTTTCCACTCGTCTCGCTCCTCTCTATCGTGAGAAAGAAATGGAGGTACGCCAGCTCATCTCTACCGCACTCGAACGTGGTAAGGTAGATTTCAATCTCTGGATTGAGAAGGATGAAGTGGCTTCAGTATCTACAATCAACAAGGAACTCGTAGGCGAATACTACAATCAGATAAAGGACGTGTCTGCCTCTCTCGGTCTCGAAATGGGTGGCGTACAGTCAGCCAACGAATGGATGAAGGTACTCCTCCGTATGCCAGACGTTATGTCACGCTCTGAGATGGAAGAACTCGCAGAAGAAGAGTGGGTTGTTGCACGTCAGGTAGTTGAAGGTGCAATCAATGCCCTCGTTGAATTCCGTAAACAGGAGGGTGAAGCCCTTGCAAAGAAGTTTACAGAAAAGATTGAAAACATACGCACATACCTCGCAAGCATCGAGCCATACGAGACAGGACGCACAGAGAAGATTCGCCAGCGTCTCCTCGACACTCTCGAACAGCATATCGGTGGTGACTATGACAAGAACCGCCTTGAGCAGGAGATGATTTACTACATCGAGAAGCTCGACATCTCTGAGGAGAAGCAGCGTCTCACTAATCACCTCAACTACTTCCTTGAGACCATGAAGGACGGCAAGGGACAGGGCAAGAAACTCGGTTTCATCGCACAGGAGATGGGACGCGAAATCAACACCACAGGTTCTAAGTCCAATCAGGCAGAGATGCAGAACATCGTTGTCAAGATGAAGGACGAGCTTGAACAAATCAAGGAGCAGGTTCTTAATGTGATGTAATGGTGGCATGATGCCACAATTGATAATTGACAATTGATAATTGATAATTATGCCATTCGGCGTATGGGCAATTACCTTTTACTAATTATCAGTTGACTTCTGGTTTTTCCTGCCAATTATAAATTATCAATTATAAATTATCAATTGAGAATCGGTCTATACGGAGGGTCATTCAACCCCATACATAAAGGTCACACTTCATTGGCACAGTCGCTTGTAGATCAAGGGCTGGTAGATGAAGTGTGGCTTCTTGTTTCTCCGCTCAACCCGTTGAAACAGACGTGTGGAGATATTGCCGCCTACGAGCATCGTCTCCGTATGACAGAATTGGCGTGCAAGGGACACAAGGGACTTCGCGTCTCCGACTTTGAAAGTCATCTTCCCATTCCTTCGTACACCATTACGACACTTGACGCCCTTGCTGCGACCTACCCTCAGCATACATTTTGTCTTGTCGTCGGCGCAGACAATTGGGATAGTTTCCATAGATGGTACAAGGCTGACGAGATTATTGCCAACTACACCATCCTTGTCTATAATCGTCCTGGTTATCCTCTCGATGAGGCTAACCTTCCTCCGTCCGTCAAGGTCGTCAACACTCCTCTTTACGATATCTCATCTACTCAGATACGTGAGGCAATAAAAAAAGGAGAAAGACCAACTGATTGGCTTTCTCCTAAGGTTCTTCGTTATATTTCGGAATCCAAAATATATCGTTTATGATTTTCTAAACATAGAAGAACTCAACGTTTTCTTTTTGCTTTCTCCGTGAATATATCTCTGTGCGCTTTGTGTCTTCTATGATTAAAAACACGTCGGTAGCATTTATTTCACAGCTACATTCTTTCCGTTTATGATGTAAACATTGCCTTTTGAAATGAAAAAAGTCTATATCATGGTTAGTTTTTTGTTTCCTTTAGCGGTATAGAGGGTATAAGTATGGAAAAGGAAGTGTATTGCGGAGGAAAAATAAGTCAATCGTTTAGGAAATGTTTAATAGTCGTTAAACAGTCGTTTAACAGGTGTTAAATGGTCATAAAACAAATAACGCAGAGACATTTTGTTCTCTGCGTTATTTGTTCTGTAGTTTTATGTTTTAATTCTTGAATCAATCTTTAATCTTAATTACTTCCATACGGTCAGTGAGAGCGCTTCGCTAAGTTCTTAATTCGGAACGTTTATTCTTCCTTCAGCGGATTCCATCCTTGAGCTTTAAGCTCGAATTCGTTGCCGTCACGTGTGATGAGGGCAGTGCCAAGGCTTTCCTTGGTGATGTAGCCAATCTCCTTGACACCTTCCATCTGCTCAATCTTGTCGTGGTCGGCAATAGGTACGGTGAAGAGAAGTTCGTAATCTTCGCCACCATTGAGAGCAGCAGTGGAGAGGTTCATGTTCATCTCCTCCGACATGACGGCTGTCTGGTAGTCGATAGGGATGCGCTCCTCATAGACACGGCAACCCACCTTGCTGTCCTTACAGATGTGCATGAGCTCGCTGCTGAGGCCATCGCTGATGTCCATCATGGCTGTTGGTTGAATACCTGCCTCACGTAGCTTGAGGATGATGTCACGACGTGCCTCTGGCTTCATCTGACGCTCAAGGAGGTATTCCTTGCCTGAGAAGTCAGGTTGTGATATTGCCATCTTCTCTGCATCTGTCTTGGCATTCTCTATCTGCTTGTAGTAAACCTGTTTCTCACGTTCGAGAAGCTGGAACCCCATGTAGGCAGCACCGAGGTCACCGCTCACGCAGATGATGTCTGTCTCCTTTGCTCCGTCACGACGGATGGCATTGCCTGCTTCTACCTCACCTATGCAGGTGATGCTGATGGCAAGTCCTGTGCGTGATGAACAAGTGTCACCACCGACGATATCTACTCCGTGCTGTTCGCATGCTGCTTGCAAGCCTTCGTAGAAGTCTTCAAGGTCTTCCACCTTGAAACGCTTGCTGAGTGCGATGCTCACGGTAATCTGCTTAGGCATTCCGCCCATGGCATAGATGTCGCTGAAGTTGACCTGTGCGCTCTTGTAGCCGAGGTGCTTCATCGGTATGTATGTGAGGTCGAAGTGTACGCCTTCCATGAGCATGTCTGTAGTGACGAGTGTCTCCATGCCCTCTGTTGGTGCGATGATGGCGCAGTCGTCGCCGGCACCAAGCTTGGATGTGCTGTTCTTCAACTCTATGTTTTTTGTGAGGCGGTCAATGAGGCCGAACTCACCAAGTGATGCTATTTCCATATAAGGAGGCACGGCCCCCCTCTAACTCCCCCTGAGGGGAGAACGCCATCCGGGGCAAGGGGGGGGGCGGTGCTTTAACTATTATTTTTTAACTTTTACTCTGTCGGTATCTTTCTCCTCCCCTCGGGGAGGTCGGGAGGGGGCCTTACCTTACTCCTCTAAGAAGTCCTCGATGAGGGATTCTGCCTCTACCTCAGCAATCTCAAGGTTGTCGTTGACAACGACCTCGTCAAACTTGTCAGCAAAAGAAAGCTCGTACTCTGCCTTGGCAAGTCGTTGCTCGATGACTTCTGGTGCATCTGTGCCACGTCCTTCGAGACGGATGCGAAGCTCCTCGATGCTTGGTGGCTGGATGAACATGCTGAGTGCACGCTTGCCATAAAGCTTCTTGATGCTCATGGCACCCTTCACGTCAACGTCGAAGATGACGTTCTCACCTGCTGCGAGCTGTGCGTCAACCTGTGACTTGAGTGTTCCGTAGAACTTGTCTGTATATACCTCCTCGTACTCGATGAAGTCGCCAGCATCGATGTGGCTGCGGAACTCATCTGGTGTCATGAAGAAATACTCGACGCCGTTCTTCTCTGTGCCACGTGGTGCACGTGAAGTGGCAGAGATGGAGAAGTGAAGGTTGAGGTCTTCATTCTCCATGAGGTACTTTACTATTGTTGATTTTCCGCTACCTGATGGTGCGGCAAGAATGATAAGTTTACCTTCCATTATCTTTTTATTCTGTTTTTTGAAAGTATGCTGTTGCGTGAGTTCTTGCTCACGTAGCTCTTTATTATCTTGTTGAAGTCGAGGTCGTCCTTGTCGCCGAGGAACTCCACTTCCACTGGCAGTACATAAACCCTTGATGACTCTTCGCCGAACGTGCCCTCTATCCTTGCAGCGTCCTTCTCGGTCATGAGGATAATCTTGTCGCGGCTGCGCTCCTTGATTCTGCTTTTCTCCTCTGCCGTGAAGTCGTGATGGTCGGGGAAGTGCATTGCCTCAAACTTGACGCCAAGCTTCTTGAGGTCGTACTCCATCTGCTCTGGTGACGCAATGCCCGTGACAAGTAGTATGTCCTTCTGTGCAAGTTCGTCGAGAGTGATGGTTTGCGTGTTGTCGTCCATCCTGTATGGATTGCCATAGACGAATGTGGTGAAGAATATCTGTTGCCAGCTCTCAAGGTCGAGTGACCTCGAAATGCCGTGCATCTCCATCGGTGTGATGTTGGCAGGACACTTGGTGACGATTACCACGTCAGCTCTGTTCTGTCCTCGTTTAGGTTCACGAAGGCGACCAGCAGGAAGCACCTTGTCGAAACATATCAGTCGGTGATAATCCGTCAGGAGTATGTTCATGCCCGGCTGTACGTATCTGTACTGATAGCCGTCGTCGAGGAGTATCACATCTACCTCCGGCTTCATCTCAGGTGCTGTCAGTTTCTCTATTGCTTCACAGCGATCCTTGTCAACCGCCATGAGTATGTTTGGAAACTTCTTCTTCATCTGGTAAGGCTCGTCGCCTATCATACTCATTGGCGTGTTCGTCTCAGCGAGTACGAATCCCTTGCTTTTTCTCTTGTATCCGCGACTCAGCACAGCCACCTGGTTCTTGTCCTGCAAGAGTCGTATGATGTATTCGGTGTGGGGGGTCTTGCCTGTACCCCCCACGGTTATGTTACCAATACTTATGATAGGAATGTCGTAAGACTTTGACTTTAGTATTCCCGTCTCAAACATGAAGTTTCTTACACTTGTTGCCGCAGCGTAAAGCCATGCGAGCGGAGCAAGGTAAGCGTGAGTCTTTATATGATCTCCTTCCACTTTATCAATTTATGGTTGTGCCTGCTGGGTGTGGCAAGCCGTTAGAGGTTAAACATGAGATAGTATGGCATGCTTGCCTGAATGTTTGACTTGCCCTTCAGGTTCTTGATGTTTGAGAACATGAAGTAGTAGTCGCCCATGAGTTCCTTAATCTTGCCGTCAGCGTATGAATCTGTGTTGACAGCATCATTGAGGAGGTCTTCAAACATACCCTTTTGTGCTGGATAAGCAATGACGGTACACTTGTCAACCTTGGCACGCTTCTTGGCAACAGCGATGGCATCGTCAATGCCTCCGAGCTGGTCAACAAGACCTATCTTCTTGGCGTGAGCGCCTGTCCATACGCGTCCCTCGCCGATAGCCTTTATGTCATTCTGCTTCATCTTACGTCCGTCGGCACAACGCTTAGTGAAGAGTTCGTAACCACGGTTGACGTATGCCTGAAGGATATTGTGCTCGCTCTCTGTCTGTGGACGAGTGAGGTCGCCGAAGTCAGAGTGGAGGTTTGTCTTTACTGTTGCTGCATGAACGCCGAGCTTGTCGTTGATAAGCTCTGATGCCTCTGGGAACATACCGAAGATACCGATGCTTCCTGTGAGTGTGTTTGGCTCAGCAACAATCCAGTCGGCTGCACAACTGATGTAGTAGCCACCGCTTGCTGCGTATCCGCCCATTGACACGATGATTGGCTTCTCTGCCTTGATGTTCATGACCTGATGCCATATCTGCTCTGATGCGTAAGCGCTACCACCAGGAGAGTTGACGCGGAGAACGACAGCCTTCACGTCCTCGTCTTCTGCAAGTTCCTTGAGGTCCTTGATTACCTTTTCGCCTACTATCTGCTCATCCTGTGCGAATGAAGTTGTTGAAGCCTCCTGTACGATTTCACCAGTTGCGTAGTAAACGGCGATGATGTTGCCGCTTGGGTCCTTTGGCTCATTGCCTGTTACGGCAGCCATGTCAGATACTGATACTGTGTTATAGTCGTCCACGTCGTCAATCTTCATCATGTTGGCGATAATCTGTGGTACCTCGTCAGAGAAAGCGAGCTTGTCAACCATCTTGTACTTCTTGTACACAGTTGGGTCGGCAAATGTGATGAGTGAGTCAGCATACTCGTTGAGCTTCTCAACGCTAATCTTGCGTGACTTGCTTACTGCTGCTGTCATCTCGCCCCACATCTCGTTGCTGAGCACTGTGAGCTGTTCACGGTTTGCCTCGCTCATGTCGTTGAGGATGTATGGCTCAACGGCTGACTTGTAAGTACCTACCTTGACAATCTGCATCTTCACGCCGAGCTTGTCGAGAAGGTCCTTGTAGTACAATGTCTGCATTGCCATACCTCTCCAGTCGATGATGCCCTGTGGGTTGATGACTACTGAGTCGGCAACGGAGCTGATGTAGTAGCTGCCGAGGGTGTATGTCTCTCCGTAGGCGAGGATGAACTTGCCGCTCTTCTTGAAGTCCTCAAGCTGCTTGCGTATTTCCTGTACGGCAGCTGGTGTGGCACTTACTGACGAACCTGCCTCTATGTAGATTCCTTTCACGTTCTCGTTGTCCTTTGCATTCTTGATGGCTGTGAGCAACTCGTCAAGTGCAATGCCGCTGTCCATTGAACCGCTTGTGAGGAAAGCGAGAGGATTGTCCTGCTTACGCTCCGAGATTGTACCGTTGAGCTTGATTACGAGTACTGAGTTGTCCTCGATGTCTGGCTTTACGCTTGACATGCTTGCCATTCCGACAAGTGAGAGGATTGAAAGGATAGAAAAGATAATTCCTGTTACGAAAAGTCCTACGACTGTTGCGAGGACGTACTTAAGAAATGATTTCATTTTTAATTCGTTTTTTTGTTTTATTTTGGTCTTTTTCTTTTTGGGGACTACGGCAGAGCCAAGGACGGCTCTGCTATAGTCAAATATTGCTTTAAGTCTTAATTTTTAATTGACTTGTAGTATTCCGTTGCGGCGAGCAGCCATGCTCCTGTACCGAAAGGTGCCTGACTCTTGGCGTTTACCGTCTTTGTTGGGTCAGGTTTCTCACCTATTGGCTGTACGTAGCCGATGCTGCCGTCTGGCTGGAGTGCTACTTCTGTGAGGTACTTCCATGCCTTGTCGATGGTTGGCTTGTATGTCTTGGCTGGAAGAATGCCGTTGTTCACGCCCCAGAGCAATCCGTAGGTGAAGAAGGCTGTGCCTGATGTCTCGTAACCTGGAGCGTCACCCTCGCAGAGCATTGAGCGACTCCAGTAGCCGCCTTCCTGCTGACACTTGGCAACGCCTGCTGCAAGTTTCTTGAAGCGGTCAATGTAGAATGGACGGTATTTGCAATCATTTGGAAGGTCCTGAATGACCTTTGCAAGTCCTGCAAGTACCCATCCTGCACCACGTGCCCAGAAGCTCTTGCCGCCGTTGCAGCTTGTCTTTACCTTTGGATAGACGTACTTGCCGTCACGGTAGTAGAGCTGTTCCTCGGTGTCGAAGAGAAGTGAATCTGTCCAGCGGAAGCACTCATACTGCTTGTCGAGCAACTTCTGGTCGTGAGTGACCGTATAGAGCTTGGAGAAGACAGGCATTCCCATGTAGAGAGCATCTGCCCACCACCAGTAATCCTTCTTGTCTGTCTTTGCCTGATAGCACATCACCTCAAGGCAACGCTCAAGGCGTTCAGCACGGTGCTCATCCTTGTAGAGGTCGATGTAAACCTGAAAGCATATCTGCCAGTCGGCAAAGAGAACCCAATCCATTCCTTCGCCGTATGTGGAATATCTCCATTTGTTCCTGTCTGTCTGTGTTGCGCCTTTCCAGTTGTTGTACTCTGCCCATGTGATGGCGTAGTCGAGATACTGCTGCTTGCCTGTGAGTTCATACACGGCTTGATTGCCTGTGAAGTATGCAGCATTGTCCCAGAAACCACGGCACTTAGGTGTGTTGTGGCTCTGCCAGTAGTCGTTGACCTTCTCAATCTTGTTGAGAACGTCCTGTTTTGATGTCTGTGCAAATGCGCTTTGTGCCAATAAAGCAGCTCCGCACATTAATGTCGTAAATAGTTTCATACGTTTTATCCTTGGGTTTTAGTTGATTTATACTTTTGGTTCAAGCCCGAGTTTCCTTGCTTCCTCAAGCAGCAGCTGCCTTGCAGGTTCGTGCTCGTTAGGAATCTTTCCGTCGAGGATGGCATCCTTGATGATCGTCTTGAGTATTCCTATCTCACGGCAAGGCTTGAGAGCGAACAGTTCCATTATCTCTTCGCCGCTTACTGGTGGCTGGAAGTTGCGTATTCTGTCCTTCTCCTCGATGTCGATGAGCTTCTGTCGCACGAGTCGGAAGTTGTCGATGAATCGTTGCTTCTTGTCGGCGTTCTTCGACGTGATGTCTGCCGTACAGAGGAGCATGAGGTCGTCGATGTCGTCGCCTGCCTCAAACAGGAGTCGTCTTACGGCTGAGTCGGTCACTTCCTCGTCTGCTATGACTATCGGGCGCATGTGAAGTCCTACGAGTTTCTGCACGTACTTCATCTTCTCGTTCATCGGCAGCTTCATTCTGCGGAAGATATTTGGAATCATCCTTTCGCCGATGTCGTTATGGTTGTGGAACGTCCATCCAATAATGTTGTCCCATCTCTTTGACTTAGGTTTGCCGATATCGTGGAGCAGGGCTGCCCAGCGCAGCCATAGTGCGTGTTCCTTGATGTCTCCGTCGAACGCCTCGGTGTTCTTGCACCATTCCTTGCCAGCGGTTGCCTTGGCTACGTTGTCGAGCACCTCGAGCGTGTGGTAGAAGTTGTCCTTGTGTGCCCTTCCGTTCCTCTTCTCCACGCCCTGCAAGGCGGTAAGCTCAGGGAAGATGATGTCGAGAAGCCCGCATCGTTCGAGGTCAACTATTCCCTTTGAAGGAGTAGGGGAGAGCATTATCTTGTTCAGTTCGACGGCTATTCTCTCTCCGCTGATTATCTTGATTCGTTCCTTGTTGCGTGACAA
>CAMOVB010000062.1:0-13845 GCA_946626925.1 uncultured Prevotellaceae bacterium
GATGCGCAGTAGGCGGTGCAAGGATTGTAAAAATAATTATGCACACCTACTTATTGTTTGTAATCTTGACATTACACTCCTTCGTAACGATTTTCTGACAAGCAGGAGTTTTTGGAAGAATATTATGGAAACACACGATTGAACTTGCTGAAGGAAGAATATGCTTGTATATTTGTATTGCAATTCGACGGCAAAACTTTTTTTCATCCATAGCAATAGTCCGTTGTCTCACGAAGCCGACACGAAGGGTGCACGAAGGGTTGCCGAAGGATTTTACACATATATTGTGTCCTGACGTAATCTGTTTGGAACTAACAAGTGTAAGACTCTCACATTTTCCTTATGTTCCTGTTCATTTCTCTTAGCAAATGTAGAGGAAGGTAAGAGGATGATAAGAGGAAAAGATGGAAAATTTGATAAAAAGAACGGAAATAGACAACTGGAATGAACATTATTAGGTGGAAAATAATGGAATTGACGCTTGCTTTTTTACGTTTCGTGCTTTTTTATCGTCAATAATGATTGTTGAGATGAAAAAAAATTGTACTTTTGCCTTTGCTAATACAGTAAAACAAATAGCATTAAAACCTAAACTAAAATAAATATGAGTTTAAAAATCATTGTTCTCGCAAAGCAGGTACCAGATACGCGTAATGTAGGTCCTGATGCGATGACCCCAGAGGGAACAGTTAACCGTGCTGCACTTCCAGCCGTGTTCAACCCCGAGGACTTGAATGCCCTTGAGCAGGCTCTCCGTCTCAAGGATGCTAATCCTGGTTCTACTATCACCATGATTACCATGGGTCTGCCTAAGGCGGCAGATGTGCTTCGTGAAGGAATCTATCGTGGCGCTGACGAGGGAATACTCGTCTCTGACCGCCCTCTCGGTGGTGCCGACACTCTTGCAACGAGCTACACTCTTGCTCAGGCTATAAAGAAGGTGGGCGACTATGACATCATCCTCTGTGGCCGTCAGGCTATCGATGGCGATACTGCTCAGGTAGGTCCACAGGTGGCTGAGAAGCTTGGTCTCACACAGATTACCTATACAGAGGAAATACTCTCAATAGACAAGGCTGCAAAGAAGATTGTGGCAAGACGTCATATTGATGGTGGTGTTGAGACTGTCGAAGGTCCACTTCCTATCGTGGTAACTGTCAATGGCTCTGCTGCTCCTTGCCGCACTCGTAACGTGAAGCGTGTATGGGCTAACAAGAATCGTGAGTTTACTACATGGGGTGCTGCCGACATCGATGCTGACCCAATGCAGATTGGTAAGGCTGGTTCGCCAACCAATGTGAAGGCTGTCAAGAACATCGTGTTCAAGGCTAAGGAAAACAAGACTCTCTCTGCAAGCGATGCTGACATCGAGGGTCTCATTGTTGAACTCATGGAATCTAATACAATAGGTTGATTTCAAATCTATAATTTGAAATTTGACGTTTAAAAGTTATGAATAGCGTATTTGTATATTGTGAACTTGAAGGCAACAAAGTTGCTGACGTAAGTCTGGAGCTTCTCACCAAGGGACGCAAGCTTGCTAACCAGCTTGGTGTTAAGCTCGAAGCACTCCTTATTGGTAGCGGACTTGACGGAGTTGAGAGTCAGGTACTTCCATACGGAGTTGATAGAGTACATATCTTTGATGCTGAGGGACTCTTCCCTTACACATCACTTCCACATACATCTGCCGTGGTAAACCTCTTCAAGGAGGAGCAGCCACAGATTTGTCTCCTTGGTGCTACCGTCATCGGTCGTGACCTCGGTCCTCGTGTTTCTTCAGCACTTCATTCTGGTCTTACTGCCGACTGTACTCAGCTGGAGATTGGCTCATTCGACATGAAGGTGAAGAACGAGGCTGGCGAGATGGTTGACAAGCACTATGAGAACCAGTTGTATCAGATTCGTCCTGCATTCGGTGGTTCCATCATTGCCACTATCGTCAATCCTGAGCATCGTCCACAGATGGCAACAGTACGTGACGGTGTGATGAAGAAGGAGATTGTTGATGCCAACTACAAGGGCGAGGTCGTAAAGCATGATGTGGCTAAGTACGTTCCTACTACTGACTATGTAGTGAAGGTGCTCGACCGTCACGTAGAGGCTGCAAAGCATAACCTCAAGGGTGCTCCAATCGTCATTGCTGGTGGTTACGGAGTAGGTTCAAAGGAAGGCTTCGACCTGCTCTTTGAACTTGCCAAGGAACTTCATGCTGAGGTAGGTGCAAGCCGTGCTGCCGTAGATGCAGGATGGATTGACCATGACCGTCAGATTGGTCAGACAGGTGTTACTGTTCGTCCAAAGGTATATATTGCCTGCGGTATCTCAGGTGCCATCCAGCACATTGCAGGTATGAAGGACTCAGGTATCATCATCTCAATCAACAATGACCCACAGGCTCCAATCAACCAGATTGCCGACTACATCATCAACGGCACAGTTGAGGAGGTCGTTCCAAAGTTGATTAAGTATTATAAGAAGAACTCAAAGTAATTTTATTGTGGAGTTATAGAGAAGTTAAAAAGGAGTTAAAGAGAAGTTAAAAAGACGATAGTTTATGACACGAACATTCAAAGATATTATCGCATGGCAAAAGTCCTATGAGTATTGTTTATGCGTATATGAAGTCACAAGGACATTTCCTGATTTTGAAAAGTTCGGTCTTCGCTCTCAGTTTACTCGTGCAGCCATTTCTATACCAGCGAATATAGCAGAAGGTTATAAAAAGCTAAGTAAAGCAGATAAACTTAGGTTCTTTAATATCGCACAAGGGAGTCTTGAAGAATGTAGATGTTATAATATGCTATCAAAAGATTTGCAGTATATTAACAACGAGCAGTTTGAAACTTTGGAATATAAGATAAACAATGCGAGTGTCTTGTTAAATTCTTACATTGATGGCATTTCTCAGAATTCAGCTTTCAGAGAATGACATACGTCTTTTTAACTACATTTTAACTTCACTTTAACTACAATTTAACTCCCTAAACAACGGAAAAATATGGCAAATTCCTATACCGACGTTCCGGAGATTAAGTTTCACATGGATCATCCATTGATGAGACGTATCGTAGAACTTAAGGAACGCAACTTTGCTGACTACGGTCAGTATGATTATGCTTGCAAGGATTATGAGGATGCACTCGACAACTACGACAAGCTCCTTGAGATTGCAGGCGATGTAAATGCCAACATCATTGGCGTAAACGCAGAGGCTGTGGATGCTGAAGGCCCTGGATGCAAGGACGGACGCATGATTTATGCTTCAAAGACAGTTGAGAACATGGATGCTTGTATCAAGGCTGGTCTCAACGGTCTCACCATGCCACGTCGATATGGCGGTCTCAATGTGCCAATGACAGTCTATTCTGCTGCCAACGAGATTGTCAGCGAGGGTGACGCAAGTTTCCAGAACATCTGGTCACTTCAGGACTGTATAGTTACTCTCTATGAGTTCGGCGACGAGGAACAGCGCAAGAAGTACATCCCACGTGTATGTGCTGGCGAGACAATGTCAATGGACCTCACAGAGCCAGATGCTGGTTCTGACCTCCAGTCTGTTACCCTCAAGGCAACATTCGACGAGAAGGAGAACTGCTGGCGTCTCAATGGCGTAAAGCGATTCATCACTAATGGTGACTCTGATATCCACCTCGTACTTGCACGTTCAGTTGAAGGTACAAAGGACGGACGTGGTCTGTCTATGTTCATCTACGACAAGCGTAATGGTGGCGTTAATGTACGTCGCATTGAGAACAAGCTCGGTATTCACGGTTCACCAACATGTGAACTTGTATATAAGAATGCAAAGGCAGAGCTTTGCGGCTCAGAGAAGCTCGGTCTCATCAAGTACGTCATGGCACTTATGAATGGTGCGCGTCTTGGTATTGCTGCTCAGTCAACAGGTCTTCAGCAGGCTGCATACGAGGAGGCTCTTGCATACGCCAAGGACCGTAAGCAGTTTGGCAAGGAGATTATCAACTTCCCAGCTGTCTATGACATGATTGCCACTATCAAGGCAAAGCTTGATGCTGGTCGTTCAATGCTCTACATGACTTCACGCTATGTGGATATATACAAGGCACTCGACGATATCTCAAAGGAGCGCAAGCTCACTCCAGAGGAGCGTGACGAGTACAAGAAGTACTCTAAGCTTGCAGATGCGTTCACACCACTTGCCAAGGGTATGAACTCAGAGTTTGCTAATCAGTCAACATACGATGCAATTCAGGTACATGGTGGTTCAGGCTTCATGCTTGAGTACAAATGTCAGCGCATCTATCGTGATGCTCGTATCACTTCTATCTACGAGGGTACAACACAGTTGCAGACTGTAGCTGCCATTCGTTACGTTACCAATGGATTCTACCAGAGCGTACTTGCAGACTTCGAGGCAGGGGCTGTTGCACCTGAGTACAAGAGCTATGCAGAGCGTCTCGTTGCTATGCGTGAGAAGCTTGCAGAGGCAACGGAGAAGGCTAAGGCACCAGGCAATCAGGATTTCCTCGACCTATGTGCACGTAAGCTCTACGAGATGTCAGCCCTCACAATCATGGGTCACCTTCTCCTTCAGGACACACAGAAGGCACCAGAGATGTTTGGCAAGAGTCTCAAGGTATTCATGAACTATGCTGAGAGCGAGGTTGCAAAGCACTTCAACTATGTAAATGCGCTTGACGAGTCACAGCTTGATGCTTATCGTCAGATTTAAGTGTAATGGTATAAACTTATACGATTAAACTTGTATTGCTGTTTTTTGTCGCAAAGCGGCCAGTTGGAAAAACATGGCGAAAACCAAAGAAAACAAAAGAAAACCTGTTTTTTCTTGTTTTTGTTCTGTTTACTTCCCGCTGGTCAGTGAGAAAAGTTCTTGACTGTTTTTACTTCCCTTCGGTCAGTGAGACCGCTTCGCTAAGTTCTAATAGGCACATTGTGCAAAAACATTATGCGTACAGGTTGAACCATATCATTCATGGGAGTTAGCGGACAAAACATTATATTGTTCGTTAACTCCTAATCGATTTTGAACAACAAATATGAGTGACAACGGAAAGAGGAGCAATACAGGCGTGTTTTTTCTGCTGATGGGAATTATCTCGGCAGTCATCCTGACATGGGTTCTTTATGCAAAGTATGACAGCGAGGACTTCTTCTACATCACATCTTACGAGAATGGCATTAAGACGACGGAATACAGTCCGGGCTTCGTCATCGGCATGTTTGTATTCATGTATGTGTTTGCCGCCGCATTTATATGGCTTGGCATATACATGATTCGCAAAGGTCGTGAAACTATAGTCATGGCATTAGGCGAAGTTATGGTTATAGAAAAGGACCAGCACAAGGACGAGCATGCCGTAGGTCACGCAACCGAACGCTCTGGTGACAATATACATTCCACATCTTTTAGATATTCATCTGTCGTAAGCGGAGGGCAACGCACAGTCATAGAGCATGGAAACAAGAATGTTGCCATTCTCATGTCACGCCTATTCACGGGTATTGGCGCACTTGTCATTGCCATTGGCATCGCGATGTTGGTGTGGGACAGGACATCTCTGCAATCGCTCATAAAGACCGAGGCAGACGTGATGAGCATATACACACACCGTGGTACCTACCAAAAACGTTCAAAAACTTATTACGCCAAGATTAAGTACGACATAGACGGCAAACATTACGTTAGCCGTGTCACCGTATCTGCATTTTTCCACGACAGTCACGTCACAGTTTATTGCGATCCTGCCAATCCGCTCATTTGCCGTACCAATAACGAATATCTGTTCTGGTACATCATCCTGTTCTCCGTTGGCATCGGCTTCGTTGTCATCAGTACAGTTTTCCGCTATATCATAGGGAACAGAATCAACACAGAGACGAGCGAATAGGTTTGATGGACTTGCGATAGTTATGGTGTTTGATATGATACAACATATTTGGACATTAAGATAAATACCCCCTCAGATAGTTTGTACATACATACAGACAAACAAATGGTAGTTGCCATACTTGAAGGAATTGCAGATTACATCAATTATGACGACTGAGGATATTAAATATTAGAACGAAAAAAAGTAATATGAAACGAATTCTTATTTCTCTCTTATTTCTATGTCTTACCATAGATGTTCTTGCACAGGTTAGTTATGGTAGCACTACATGGGGAACATACAACATGAAGATAAATGTAGTTACAGAAGATGATTCAATCTTTCTACATTTGATTTTTACTTCAGAAAAGCAGAAAATTTCAGGCGATCCAAAATTATTGTTACGTCTAATGGATGAATCTATTATTTCTCTTGAAGGAAAGAATCTTGGTTCGATTCAAAAGAGTGATGGTGCAGTAGTTATATCTGGAATAATTGTATCAGACAACCACTTTATTAGCGAAGCAAAATTTCCCATTTCAAAAGAACAAATTACCCAATTCAAGAAAGGGGTAAAAAAGATACGCTTAAATACATCCCCAAAATTTCATGAAAAGGAATGGGTTACAGACTATGTAGGCAAGAAAATTTATGCAGCATACAAAAAAAGTAGTTCTAATTCTTTTGAGGATGGCTTTTAACAACATTATTGCTTCGAATTCTTCAACGTTCATAAAAGATTTATTTAGATCAGGCATAGATACAGGGTAAACAGCACAAAATTGACATAAATAATGATGTCCGATTTTAGTGTTACGCATCAACGAAATGAATAATACGGATGAATGAGGTCAACGATACGTATCATCGGCCTCAATCATCCGTATTGTGTTTTTCGAGTCTATTCTTAAGCTCATGGCTATATTATGAACGCAATAGGACAATATTGACATTGTACCATAATGTTGATTGAATTGTACGGATACTGTTCAAGCAGTATTCGAGCGGTGTTCGAGCAATGGTCGAACAACGTGTTCATTATCCATACCCATTTAACGCTCATTAAACGCCCATTAAACAGGTGTTAAACGACTTGACGTTAGAGCTTTGAAATGTTACTTCGGAATAATGGCTTCAATACTCCGCAGTTTTGAAGTCCATACTACGCAGTGTTTTTTTTGACTGTCCAAAATGATGGTTGCGTAACTTTGCATCCAAAGTTGAGAAACTTGGAAGAAAAGTTGCGCAACCATGCATAACGGCAAATTAGAAATAAGCGAAACATTTATACACACATTGATATTAGGCTTCCTCCACATTTCTAATTAATCCTTTTGACTGAATAATATTTTTACGTTTTTTTGCATATAAAACATATTCTGACTATCTTTGTAACATCAAATTAATAACTCAGCGGTGTAATATAATACACATTATGCACTAACTAAAATGAGGAAAACATAACTAAACAAGAAATTGAAATATGGAAAATCGTGTTTATTATGGAGAGTATACTCTCAAGCACTGGCTTGATTTGATACTCAAGAAGAATATTGTATTGCCAGAGTATCAGAGATACTTTGTATGGGATGAAAATAGGGTGAAAACCTTAATTGAAACTTTTAACAAAAAGCAGTTTGTCCCTCCAATAACGATTGGAGCATACACGAATGGTCATACGGCTCAAAACCTGATTATTGATGGGCAGCAACGTTTGACAAGCTTACTGTTGGCCAGTTTGAATATTTTTCCTGATAAAACAAGATTTCAGAAATTGGTCGAGAATTATGCTAACGAGAACGATGACATAACTGATACGGAAGATATGCAATACGATAATTTGCTAGAATGGCAATTCTCCGTTCTTACAGAGAAAGGTAATACGTTGGATGAGATTCGAAACAAAATATTAGACGGTAATTATAAAACATTGGGATTAACCCTTACTGAAGATTTCCTTAAGACACATTATTTAGGTTTTTGCTATCTTGTGCCAGGATCATCTACGAATAACTCACAGAAAAAATTCTATTCTTCGGTATTCAGAAATATCAATATTCAAGGGGAGTCACTTCTGCCAGTAGAAAGTCGTCAATCACTGTATTTCCTTGATGACACGCTTAATGGATTCTTTGAACCTGATTTTAGTAAAGACATACTATTAGATGCAAAAAAATACGGTGGAGTTGGACGAATTGATTTTGTTAGATATATGTCATTGCTTACCCAATATCATGTGACAAACCAATACTCTTCTGTTGCATATGGATATAGATTCAAAATGGAAAAATATTATGAGGAATATATATATTCTGTAGTTGGAGAAGTATCTTCTGAAAAATTTGGAGACTTTACGGAAATATTTGCTGATAAAAGATACACAGATGAAATAAATAATATAAGTACATATATTGAGCAGTTGAGTCTTAAGGGTGTATATAGTTCTATTATCAATATGGATATGTTTTTCATGGGGCTAATTTATTGTGTCGTAATTCTCAAACAAGAACTTAATATTGATAATGTTGAAGAGTTTAAACATCGTGTTCAATCACAGATTGATGAATATAAACGTGATACACATCATTCAAGAAATCCGGCAGCACTCAGACATTTAAGAGTACGTATGGAAAGTTCTATTAATATATATAGCAGCTATATTTCAAGAT
Source organism: uncultured Prevotellaceae bacterium (assembly GCA_946626925.1). Classification (GTDB taxonomy): domain Bacteria; phylum Bacteroidota; class Bacteroidia; order Bacteroidales; family Bacteroidaceae; genus Minthosoma. Next base: position 8,540 of record CAMOVB010000062.1, read on the forward strand.
GAAACATACAGATTTTATTTTATCTCCAATTACAAGTCTTTTAAGCGAAACGGTTGCAGCTTGTGTTGGAGTTGGACATGGAATGGGAACGTCTACTATCGCAGAACACATTATGCAGTCTCTTTTTCTTCGCATGACAGGATTTCAAGAACAAAAAATGAAGTGTATATGTTGGGAATTAGCTACATATGATTATGATTATCGGTATATGCGTTTTAAACAGAGTACGTTGGGAGAATGCTCCAACTATAGAGAAAAGAATCAAGTAATAAATGATATTATTAGTTGTATCCGTAAAATTGATGATTCATGTGGTATTTTGGACGATGTTGCAAAGGCGCATATTATCGAATCCGTTATTAATGACATGGATGATATTTTAACAGATACAAATCTGTATAAATGGAAATGCAGACAATATGAAGATTACAAACTGATTGTTGGACAAATAAGACCAAAGAATCTTCTTGTCAGCGAAAAAAATGGTACAGTATCACTTTTTCCCAAAAATACAAATGGTATAGGTGGTGGGTATAAAGATTTGTACTTCATCTATGATAAAGTTTATCGACATAGGAATAGGTGCGCTCATAACACTCTTTCTTATCAAGACAATCTGCCTACACTTGATAAATTACAGGACAAGGATTATATCTATGAGAATTATTTTTTACGGTATGCGATATTGATTTTGATAGATAAAATCGTAATTGAACTCTATAAACAATTTTTATCAGTGATAGAATCGTTTTAATGGCTTATGAAAAATGTATCGAATTCGGTACATTGAAAATTTGGTTTATACTGCATTTCCCATTCTCCATAAATCAATAGAATGAAGCAATAATACACGTTTTCTAATTATCTCTTTCAAAAGAATAATATTTTTTGTATTTTTGTGAATAAAACAGATTATTACTATGTTTGCTACATCAAATCAACGACTCAACGGTATAATAAAAGCATTCCGTGCCGTTCAAAAACTTTAATTACAAAAAATAACTTTATATAATATAATAGCTAATATATCAATTATGAAAAAGTTTATTGAGAGTTGTGCACGACATAGATTGGTACATTATGACGTAAAAAAAAACCTGTTATTTTTGTTGATGATTATCTGGACAACCACATCATCATCAGCAGACTTTGTAGTTAATGGCTTGTATTACAACATTACAAGCGATAGTACTGTTGAAGTTACATTCCAAAAAAGAGAACAGAAAGGCAATTATTCTAAAATGAAGAAAGACTTGATTATTCCTGAATATGTTGAATATAATGGAGTCAGATATACCGTGAAGTCCATCGGAGATTTTGCATTTTATTTCTGTGGAAAGATTGTTAATGTTGAAATTCCTTCCACAGTAACAAGGATTGGTAATTGGGCATTTTATGCTTGCCGTAAAATAACAAATGTCAATATTCCAAATTCCGTCGACTACATAGGGGAAAGGGCATTTGCAGGCTGCTATGATCTCAATAATGTGAATATACCAAATAAGGTCACAATAATTAGTGATTTAACATTTTGGGAATGCTTTGGATTAACCAATATTAATATTCCATCATCTGTAACAACTATTGGAAGTGGAGCATTCCGAAAATGTAACGTGTTAAAAAATATGAAACTTCCACCTTCAGTTACCAGCATTGGAAAGGAAGCGTTTCGTGACTGCACAAAATTAACTGATGTAAATATTCCGAACTCTGTAAATTCTATAGGAAAATGGGCTTTTGGGGATTGTGGAAGTCTAAAGGAAATTTTTATTCCTAATTCAGTAAAAAGCATTGGGGAAAATGCTTTTTCTGGGTGTTATGGCTTAAAAAAGATATTCATTCCTAATAGTGTCGATTCAATTGGCAAATATGCATTTGTGAGTGGCAGTTCTACAAGAATTATTTATTGTGAAAATGAAAGCAAACCTTCAGGTTGGGATGATGATTGGACAAGAGAAAACGCTGAAGATTTTGTTGTATGGAATGCAAACAGGAGTGTTGCAGAAAATGCGGCGGAAAAAAAAGAAATAACCAAGGATGATTTTGCAAAGGCACCTAACCAGTTCAAAAGAATAGAAAAAGAAAGTACTTTTTTTGTTGAAGGAAACGTTGTTACTTTTTACAGCACAAAACAGAAGAATTCTTTTTCCATCTACATGAATAAAGAGGGTGAAAAAGTTTGGAATCCGATTCTTGTAATGACTACAGAGGGCAAGCGTCTGTCAAAAACTATAATCGACATGTCATCTGATCATAAAGGCATTGCTATTTGCAATGTATATCAGGTGGAAAAACAGGACAGTAGTTTCTTTCATGTTGTATATTTGGAAAAAGGTATTGTAAAATATGAGCAGAAGCATGTTTTTGCACCATCGTCCAAAACATATGCAGACAAGATAAGGGTATTTAAGGATGGTAGTACATACCTGACTTGTGAATATAGTACAGGAAACTACTTTGCGTCGGATAATTATTTTGTTTTCTTTGCAGTATCGGCCGACAATATCATAAGCCAAAAACGTTTTTCCCCCTATCATGGTCTTTGCAACACACCACATTTTGCAAATGTGATAAAAGATGAGGATTTCGTGTTTTGTATGAGTGGTGGTATAGACCACATAGGTAGCAGCAACATGAGAGCTGAACCTCTGTCTGGCTTTTATTACAATCATACAACAAAAACTGTCTCTTCTTTTCCAAAGGATTGTGAAATATGGAAAATAACAGAATGTCTGCAAAAAGTACGACCAACATTCGTATATAACAAATTGAATTCTTATTATATAAAAATTAGCTCTGTCAACAAGATTAGTGATTCGACATTCGAAATCGGTGTAGTTGTGGGAAGCAGCATATACCGTGAAGTCGTAACCGAGAAGAAGGTAAAAGACAAGAATGGAAAGGTTACGAAAGTCAAACAGACTTTCTAAGGAAAATAAGAACTTAAGCGAATCCGCAGTAGTCAAAGCAGAACTGTAAAAACAGTTTTGTTTAGCATTTACATAAAAAACAATACAGAAAGATGGTGAGTCAAAGTTTTTTTGACGCACCATCTTTGTTCGTATTTAGACCCTTCGAACATTCTTTTATGCATATCTCTGCCTATGTTTTAGAAAGATTTCGGGTGATTTCTGCCTATGTTTTAGAAGAAAAATCACTGTTTTCTGCCTATGTTTTAGAAAGATTTCGGGTGATTCCTGCCTATGTTTTAGAAAAAACACTTACCTTTGCAACTGTATTTTAATTATTTAGTAAGATGTATAGTCGATTACTATTAAATGACCTAAATAAGTGGAGGAACAATCCTGAGCACAAGCCTCTTGTACTTAGGGGGGCACGTCAGGTCGGAAAGACTACTTTGGTAAACGAATTTAGTAAGCAGTTCAACAATTATATTTATCTCAATCTTGAATTGCCGAACGATGCGTCCGTATTCCAAAACTACTCAAATGTGGAGGAGGTAATCAATTACCTTTTCCTAAGTCGTCATATCAGTAGGAAACAGCCTGGACAAACGCTTCTGTTTATCGACGAAATACAGGAAGAGGCAAAGGCCATAGAAATGCTGAGGTATTTCTATGAGCAGGCTTCATGGCTGTATGTAATAGCTGCAGGAAGCCGCTTGCAGACATTGATAAACAAACATATCTCCTTCCCTGTCGGAAGAGTGGAGTATTTGTCGTTACGTCCATTCTCTTTTTTGGAATTTCTTGATGCTGCATGGGGAGAGGAATGGGTAGAAGTCTTAAAGACAAGAAAGATTGATGCAATGATGCACGAATCGCTCATGAAGCTTTTCAATCAATATGCCTTGACAGGTGGTATGCCAGAGGTTGTCTCAAAATACTTGAAAACAAAGGATATAGAACAGTTATCTTCTACATTCCGTTCTTTGCAGAATGGATATATAGAGGATGTAGAACGCTACGCAAAAAACGATTCACAGGTTGCCATACTGCGTCATGTGTTACGACATGGATGGGCGTATGCAGGACAATCAATCACGTTCAACCGATTTGCAGGAAGTGAATATACCTCCACACAGATACATGAGGTTATGGAATTGCTTCAAAGGGCTTTTATATTGTCTCTTGTATATCCTGTAACATCTTCACAAGCCCCGGCAATTCCGTCGTATGGTCATTCTCCAAAACTTGTCTGGGTCGATTCTGGTCTTGTGAATTTCTTCGCAAACATTCAAATAGAATATCTCCGGAATGCAGATCTACTTAGCACATGGCGTGGATATGCTGCCGAGCAGATTGTTGCACAGGAATTACGTGTAGTACTTGATAAGCACTACCGTGACGAGCCGTATTTCTGGGTGCGTGACAAGAAAGGTACTAATGCAGAAGTAGATTATGTATGGCAATATGGTCAGCATATCATACCAATAGAGGTTAAGGCTGGGACAAATGCGCATCTTCGTTCGCTCCATTCTTATGTTAACACAAGTCAGGAACATGTTACCGCAATAAGAGTATGGAGTGGTGAATACTTTGTACAGGACACTCAGACTCCTGCGCCAAACAATAAGCCATACCGATTGATAAACATTCCTTTTTATCTTGTCGGATTCATAGACAAAATAATTGAGGAGGAATTTGTCACAGAATAATGTAACCCTCTTATCAGTCTCTTATAGGTTCGCTGAAAATCTGCTACTTGTCTGCAAAATAGCAGAGGAACAGCGGACTTACATCGGAGTCACATAAGATTCACTGCCTTGGATGGGCAGACAAAAAAGCAGCACCCCTTAAAAATTTGAAAAAGATAAACGCTTTTTATTGCAAATAAATCATATTATATCTATCTTTGTCACATCAAAAAAACGACTCATCGTTTTAACATAATTTGCATTATGCAACGACTAAAACTAATTAACATTTTTAATTTCTAAATTTCATTTGTCATGAACAAAAAAGAGTACAAAAATCCGACAACGAAGCTTGTCAAATTACGCCATCAATGTCACCTTTTGGCAGGTTCTGGTAGCGATTTGTATAATCAAGGTGAAGGACAGGGAGGTCGCGAGGATTGATTAACACTATGTTTAATCGTTTGCCACTCGGCTTTCCCGAAGGGTGACTCTTGGCTTGCCCAAGAATCCTAAGGAATCCAGACATAAGGAGGGCAGCACTCCCCGCTACGGCGGACGGATGCTGCCCTCCATTTTTCGTTTAGCCTAATACACATTATGTACCGACTAAAACCATAGGAATTGTACATACTCTCACCAGAAGGTGATAAAATAAGTAGGTGTGCATAATTATTTTTACAATCCTTGCACCGCCTACTGCGCATCT
>CAMOVB010000063.1:0-13797 GCA_946626925.1 uncultured Prevotellaceae bacterium
TCCGTGAGGTACTCGGTACACACGTAGAGCAGAAGGGTTCACTCGTAACTGCAGAGTCTTTGCGCTTCGACTTCTCACACTTCGAGAAGGTTACTCCAGAGCAGCTCCGTGAGGTTGAGCACATCGTAAATGACAAGATTCGTCAGAATATTCCGCTTGAGGAATATCGTGACTACCCAATAGAGGAGGCAAAGAAGCTTGGTGCCATCGCTCTCTTCGGCGAGAAGTACGGCGACAAGGTACGTGTCGTTAAGTTCGGCTCATCAGTTGAGTTCTGTGGTGGTTGCCACGCAAGTGCAACAGGTAACCTCGGAATGGTACGCATCATCTCTGAAAGTTCTATCGCTGCAGGTGTTCGTCGTATCGAGGCAATCACAGGTAAGGCTGTAGAGGACATGCTTGACAAGACTCAGGATTTGGTCAATGACCTCCGCGGTCTCCTTAACAATGCTCCAAACCTCATCGACGTTGTCAAGAAGGCTATTGCTGACAACAAGGAGCTTCAGGAGCAGGTTGACCAGTTCAAGGCAGCCAAGGCTCAGGAGACAAAGAAGGAGCTTGTTGCCAATGCCAAGGACATCAACGGTGTCAAGGTCGTTGCAGGTGTTGCACCTGTAGATGCACAGAACGCAAAGGACATTGCATTCCAGCTTCGTGCGCAGTTCCCAGAGAACCTCCTCGTAGTCATCGGTAGTGCAGCCGAGGCAAAGCCAACACTTACTGTTGCATTCTCTGACGACCTCGTTAAGGCTGGCAAGAACGCAGGTAAGATTATCCGTGATGCTGCCAAGCTCATGCAGGGCGGCGGTGGCGGTCAGGCTCACTTCGCCACAGCTGGTGGTAAGAATGTTGATGGTCTCAAGGCTGCCGTTGATAAGGTCATCGAACTCGCAGAACTTTAACGCAACGTTAAGACACATATAATTATTACGCTTCCAGAACGTCATCCATTGATGTTCTGGAAGCTTTTTCCCCTTTTTTTGTACATAAAACATATTATAACTACCTTTGTTATATCATTTTATTACATATAGATTAACATAGCACACATTAACTGGCTATAACTAAAAACAAAATCGTATAATGAAACAACTAAATTTGCGGACAGCCATGCTTGCTGTCTTTATGATGCTTGGTGTGTCGGTGTTTGCTGAGGACATCGAGAAAGGTGTGAAGTATATTGACGGAAATGGTCAAGTACAGTATGCTAATGATTGTACAGTGTTGGAGTCAGATAAAGAATGGTATACTGCAACGCTAACAAATGGTTGGTATTTTTTCAAGAAATCATCTGTTAACAATTTTAGGCTTACAGTTGGCGGAGGTCATGTCCATATAATTTTGGAAGATGATTGTGAGTTTGATTTCGATTCCTTCGAAATCATCAAGTCTGCAAAATATACAACATTTATTCATTTCTATTCCCAAAGTCTTGGCGAACTTATGGGTAAAGCCAAAATAGATGATTACTATTTAGACCGGTATGCAGAAATGTGGGAAATAAATGGTGGTGATTTATACGTGTGTGGCACTTCTTTTGATTACCCATCTATGTCTGGTTCTACATTTGTTATGAATGGTGGTAACTTGACCTTTAGCAATAATGTTGCATATCCAATTGGCTGTGCTGATATGTACTTGAATGGAGGTACCATAAAAACAGAAAGGGATCAGGCGAAAGTAGTTGCAGGTTCAAGTCTTACTTTTGGATATTCTTATTGTAATTTCGTTGGTGATTTCCAAGATTTCGAATACTATGGTGAAGATGACATCAATGTGGCAGAAGGCTTGACTGTATGGTTCGATAACCGTAAATTCATGGGTAATATTCCTTCAAATGCCACTTACAGTTATCCGGTGAAACATATTAAAACCGTATATGATAGTACAGTGCTTGGAATGGAATGCGTCGATGATGGCAGACATGATGACGAGGGAGCTTGGTTTACGCTTAATGGTATTCGTCTTGCTTCTGCACCAACAGAGAGAGGAATGTATATTCATAATAATTCTAAGGTTATTGTAAAATAAAAGAAATATGAAAACTATAATCCGAATGAAGGCTGCTTTTGCAGTCGTGTTGTTCATGATGGTGTCTGTTACGGCTAAGGCTCTTGACCCTGTGATGTATATTGACAAGGATGGTAAAGAGCAATGGGTGACCGACTACAAGGTAATTACTGGCTATGAAACTGTGCTTACTAAAGGCTGGTATGTTATAAAGGGAGAGATATTTACTGGAGATGACATTACGAGAGCCATGAGCATAGAAGTGAGAGGTAACGTCCATATAATCCTTATGGATAATTGTTTGTTTCACTATGATAGTTGGTGGGGATTTGTTGACGGAAAAGAAGAAGATGCTTTCAATAATTTTTCCACTCTAAATATATATTCTCAGAGTTTTGGTGATAAAATGGGGCGTATGGTAATGAAACTTGGAAATAGATATGCCTTCAATACCTACAAACTGAATATTTATGGTGGAAATTTTGATATCACAGACGTTGGTTCTACTGGTTATGCTATTCATTCAAGATATGTGTCTATATGGAATGGTAAGATTAACATTCATGGTAAGCCAAGTATGTCTGTTGGCGTATTAAAGTTGTATGGAGGTGAGATAACTTGTCGTCCTATATCAATCGACACGGAAGTCATCTTTGGACAGTCAAGCGTGGATTTGGTTTGTAATTTCGAATGGAGTAAATCTGTGTCTGATATTTTCAAATTCTCTGGAACATCAAGGACTGTAACGATTGAGGATGGTGTGGTGTTGACTATTGGAGATAAGACTTATACCGAAAGAATTCCTTGGGAGGAGTTTGAAGAAAAAAGCTATGGGATTAATCGCGATTTCTCTTTGACGGCTACCTCTAAAACTAATCCAGAAGTGCTGGCTATTGACGCTGTAACATCTAATTCGCTTGATGGTAAGTCTGGATGGTTTACGCTCAATGGTACACGTTTGAATGCTCAGCCTGAAGTTCCTGGCATATACATCAAGAACGGAAAGAAAGTAGTGGTAAGATAATGCTCATGTCATGTGGGCAAAATTAAAAAGGCAAATCGCACATCGAGCGATTTGCCTTTTTTGCTTTTGTATGGTGTATTGTTTGTTTTTACGCTCTTTTATCTCTTCAAAGTAGACGTACTCCTCGTCTGGTGCAAAAAAAACTTGTCGTCTTTCTTGTTTGGTTTGATGCGTAGCATTTTTTGTCCCCATCATAAAATTATTTTGTGACCATGAAAACTTCCATTTACGTGCATGAAAAACTTCTTTGACTGGCGACATTTCTTAAAACAACAGTGTTGAATACTAATTCATCATCGTTGAATACATATTCAACGATGGTAAATATATATTCACCGACGGCGAATTGAAAATTTACGCTCGTTAACGAAAGTTTTTATGTGCATCATCACAATTTTTCATGCGCAATAAAAAGTTTTTTCATGGGCAACGGAAACATGAGCCTTGGGCAGCTTTGTTTTTAAGAACCCGCCCTCGGCGGCGGGTTCTAAAAAACACCACCGAAGGTGGAAGATTTCAGTTCTGTGTGTGGTAATTGCCGTTTAACAAGCGTTTAACAACTGTTTAATGCTTGTTAAATGTTAGAGGCGTGTTCAATAATTGAGGGTGCACCAATCACTTGGCACACCCTCAACGAAAGTTAGGTTTGGTATTAAGTATTATGTAATGTTTTGGTTCTTTGGTTTGAGGTTACACTTACAACTCCTTGTGGCCGTACATGCTTTCCCACCATGAGCTATCATCCTGGAGGTACTTGGCAAACCATGCCCAGATGGTGTTCTGCCACTGTATGCGCTTCTTTGTGTCCATTATCCAATGATTCTCGCCATCAACAAGTACCATGGCTGTAGGACGACCGAGAAGCTTGAGAGCCGTGTACATCTGTATTGATTCGCCCACAGGCACATTGGTGTCAGCTGTGCCGTGGACGAAGAGCAAAGGCGTGTGTACCTTGTCGGCATTGAAGAGAGGCGACTGGTCAACATAGAGGTCCTTGCGCGTCCAAGGATAGCTGTTTGCCATCGACACCTCTGAATATGAATAGCCCCAGTAGCCTTCGCCCCAGTAACTTGTGTGGTCCGAGATACCTGCGTGGCTTACGGCTGCAGCAAAGATGTCTGTCACCGTCTGGAGGTACTGAGTCATAAATCCACCATAGCTTGCTCCGATACATCCAATCTTCTTTGCATTGACAAATGAGTGCTCCTTGCAGAATGTCTTCGTTGCACCTATTATATCCTCCGCCACACCTTTACCTGCGGTATTGACATGAGCAGCCGCCCATTTCTGTCCAAAGCCGGTCGCACCACGTGGATTGATGACAAGCACCACATAGCCAAGTGAAGCATAGGCATGCTGTGGGTAACGGCTTCCGAAGTTGCGTGAAGTTGGCGAACAACCACCGTAGTAGTTAACAATCATCGGATATGACTTGCTTGCATCGAAGTCGTATGGTAGATAGTAACGACATGAAACCGTGTCACCGTCCTCGTTGATATAACTCCAAGCCTCACACTTGCCAAGGCTAACGCTTGCCATGTGTGCCTCATCGATATCCTCGATGAGCGTACGCTTCAATGTCTTGGTGTTCATCACAAAGACACGGTCGCCGTATGATGCGCCCTGTCCACAGTAAGCGATGACATTACCGCTCGTTGCCTTTGAAATACGATTTGTAAGTTCAACACCCGTATCGAGTCTGACAATCTTGCCTGTAGTTGGGTTGAGTCGGAAGAGGTTGATGAAATCTTTGTCCTCAGCCGTGAAATAAATCATGCCGTCAGATGGCGACCAGTCACAATTCTCGACGCTTGGGTCGAAGTCACGTGTCACAGCCTTCCAGTTCTTAGGAGCGAGTTCAGCCTGTCCACCAATCACAGGTGAGATGAACAACTGATAGTCGTAGGCGCTTGGTATCTGTCCTTCTGCCACATTCTTACCAATTCCTTCGAAAGCCTCTGGAGTACCCTTGACAAGTACCTGCCGTCCGTCCGGTGAGAACGAAGCGTCACTCACGAATCCGTCACGAGAAACGATGGTGTCCACGGCGTATGTATCGAGGTTGATACGATAGATGCTCATCACAGTAGTCGGACGGGCAGAAAGACGCGACTCAGATTTCGACACAAGAATGTATTTGCCATCCTGACTTATGTCTGAAAGATACACATTATGATGACCGAACGTCAGTTGCTGAGTAAGACCCGATGCGAAGTCATACTTATACAAATTGTAGCGATTACGCCACCCCGGCTGACGGTCGTCTGGCTCAATGACCTCATATATCTCTTTCTTCTCCTTTGGACCTTCCTGCTTCTCTGAATAAATCACGAAGTCCTCTGTTGGCGACATGGAGATACTGTTCGTTGGCAGAGTGTGTGCCAGCACAGTTTCCTTGTTTGTCTTTGGGTCAACGACCACGAGTGAGTAGCCGTAACCGTTGTTCTTTCTTATATAATAGTAGCAGTCGCCTTTGGGCATCCACCGATAAGCCTTGCCTGCATCCATCGTAGCACCCGTCTGTAGGTCCTTGATAAAGGAATTGCGCTGAGTTCCGCCATCAGCCAACGCCTCGCTTGTATGATAAAGGAGGTAACGACCACCTGCTGAGATTGACACGCCTGAGCAGTTGCGTGAGTTCAACACATCGCCCAACGAGTAAGGGTGCTTCACACCTGCTGTCATCGGTGCAACGACGGCATTGCCAGCATCTACCTTCACAGTAGCCGTATCATTAGCTTCCGGTTTGCTGAGATACTTAATCACCACCTTATGCACGGACGGAAGGAGCGTAGCACTTCCACCGTTCACCTGCTTGTCATCCACATACACCTTGTAGCTCTTCACGCCTTCAACGGTGATGATGGCATTGGTATAGGTACGATTCGTAACTGTGAATCCCAACAGATGAAGTGCCTCGGACGTTTCACAGCCAGGCAAGGCACCTGCAGGGATTTCCCTGCCGACTTCCACGGCAGATAGAGCCACGTTACAATCCAGCAATGAATGCTTTGCATACTCCTTAGCATACACATCAGTGCTGTCCATCTGTACAGGTGACTTGACTACGTATGGTCCTGCATAATTGAACGACTTGACCTCCACCTCGTCTGCCCTCGCCATCAGCGAAGCCAGCACGGCAAATGATAAGATAAATATTTTTCGCATTGTAGATGTTAGTAAATTTCCTTGCAAATATACGGAGAAAAAATGACACGCACAATAGTTATAATGAGGAATGTGGAATGAGGAATGAGGAATGAGGAATGGCTGAGCGTACTCAATCTTGAACTTCTAAGGATTCAACGAAGTTAATTAGGCTTCATACTTTATAGATTTACCACACTGTGTGCGATTCCAAAATGCTATTTTGAGTGTTTTTCGACATGTTTTCGCACACAATCCTTGATTTATGTCATAAAAACATAGTAATTTCTTTAAAAACTTGGTAAAAAATTTGGAGAAAGAATGAAAAACACCGTACCTTTGCAGTGTCAAAAGAAAATAAGAGATAAATAAGAGCTCCAAGAAAAGAAAAAGCTATCAAGATGCAAGGGGGCTCAAAAGATTGTTAAAAAGGATGCCCTAAGAATTTTATTCAAGGGACAGGTAAAAAGAAAGGTTAGGATTATGAAAAAGATTATGACAATGATTAGCGCAATCATGGTTGCAGCTACAATGAATGCAGAGAATGTTGAAACAGAGGCTTTCACAGAGACTCTCGTTACAGTACCAGCACGCGTTCGTTTTGTTAAGGGTGACAACTACTCTTTCAGTGTCGAATCTGAGAATAAGGTTATTGCAGAGTCAGTTAAGGCTTCTGTTAAGAACGGAACTCTTTACTTCTCACTCAAGAATGGCCTTAGCGTTGAAGAGGCAAGCGAAAATGACCTCACTATCGTAATTACTGCTCCTGGAATGCCTGAGTTCAAGACTTCACGTAACATGAAGGCTACAGAGATCAAGAGCGTAGACAACGATAACAATGACTCTTACACTTACAATAAGTAAGCCACAAGAGTTTTTTTAAGACATTTATAGTACAACAATATATCGAAGGGACGGTTTGCATGATGCAAACCGCCCCTTTTTTTTGAAAAACAAGATTTCACAAATCAAAACCACGACACAAAACCTGGTCGGCAAAACCAACGAATTCCTTAAATACGGTCAACCAAGCGTAAAGCCACTTTCCATGCTCCACGTCCACCCTTGCTTACATACCAGCGAAGGAGGCGACCAAGCTTGTGGCTCATGGCATTTGTATCAAAGTGGTCATAAATGAATGTCAGAATCTTGTCAGCAGCGGGTTTGTTGTTCTCCTTTAACAACTGGCCACATAGAATATAACTGCGAAGAAATAAAGCGAACATACACTTTGTGTCGTTATTGGTAAGGTTTTGAATATCACGAAAAGCAATTTCAAGAGCAACCAACAGATTCTCACAACTCTCTGAAAGACTATGTCCAGTCATACTATCTGGATGTACGAAGATGTGATGATAAGACTTTGCCGTCAGCCAAGCCAAACGCGGTTTATGCAAAAGAGCACGCAAACCGAGTTCCCAATCATCCCACGTCTTACATTCAACATTCCATCCACCAATCTCACGAAGCCACTCAGTACGGAACACCATGGAGTGAGTGCCGAGCATGGAGTTCAGGATGTGTGTATGTGGAGTGGACACAGGCTCATAGTCACGTACTTTTACGCGGCTACCCACCTGCATATTGACAGGGAAACACACCATGTCAAGACTTTCATCCCACGACTCAGGAAGTCCAGTGAACACGTCATCAGAATCGAAGAAATACACCCAAGGAGTCTTGCAGAGGCTCAGTCCCCTGTTCCTTGCAGCAGCAGCACCAGGAATGAACTCACGCTCCACAACCATGCGGGTACGATGATTGTTCAAGGCATACATCTTGCAGAACTCATACGAACCGTCAGTACTGCCATTATCAACGACTATCAAAGGATAATCGTCAGGAATACTGTCCAGCGTCCGCTTGAGATACTCCTTACGGTTGAAAACAGGGAGAACGAGGCTAAGCATAGAACAATTCATAACGGATGTATTTTTTTTATTTGTATTCATTTTATTGAATTAAGATATTCTCCAACTTTTAATTATGGGTTCTGAAAAATTTGGTATGAGATATTTGTCTTATTCTTAGAAGATGTTTTCAACCACGAATTACACGAACCTTTAGCTCGACGTAGTCAATTCCCACTAACTTCCCCCATTATATTTGTCTATTCATTTGTATTACACGAATAATTGCTCGTGCAATTACGAACCTTTAGCTCGGCGAAGCCAATTTCACGAATTCCTTCAACCATCAATCCTCCGAACGGCATTCGTGCCATTCGCAGACAACACGTGTTGTCTTAGTGTAATAACACAAATGAGAGGACTTGAAGTTCGTGTTTATTCGTGTAATTCGTGGTTAGATAAAATCACAGAGCACACAAATTCTTGCAAAACCAATTTTTGTTTTACTATTGTATCATTCAAGTTTAGTTTGTAGTTAAATTGTAGTTAAAATGGAGTTATATAGGAAGTTAAAAAGACGTTTGATTGTTTACGGATTATCTTGTAAAACCACTTTGCGATGGACATTCGTCTTTTTTACTCCACTTTAACTACTCTTTAACTACTTTTTAACTCCTTGCAAGTAAAGCGTCAGCTGAACTTGCGAAACTTGAAAAAGTTAAGAATTAAGATCTGGAAATTAAGATTTAATTCTTTTGTTACGGATTCTTTTTAAACGTCTCGTCCTGGTTTCAGCTGTTCCGCATCATCGTAGGTGAGGATGCTGTTCACAAGCGTTGCGGCAAGGTTGCTGCCACCTTTGCGTCCATCGATGAGTATCTTCGGGATGTCCTTGAAAGGCTTGGCTGCATGCTTGCTCTCCTCCACGTGTACGAAACCTACTGGCGCTCCGATTATTCCTGCTGGATGACACTTCTTCTTGCGGATGAGTTCGCATAACTCAAGGAGAGCTGTAGGGGCATTGCCGAATACGTACAGGGCATCAGGGTGCTCCTCGGCTGCAAGTCGCATACCTGCCTGAGCACGTGTTATGGCTTGCTCCTTAGCCATCTCTGCACCACGTGGGTCGTTTATGTAGCAGACGACCTCTATGCCGAGACGTTCGAGTGCGCCCTTACGTATTCCGCTTGCTGCCATCGTCACATCTGTCACGATGGTCTTTAGCGTTCCGTCTTTCACCTTGTCGTAAAGCCTCCTTGTTGCCTCCTCATCCATCCACACGAGATTCTCCATGTCGAAGTCGGCTGTGGTGTGGATTGCGTGAAGCATTGGCCATAGCTTCCATGTGGGAATATTCGGATTCTTGAGTTCCTTGCGTATTGTCTGGAAAGATTTTATCATTATGTTCTGTCCCACATTCTTGCCTTCGGACGACTCCTCACGGTAGTAGCCACGAGGGGTGATAAACACTCCGTTGTCCGTGAACGACTGACTGTTGCCGATGATGATTACCGTAAACATGTCCACGTCCTCTGGGTCGAACTCGGCAAGGGTGGTGAGGTGTACTTCCTGTCCCTCGCGTCCTGCATTCTTGACATACCCGACAGGTGTGTTGCCGTCACGTTCCTTGAGGAACAGCTCCACGAGACGGTACAGTTGCCAGTAGCGTCCGTGACTCTTGGGATTGTAGATGGCAGTCACGAAGTCGCCAATGGCTGCCGCCTTGATGCGCTTCTCTATGACTACCCACGGAGTCATGAGGTCGGACATGGATATGAGACAAAGGTCATGACCTATTGGTGCACCGAGTAGGGAAGCCGCCTTCTGGAATGCGCTTATGCCGGGGAGGGCAACAATATCTATGCTCTCGCCCTTCTCCTTTGCCATCTCGTAGATGAGCGGAGTCATGCCGTAGATGCCGGCGTCGCCACTTGATATTACGCACACATTCTTGCCCTCCATGGCATAGTTGAACGCTTCCTCGGCGCGTTGCCTCTCCTGTTTCATACCGCTGTCCACGAGCTTTGCGTCAGCCCTTACGGCATGCTCAATGAAGCGGAAGTAGAACTTGTAGCCTACTACCACGTCGCATTGGCTTACTGCCTCAAGTACGGCTGGCGTTATGTCCTCCTTGCTTCCGGGACCTATGCCTGCAACTATAATCTTTCCTTTTGCCATAGTAATACGTTTATTTTTACGTACTCAAATGCAAAGATAGGAAAATTCCATGATATGTAATCCGTTTTTCCTTTCTTTTGTTTTGGCAAATCGTTTGCCTTCTCCCTATTTTGTGTTCGTTATGCCTCCTTTATACTATAGTTGTTGTGCGTTGACATTTTGTCATTGTCTCATCTTTCCTTAATCCTTCGTTAATGGTTCGTTAACCCTTCGTAATTATTTGCTCAATCTTGAAATGTCAAAAAGTAAGCCTAAAATGCAAAATACTTGTCATAGTGTAAGGGTTCGTGCATCGTATCCTTACTATATGATAACTTCAAAGGGTTCTTTTATGCCTTATAAACCCTCCAAAAGTGTGCACATTTACATATATGCTGTTGCTTAAAGAAAAAGTTAAGCGAAAAAAGAAGTTTTTATTGCAAAAAGTTGGAAAATCTTTTGTGCGCGTGTTAAAAAGACACTACATTTGCAGTGTCAATAACAAAATGACACAAACACAAAAAGAAATATAGATATAATAAACAAAAGTAAGACGTGACACTTACAGAGTGGAAAACTAAGAAAAAGCCACAACGCAAGCACAGATGTCACATAAGTATTTTAACACAAACAAAAATAACACAAACATAAAATTTATTTTTTAACACAAACATAAATAATTTAGTAGTATGAAGAAAGTAACGATGAGCATCTTGGCATTTGCTGCTTTAGCAGCACCAGATGCAATGATGGCACAGGATGGTGTAGAGGCAACAGTTAGCGCAGACGTTGTGAGCAGTTATATCTGGCGTGGTCAGGATATGGGAGGCGCAGCAGTTCAGCCAACACTTGGAATCGGTTACAAGGGATTGAGCCTCTCTGCATGGGGTTCTTATGGAATCGATTCGCAGAATGAGATGAAGGAGCTTGACCTCACACTCTCTTACTCAATTGGAGGATTGACAGTTGGTGTTACAGATTATTATTGTGCAATTGGTACAGAGTCAACTCCGGGTAAGTATTTCGAGTATGCAGCTCATTCAACAGGTCATGTGTTTGAGGCTAACGTTGGTTGTGACTTCGGTTGTCTATCAGTCAATTGGTTTACAAACTTTGCTGGAGCTGATGGCGTGAATAAGGATGGTGAGCGTGCTTATTCTTCTTACTTTGAGCTTGCCGCTCCTTTCAAGCTTGGCGGTATTGACTGGACGGCTACTCTTGGTGCAGTTCCTTATGCAACAACATCATACGCAGATGCAGGTGGTTTTGCCGTTACAAACGTTGGCGTTAAGGCTACAAAGGAACTTGTAGTGACTCCATCATTCAAGTTGCCGGTATTTGCTGGCCTTTCAGCAAATCCAAGTACAGAGAAACTCTATTTCGTGGCAGGATTCACTCTTGGGCTTTGATTTTAAGAGTTAGATTTAGAAGTTAGATTTGTAGGGTATGGGGCAGTTTATTTATGACCTCATCGCCTCATACCCTCGCACTGTTTATATTCAATAAGTTATGAAAAAGATTGAAGCGATAATCCGTAAGACAAAGTTTGAGGATGTCAAGGAGGCTTTGTTAGAGGCAGACATCGAGTGGTTCAGCTATTATGATGTCCGTGGCGTTGGTAAGATGCGTCAGGAGAGAATCTACCGTGGCGTCAAGTATGACACATCGTTCATCGAGCGAATACTCATTAGCATAGTCGTTCGTGATATTAATGTGGAGAAGACGATTCAGGCGGTCATCTCGGCTGCTCAGACAGGTGAGATTGGCGATGGACGTATCTTCGTTATCCCAGTGGAGGATTCAATCAGAATCCGTACGGGTGAGCGTGGCGATATTGCCCTCTATAATGCTGAACAGGCGAAATGAATGTAGAATGAAGAATGTAGAATGAAGAATTAAGATTTTTCTTCAGTATTTATTTCGTCCTCTATTCAAGCTGCGCATGGCTTGAGACACATTAACACAACAAACACAAAAACGGATAATTATGAAAAAGATTGATTATATGAAGCTGTCGCTCGTTGCTGCGATGCTTATCTCTCCTCTTGTCTGTAAGGCTGCTGATGCGGCTCCAAGTGCAGCCGAAGTGGCTACTACGGCAGAGGTTTCACTCAATACAGTATGGGTTCTCCTTGCTGCCATGCTTGTGTTCTTTATGCAGCCAGGTTTCGCTCTTTGTGAAGCAGGTTTTACTCGTTCAAAGAATACGGCAAACATCCTTATGAAGAACTTCTGTGACTTCATGCTTGGCTCTGTCTGTTTCTGGCTTGTCGGCTTTGGCGTCATGTTCGGTGCAGGCACATTTGCTGGAATGCCAAGTTTTGGTGACCTCTCTTTCTTTGATGTTGACGGCATAGGCGGTATTCCTGTTGAGGGCTACCTCATCTTCCAGACAGTATTCTGTGCAACATCAGCCACAATCGTTTCAGGAGCTATGGCTGAGCGAACAAAGTTCTCAATGTATCTTGTATATTCACTCCTTATCTCGCTCGTCATCTATCCTGTAGAGGCACATTGGTCATGGGGAGGCGGTTGGCTCAACGACCTTGGCGAGGGCACATTCATGCACGACTTTTTCGGTTGTGGTTTCCATGACTTCGCAGGTTCTACAGTTGTTCACTCAGTAGGTGGCTGGCTCGCTCTCGTAGGTGCAATCGTACTCGGCCCTCGTCGTGGCAAGTATGGTAAGGACGGCAAGTCACGTGCCATCCCAGGTCACTCACTCTCACTTGCAGCACTTGGCGTGTTCATCCTCTGGTTCGGATGGTTCGGATTCAACCCGGGTTCACAGCTTGCAGCATTCGGTTCAGACAACTCTTTGGCAATATCACACACATTCCTCACAACCAACATGGCTGCTTGTACAGCTGGTGCTGCCACACTCATCCTCTCATGGTTCCGTTATGGCAAGCCATCTCT
This sequence comes from uncultured Prevotellaceae bacterium, assembly GCA_946626925.1. GTDB lineage: Bacteria > Bacteroidota > Bacteroidia > Bacteroidales > Bacteroidaceae > Minthosoma. The sequence continues at coordinate 13,108 of CAMOVB010000063.1, forward strand.
CTCACTCACTCTCAACGGTATCCTTGCAGGTCTTGTTGCAATAACAGACGGATGTGACCTCGTGAGCGTTGGTGGTGCAGCACTCATAGGTATTATCGCCGGTATCGTGATGCCACTCTCAGTTGAGTTCATCGACCATGTCCTTCACATTGACGACCCAGTAGGCGCAAGCTCTGTACATGGTGTATGTGGAGTTCTCGGTACTCTCCTTACAGGCCTCTTTGCAACTGGTGAGGTTGACGACACAATGGTTGGCTTGTTCTATGGCGGTGGCTTCTCATTCCTCGGAGCTCAGGCTCTTGGCGTGGTAGTTGTAGGCGCATGGGCTGTAATCGTAGGATTCATAGTATTCAAGTCAATCGATAAGATTCACGGTCTCAGAGTTCCAGCACGTATCGAAGACGAAGGTCTTGACATCTACGAGCATGGTGAGACAGCATACGCAGACGCTTAATCCTGCATCACTCATTCTTCGTGACGCAGAGTTAAAAGTTAAAAATTAAAAGATAAAAGTTGGAGATTACTCATGTTGCATACAAGAACTTCAAACTTCTTAACTCAACTGTTAACTTATAACTTGTAATTTCAAGTTTCGCAAGTTCAGCTGACGCTTTACTTGCAAGGAGTTAAAAAGGAGTTAAAGAGTAGTTAAAGTGGAGTAAAAAAGACGAATGTCCATCGCAAAGTGGT
>CAMOVB010000064.1:0-13744 GCA_946626925.1 uncultured Prevotellaceae bacterium
CAGCTACCTCGAGCGTTTTTGAGACCGATTTCGATTGCTATTTTGAACACCCTACGCCGAGGGTTGCACATTCCTTAAGCAGTTCTATTCCTGCTGCACGATGTATGGCGCCATCTACGCCTCCACCTCCCAGTAAGGTGTGATTGGCAGCATTTACGATTGCATCCACCTTGAGTGTGGTGATGTCATCTACGATTACCTTGATATTCATATTTTAAGTGAATAGTGAAAAGTTAAAAGTGAAAAATGTATTTAACTCTGTTCGCAGTTTTCTTGAACGAAACAAACCGCATTATCTGCCTGCAAATATAAGGATTATTATCGAAGTGGTGACAGATTAAACAAAAATTCACTAACTTTGCAAGAAAAAAAATAGACATCATGATTTTAGCAATACCAACAAGAGAAGGAATGGTAGATGACCATTTCGGTCATTGTGCCTACTACACAATCGTCACGCTTGACGAACAGAAAAATGTTGTAAAGTCAGAACGTCTCGATTCGCCTGAAGGATGTGGATGTAAGTCAAACATCGCTTCCGTCATGCAGGAGATGGGTATTACACTCATGCTTGCAGGTAACATGGGTATGGGAGCTTACAACAAGCTCAATGAACATGGAATAACAGTTATCCGTGGTTGTCATGGCAAAGTGGAGGACGTCCTTAAGGCATACGTTGATGGACAATTGAGTGATTCCATGGAATCATGCGATCACCACGACTGTGGTAATCATCAGAAGACACCTGTATTCACTATTCCTTCAAGGAAGTAAGACACATGAAGACCGAAGTAAATCCACAAGATACAGCACGTGCACAGGCATTCAACCTATGGATGACATCGCCAATGCCTATGGTTACTCTAACCAAGACATTCAATGTCGGTAGTGTTTTGAAACAAAGCCACAAAAGGGGCATCAAGTTCAATGCCATGCTTTGTTGGTGCATAGGTAAGGCTGCAAGCAAGATGGACGAATTCTATCTTCTTCCTGAACAAGGAAAGCTATACAGGTACGACCGCTTAGCCATAAACGTGATTGTCATCAACAACAAAGGTGGACTCAACTCATGCGATATACCCTACTCTGACGATCTCACTCAATTCTGTCGTGATTACATGGAACTTACTGCCAAGACAATCGCGGAATGTCAGAGTTCATTCCTCGAGGACGCAATGGTTATCGGCACTTCAGCCATGATACAGACAGAGCTGGATAGTATAGTGAATCAATATACGGATAAGTTCTGTAATCCAATGGTGATGTGGGGCAAATACCGCAAAGGATGGTTCAAAACCACGCTCCCAATATCATTTCAGTTCCACCATGTACAGATGGATGGAGGACATGGAGCCATGTTCCTCGAACAACTGCAAAAAGAAATAGCCATAATTTGAAATACGACACAAAGACTATGTTTTCCGACACACAACTGGCAAAAGTAAAAGGTGACGAAGATGTATTGGCAATATACAACGAAGTGCGTGAAAGCAATACTTTCACATCCTTTGCTAAACGCTTCATGTTCAATATTGATGCACATGTAGCTCGCAATGCACTATGGGCATTGACCAAGGCCACCGATAAGGAACTGGAGCAGCTCCAACCGATGCTCAACGAGTTCATGGAACTTGCCATGCAGACCAAGGAATCTGCCGTCCGTCGTCTATCTCTCAATATCGTTGAGCGACTAAAATTAACAGAGGACGACCTACGAACCGACTTCCTCGACTTCTGTCTCGAACACATGGCAGACATAGAAGAATTTCCTGGAATACAATCGCTATGTATGAAGATTGCATACCGTATGTGTCGATTCTATCCAGAACTCATGGACGAGTTCATGCGCACCATTGATAGTATCGAGCTGAGCTATTACAAACCAGCCCTTCGTTGTGTTGTAAATAGAATAAAGAAAGGAAAATTATAAATTTTTTTAGTTCATGATTCAGCAAAAACAATTCATTCTCTCTGCCAAGCGCAGAGGATGTCACCTCATAACACGTGAAATATTAGACAATCTCCCTACTCCTCTACCAAAAGTAGGATTACTGAACCTGTTCGTACAGCACACATCATGCGCTCTCAGCATCAACGAGAATGCAGACCCAGATGTACGTACAGACATGGAACAGATTCTCAACCACCTCGTGAAGGAGAACGAGCCATACTACGACCATGTACTCGAAGGTGCTGATGATATGCCTGCTCATGCCAAGAGCAGTCTCTTCGGTGTGAGCATCACCATCCCTATCACCAACGGTCGTCTCAATCTCGGCACATGGCAGGGCATCTATCTCTGCGAGTTCCGCAACTATGGTGGTTCTCGCCGCATCGTAGCCACGATATATGAATAATGCTAATGGTAAAAATCCATAGGTTAACAGACAATTAAGCCGTTAGGACACTTGTTCCTAACGGCTTAATTAATTACCACTTAATCGGTGTCTTGCCATTCTTCTGCAAATACATGTTGGTGAGTGAGAAATGGTGATTGCCAAAGAATCCGCGATAGGCGGAAAGTGGTGATGGGTGGGCACTCTTGAGAATAAAGTGCTTAGATGAATCAATGAGTTGTGCCTTGCTCTGAGCATAACTTCCCCAAAGTATGAACACTATGCCTTCACGCTCTTCGCTTATGATACGTATGACTGCATCAGTAAATTCTTCCCAGCCATGCTTCTGATGACTGCCAGCCATGTGCTCACGAACGGTAAGTGTGGCGTTAAGCAAAAGAACGCCCTGTTCCGCCCATCGTGTGAGATTGCCAGAGGTAGGAATGTCTGCGCCTGTATCATCCTTTATCTCCTTGAAGATATTGTTGAGTGAAGGTGGAAACTGCACTCCGTCATTGACTGAGAAGCATAATCCATGTGCCTGCCCTGGCTCATGGTAAGGGTCTTGACCGATAAGCACCACCTTGACCTTATCGAACGGACAAAGGTTGAAGGCATTGAAGATTAATCTACCCGGAGGATAAACCGTGTAATGAGCATACTCTTGACGTACGAACTCGATGAGTGACTCAAAGTATGGTTTGTCAAACTCCTTCTGAAGGTGCGCCTGCCAAGATGGTTCTATGGTAACTGTTGCCACGGTTGAATTAAGAATTAAGATTTTTGACCCCCGAAGGGCTCAACGAAGTTAATTAAGATTTAGGAAACAATTCTGAAACACAGAGAGCACGGAGAGCACAGGGATGCTTTACGTTAACTAATTTAACCTCTTTATTCCTCTGAGTTCTCTGTGTCCTCTGTGTTACTATTTTTTTACGAAATATTATCGTTCAATGATTTCTGCATCAAGCCAGTCATTCACGAGTTTCTCGGCATCAGCAAGAGCAGTTGCCTCGTCAACCTCATACTCGTCTGTAAGAGCCTTTGCTGCGTCTGCTACGGTGAATGTCTTGCCCACCATGGCATTCCATACGACAGAAGCTGACTCGTTGAGTGTGATGACCTTTGAGAAATTGATATTCTGTACTCCGTGAGAGATGATGATGTTCTGGTCACATACTGTCATCAACTCAAATCCGTCTTTAATTTTCATATTATAAATTATTTTTGGCCCCCTCCCCAGCCCTCCCACGGGGGGAGGGTGACTAATGCAAGAGACCTCTGTTTGTAAGTTTTAAATTTGTAAGTTATTTGGCTTGAGACCAAGAACGGTCTCAAATGATATTACTCATTACTCATTTCAAATTTCCTCATTTTTCTTAAACACTTTCTTTAGTGTCTCCTTGAATGGGATGTGTCGTCGGATGCGATTAGGTAACTGGTGCATCCAGAAGATGCGGTAGATGGCAAGTAGATGCTTGCGAACGCCAAGAAGACGTACCCAGAGCCAGGAGTAGATGTGCCATACACGGGATGTCTCAAGATTCCACTGAGTACCCTTGCGAATTACGGCATCGAGCATGGCTCTCACGTCCTCTCTTCGACATATTTCCGTACCGTATATGTTGCCGTCGCCACGAAGCCTTATGCGCTTGTCTCCTACAGCATCTACACGATGGCAAACGAATCGTCCCGGAGCGACCTCAGCAAGGACAACATCGCCAACCACTACGGGACGCTTGACCTGACCAAAGACGAGTTCGTCTCTGTTATGTTCAATGAACGGTCGCATACTGTAGCCACGTGCACGGATAGTGACCTGATGCCCCATGTCGATGAGTTTACACACCTCAGGTATGAATTCATCATTCTGCATAAACGCCACATTTAAGTCTTTATATTCCATAATTCAATTGAATGGCAAATCTCAAATTTAAGTATTCCGAACAAGGAATTGTCCTTTCTGAATTAATATTTGAAATTATTCGACCTGTACAGCTACTGTTTTGCACTAAGGTGCCAATTAGAAAAACCTTTAAGAAACAGAACAAAAACAAGAAAAACAGGTTTTGTTTTCTTTTGTTTTCTTTGGTTTTACTTCCCGTTGGTCAGTGAGAAAAGTTCCCCATGTTTTTACTTCCCGCTGGTCAGTGAGACCGCTTCGCTTAGTTCTAACTGGCCGCTTGGCGGCAAAAAACATAGGTTTTAACCGTACAAATTGAAATTATTTACAGCATGTGCTACTTGACAACTTGGCTGCATCCTCATCAGGGAGACACTCAAGTAAGTAGTTTGGCACTTTGGAGATTATCTGTCCTATTGTTGAACAAATAAACTTGTATAATCTTCCATCCCACTTCATTACAGAACATGAAGGAAGGAGTGATGAGAATGCCTCGATGGTGTTCTCTGGAGTAATCTTGTTGTATGGTGCCTGACGCAACTGGATAAATGCTCCGATAGGTGCTTCCACATTACGGTAGCATGGTGTCTTACCGCTCCATGGTGAACCGTAAACACGTGCCACTCCATCATCTGTGATGCGTACAACAGGATTATCGTCATTCATGAGGTCAGTTCCCTCGATGTACTTGAGCCAAAGGCCTGTGTGGGTACTCTTACCTGTTCCACTCACTCCGAGACACATATATCCCTTGCCATCCTTACGGACAACGGATGAGTGCATGAGGAGAGTGTTGTGAGGAGCCGTAGAGAAAGCATACATAAGCATGAGAGCATTATTCAAGCCAAAGTTGCGCATACGGTAGTCGCCATTAAGCGCAAGGTGTCCTTCGGAGAAGTCACCCTTACACTCAAGGATGCAGCATTGTTCCTTCATCTCGTTGCTTATGAGAATCTGGTACGTACCATCTTCCATCTGATACACGCCATGATTGCAACCGCCACAGTCAAACTGCCCTATCTCCCCACCCCTCTGTTTTGGGCGGAAAGCATCATCAACCGTGAGTGTGAATATAAGTTCTGTACCAGCCTCTGGAGCGTCAATTTTGAACGGCTCGCTCGACTGTATTAGTTCACTTGTGTTTTTGTCGTCAGCAAATACTATGCTATATGTGAACCCTGCTACTTTATAATATAATGTTTCCATAATGTACTTGAGTTTTTTATTTTGTGAATTCAATGGGACAAAGGTTCAAGAGTTCAAAGGTTCAAGAGTTTAATTGCTCATTGCAAACTCCCGATTTCTCATTTCCTCAGTATCTCCATTCAAGACTTTCGTACTCATCGATGACTACACCAATGGTTGTCTCCTCAGGATTGAGCGACATTGAGATTCCTCCACAATGTTCCTGATTTGTCTTGACGAATGAACCGCCCAATAATGTGGAGTAAATCTTAGATGCAACATAGGAATATGGAACGGCCTTGGTGAACACTGAATCCCATTCTGCATAATCTGCAATCTTTTCTTCTTCGTCAAAACCATGCTCCCCGGCATTGGCTTCCATTATCATACGGTAGATCATTTCCTTCATGTCGAAGAATCCAGCTTGATAGCCATTTCTGAATTTGTAGCTCAAATAATCTGTCGTACCGTTGTATCTACATTTCTTCAGTTCGTCTCCGTACTTTGACGTCATCTTATTTGTGACAATCCTAAGACTGTCAAGCTGATTGCAACGCATAACAGATAATACCACTCCTGATTCAGGGATTTGCTCCCATCCGTCATAAGTCTTGCCATAAGTATCAACCACGGATTTGTAGTCAACATCCTTAGATATAAGCATTGGCATAATCAAATCATAAGGTGCACCATCCGCAGGTATTTCTGCAGGCGAACCAATAATATAGTCGGCACAATTTCGTAGCTGGTATGCTATCTCTATGTTCTGCATATAGCAAAGATCAAAAAGTATGAAATCAAGATGAGGCAGACTTTTAATGGCTTCTGCCAAATCAACGATTCTCATTTCCTTACCTACAGAGTTACTTTGCTCGTTCAAGCCATTGTCAATACCAAACGATTTACGTTGTTTGCTATAAGTCAACATATCTTGTGTAGGAGGAAGCCAACCAAGGCCATGACTATTGAATATCAAACCATAAGATTTAGCTGGGTAATGTCGTATGATGTATTTGAAAGCATCCATCATCACCTCCTTTGAACAGGAATTACCATCCGTATTGTAAGTGAAAACCGGCATGAAAGAGTTGACTGACAAAGCATTAGTGTTTCGGTCGATTACGAATATTTGAGGATTAGAGATACCATCATAATAGATGACAATACGATCTTTCTCACCTAAACGATGAGCACACTTAATCATCTCATTTATGTCATCGCGAAGACGCGATGCTAATGAGTTCTCCGCAGGCATATAACATATAATGGTTCTTTCTCCACTTATAACCTTATTGTCATCATCGTCTTTACACGAAAAGAACGACACGCTTACGAGTGCCGTAATAACGATGTATGCTATAGACCTGAAGAATCGCATATAATTATAGGTTTGTAAGTTTGCGTGTTTTTTGTTTGATACCAAGTACGATGTCAAATACTATTTTACTCATAGCTATTTCACATCCAATGGGTGAACAAACTTAAATTCCTCCTGCCCGATGTTTACTACAGTGGTATGTTCCATGCCAAGATAACGCTTTCTCATCTTTGAAAGCTTCTTATTGAGCTTAACCTTGTTCCTTGAGAAGAACACACAAGGTGTCTGCTTCTTCAATCCTTTCTCACCCTCAAGGTATCCCTTGAACTGTTGGCTGAAGTCATAACGGAAAGGGAGGAAGCCAGTCTTCTTCTGAAGCATAACGCTATCAACCTTTGTGATGTCTGTAATGTAAGCTATTGTGTCGCCAAACTCCTGTGAGAAGCCGAACACATATACTGTGCCTGGCAACTTACCAATCTCATAAGGATTGAGTTCACGATGTGGTTCCTTTTTCTTGTCAGCCTTTTTTTCCTTACCAGCCTTCTGAGGTTTGCCGCCATTACCTGGCTGTGCAGAGGCTGAACATATTGTTCCAAAGAAAAACGCAATAAGAATGAGAAGTCTTGTATTCATAGATAGTATTTTCTATAATTTAGTTAGAATGTATTAGTATTTAAAACATTAATCGGGGGATGACAAAGTTACCCCCCGAATTAAGCTATTCCTTATCCGAGATAAGACTTGAGCAACTTACTGCGGTTGCTTGTTCTTAATCTGCGGATGGCTTTTTCTTTAATCTGACGAACTCTCTCACGAGTAAGATTGAAGCGATCGCCAATCTCTTCGAGTGTCTTCTCTGATTCACCGATACCGAAGAACATCTGAATGATTTCCTTCTCACGCTGGCTGAGAGTATCGAGTGCACGGTCAATCTCCTTTGCAAGCGACTCGTTCACAAGCGAACGGTCAGCCATAGGAGAATCATCGTTGATGAGCACATCGAGAAGACTGTTGTCCTCACCCTCAACGAATGGAGCATCTACGGAAATGTGACGACCTGAAACCTTCATTGTGTCGGCAATCTTATCCACTGGGATAGCCAACTCGTCTGCGAGTTCTTCTGGCGAAGGACGGCGCTCATTTTCCTGCTCGAACTTTGAGAATGCCTTGCTAATCTTGTTGAGAGAACCAACCTGATTAAGTGGAAGACGAACAATACGTGACTGTTCTGCGAGTGCCTGAAGGATTGACTGGCGAATCCACCATACTGCGTAACTGATGAACTTGAATCCACGTGTCTCATCGAATTTCTCGGCTGCCTTGATAAGGCCCAGATTTCCCTCATTGATGAGGTCAGGAAGACTTAATCCTTGATTCTGGTACTGTTTTGCTACAGAAACGACGAAACGCAGATTTGCTCGTGTCAATTTCTCCAATGCACGACGACCCTCAGGGCCACCCTTGCGGATCTTTCCCGCAAGTTCTACCTCTTCTTCAACTGTAATCAAATCCTCACGACCGATTTCCTGCAAATACTTATCGAGTGAAGCACTTTCACGGTTCGTGATACTTTTGGTAATCTTTAATTGTCTCATATTACTTCTAAACGCGCATAAAAAAGCATGCAAAGGTATGAAGTTTTTTCGTAACTCGATTATTATTCCTGTTCTTTTTTGATTTTTTATATTTTTTTCACTATTTTTGCGAACATTTTGACCTGTATTTTTCGCAATGCACTAAGGTGCCTATTAGAAAAACCTTAAAGAAACAGAACAAAAACAAGAAAAAACAGGTTTTCTTTTGTTTTCTTTTGTTTTTCCAATTGGCCGCTTTGCGGCAAAAAGTATTTTTAACTTTTAATTTTTAATTTTTAATTTTCTCGCCGTGGCTCCACTTGCAGAAAGATTACGTCCGCAGACGCTGGACGACTACATAGGACAGAAACACCTCGTGGGCGAAGGTGCCGTAATACGTAGGATGATTGAACAGAAACGTATCAGTTCATTCATACTCTGGGGACCTCCTGGTGTGGGTAAGACAACGCTTGCCAACATACTTGCCAAGACCCTCGATGTGCCTTTTTTCACTCTTAGTGCCGTGACATCAGGAGTGAAGGACGTGCGTGAGGTGATAGACAAGGCAAAGGCCTCCCGTTTCTTCGGACAGACGACGACTGGAGGCACGGGTTCCCCTATCCTCTTCATCGACGAGATTCATCGTTTCAGCAAGTCGCAACAGGATTCACTCCTCGGAGCTGTGGAGCAAGGAATAGTCACCCTCATCGGAGCTACTACGGAGAATCCGTCATTCGAGGTGATACGCCCTCTCCTCAGCCGCTGTCAGGTGTATGTACTCAAGTCGCTTGGCAAGGACGACCTTCTTGAACTCATGCACTCGGCTGTTACAAGGGACGTGTTCCTCAAACAGAAAGAGATAGACTTCAAGGAGACGGACGCCATGATGAGATACAGCGGAGGCGATGCCCGTAAGCTTCTCAACATTCTTGAACTTGTGGTAGAGTCACAGCAAGGCAACAAAGTGGTTATCACAGATTCATGTGTAACGGAAACGCTTCAGCAGAATCCGCTTGCATACGACAAGGATGGCGAAATGCACTATGACATTATCTCCGCATTCATCAAGAGCATCAGAGGTAGCGCACCCGATGCGGCAATATATTATCTTGCACGAATGATAGAAGGAGGCGAAGACCCTATCTTCATAGCACGACGACTCGTCATCTCTGCATCGGAGGACATAGGACTTGCCAATCCCAACGCCCTACTCCTCGCCAACGCCTGTTTCGACACGGTGTCGAAGATAGGTATGCCAGAAGGTCGGATTCCGCTTGCCGAGGCAACCATTTACCTTGCCACAAGCCCTAAGAGCAATTCGGCTTACAATGCGATAAACTCAGCCTTGCAATACGTCAGGGCAACAGGTAATCTGCCTGTACCGCTCCACCTCCGCAACGCCCCTACACAGCTCATGGCAGAACTTGGGTACGCCAAGGACTACAAGTATGCCCACGACTACGAAGGACATTTTGTCAAGCAGCAGTTCATGCCTGACGGAGCTGAAGGACAACGATTCTGGGAAGCACAGGACAATCCTGCCGAAAACAAACTGAAAGAAAGAATGGACAAACTATGGCATTAACAGTCTTCAAAGCATCTGCTGGAAGCGGTAAGACATTCACACTTGCTGCCGAATACATAAAATACTTGATAGTCAATCCGGACGAATACAAATCCATCCTGGCTGTTACCTTCACCAACAAGGCGACAGCCGAGATGAAGGAGCGTATCATATACTATCTCAACGACATCGCCCAAGGAAGTCCCTACGAAGCCGACTTCTTCGAGAAGATAAAGGACTACAAGGAAGTACGTGAACTGCACTTGCCCGACACATCCGTCAGACATAAGGCAGAGGAGGCTCTCACCAAGATTCTACACGACTACAGCCGTTTCCGTATAGAGACCATCGACTCCTTCTTCCAGTCAGTCGTACGTGAGCTTGCCCATGAGCTTGACCTCACCGCCAACCTGCGTGTTGACCTCAACGACAACGAGGTACTTGCCGATGCCGTAAACTCAATAATAGAGGACGTGGAGCACGACAAGACGCTCTTCGGCATCATCGACCAGTTCATAGAGGAAAAGACGGAAGACAGCAAGAACTGGCACATAAACAACGAACTGGAGACATTCGGCAAGAACATCTTCAACGAGAAATACCTCCAGCTCGGACAGCAAGCACGCGAAGAGATAGGAAACAGCCGTTTCCTCACCGAATATAAGAAGAAACTCATACAGATACGTCTGGAAGCCCTCGACGAGGTTACGGGCACAGGCAAACAGTTCCTTGAGATATGTAAGAACCACGGCTACAGCGCCGACAACTTCAAGAACAAGGGAAAAGGAATTTACAGCTTCTTCGTCAAGGCAGAGAAAGGAAACCTTGACGTCAACGCAACGGCACAGAAATGCGCCGACAACGTGAAGGAGTGGACGGGCAAGGACGAGCAAGACGGTGTGCTCCTCGGACTTGTACGCGACACATTCCACAAGATGCTCCTCAACCTCGTGGAGCATAAGGACGAACTCGCCCTCCGCATCAACACTCCTACGATATTGCTGAAGCACATCAACCACCTCATGCTTCTGAATGTCATCAACGCCAAGGTGCGCAACCTTAACCTTGATGCCAACCGATTCCTCCTTGCAGATACAGCACACTTCCTCAATGAGCTGATTGACGGAAGCGATGTGCCATTCATCTACGAGAAGATGGGAACACGCTTCAACCACATCATGATTGACGAGTTCCAGGACACCTCAAGCCTCCAGTGGAAGAACTTCACACCGCTCATCTCCAACTGTCTCAGCAACAACGACAGCTGCCTCATCGTGGGCGACGTGAAGCAGAGCATCTACCGCTGGCGTAACAGCGACTGGCAGATACTCAACAACATCGAGAACGGAGAGTTCCAAGGATACGTGTCACCTGAGAACCTCGACACAAACTACCGAAGCGTAGAAAATATCATCAAGTTCAACAACTCTTTCTTCAATAATGCCGTAGAGGAACTCAACCGTGGCTACAAGCAGCAGTTCGACTTCATCTCCGAAGACTTAAAAAATGCATACCACGATGTTGAACAGAAGGTAGCAAGCCACAATGACGGCATGGGATTTGTCTGTGTAAGGGCAATCAGCAAGACAGAGGACGAAGAGTATTCGGATGTCACTCTCAACGAGATGTCACGCATCATCCGCGACCTTCTCGATAAAGGCATCAGTCAGAACGAGATTGCAATACTCATACGTGCCAACAAGCACATACCAACCATCTGCGAATATTTCACACGAAACAAGGATGTGGTGGACGTCGATGTACTTAGCGATGAAGCTTTCCGTCTCGACTTCTCGTCTGCAATCAACATGATTGTCATGGCTCTCAGGTATCTTGCCGACCAGAAGGACACCTTCGCCCTTGCATGCCTCGCATACAACTACAAGAGAGAGGTGGAAGGCGAATACGAGGACGACATCAACAAGATATTCCTCCAACCCGTGGAGAACGTACTGGCGATGCTGCCCGAGGACTTCACCTCAAGGATAGACGAACTCACGTTCCTCCCTCTGCTCGAACTCGTTGAGCAGATTTACAAGTCGCTCCAGCTCGACCGCATACCAAGGCAGGACGCATACCTGTTCTCGTTCCACGATCAGCTCTCGTCATACTGCGACGACAACAAGACGGATCTTCACAGCTTCCTCCAGTACTGGGACACAAAGCTCTGCTCAACAACCATTCCAAGTAATGCAACTAACGGTATAAGGATTATGTCCATACACAAGAGTAAAGGACTCGCCTTCCCTACCGTCATCATGCCTTACTGTGACTGGAAAACAGCAGGTAATAAAAACAATCTACTCTGGTGTGAACCTGACGAAGAACCATATAACGACTTGAAGCTTGCGCCTGTAAACTTTGAAGAGAAGCTTGACAGCACAATATTCTCCGACGAGTACAGAGAAGAAATACTCCGCAACGACGTGGATAATCTCAACCTCCTTTACGTAGGCTTCACACGTGCCGAGAACAATCTCATCATCATCACCGATGCCGACAAGATAAACAAGGACAGCAAGAAGTCAAAGAGCAAGAAGGCAGCCGACGACGAGAAACCAGTCGTAAAGGACATCGCCCAGCTCCTTGCATTCTCTATGCCTTCCTTCATGACCAAGGCAGAGGACGAGGAAAGCAATACAATCACGTGGACAACAGGAGAGATACTGTCAAAGGAACAGAAAGCCCTCATCAAGGCAGAGCGCAAACGTGAATGTGGAGAGACGGAGAAGAAGAAAGAAAAGAAGGATGACAATATAACCGTCACAGCCAGCTTCAAGTATTTTGATACCTTGATTGATTATCGTCAGTCAAACAAGTCTTCACGCTTCATCGACAGCGACGACGAGGACGCCCCCGACCCGGTGTCTTTCATCGACAAGGGCCTCCTCTACCACAGCATCCTCGAATACATAGAGACATCCGACGACATCAACGCCTCCATCGACAAGGCCATCGAGCGAATTGAGAACGAAGGCTGCTTCAACGACAGGAACGAGAAGGAAGAAGCAAGGGCGAACCTCCACAAGGCATTCACCAATCCTCAGGTACTCGAATGGTTCTCTCCTAAGTGGACGGTCTTCAACGAACGCTCCATCGTATTCACCACCAAGGACATGATAGCCGCCGACCGTCGTCCCGACCGTGTCATTGCCACCCTCGACAAGCACGAAGCCATCGTCATCGACTACAAGACAGGCACGGAGCATGCCCGCAAATACGAGCGTCAGGTCAGCTTCTACATGAACCTCCTGCGCAGGATGGGTTACCACTCCGTCCAAGGCTTCATCTGGTACATCCTTGAAGACAAGATAGAAGAGATAAAATAAGACAGCAAAGGGAAATAGAAGAGTATGTATGACAGGACTGTTACGGCATCATCGCCTAACAGTCCTGTGTATCTTATACATGCTATGAGTTCAGCTGACACGAATGCCACGATGAAATATCCTGCACACTTGCGAAGAAAGAAAGTGTGAGCGTTAATGAAATCCACAACGCTTACAAGCCTTCCTGACGTATAGCCAAAGACATTACCGATAATTATAAGAAAGACAATGAGTAAACCCAGCCATCCTCTTGATAAAGGTGAATCATGATACGTACCAAATGCGGACAATAGCAAAGACCCGCGGAAGATGTACTGAAGAACGACACATACGGCACAGAACTCCACGAAGAAAGCTACAAGCGTAAGTGCTCGTCTTTGCTTGAGAGACACGCTTCCATTGTGCCAGTTACGCTCTACCAACAGAGTTATTATAGTACTAACAAGTCCCGACTCACACAATACCCCTGCACATATAAGCAAGGAGCATACCGTGGCAAAAGGAACGGCGTTAAGGTTGGTAATGATGTTTG
>CAMOVB010000065.1:0-13686 GCA_946626925.1 uncultured Prevotellaceae bacterium
TCGGGGCTTTGCGTAAAAAAAGAGGATGTGCCTATTTTGACACACCCTCATTTTTTTACACTTTCTCATTTATAATAGTTTCTAAAATATAATTTGTATTCTTAAGTTATCATTTCAATAATTTTACAACTCAAAATGACAAATTCATACAAAGAATACGATTGTGCTATTATTTGTTTCGTATTTTCTTGGCGTTTTCAAGTCATTTATTGATATTTGCAAATGATATTTGACTAAAGGCTTTTTCTATTTATAGTTCAACTATAAATAACGACCAATAAATCATGATTGAGTTTTTTAAACTAACCAGTATATCTAACTAATTTAACTAATCTTATGAAGAAAAAATTACTATTCTTGTTAGCATCGGCAACGATGTGTGCAGGTGCTTCTGCTGCAGAATGGCAACAGCCAATTCCAGAGCATCAGGCAATCAGTTTTGGTGATACGGTTTATCTCTATAACCGTGATGCCAAAGGTTTCTTTGTGGGTGGAAATGCATATAACACTCATGGTTCAATAGGTCCAAAGGGATACAAGTGCATACTTGAAGAGACTGCAGATGGTATCACTATCTCAAACATGGTGGAGGACAAGGATAACCAAATGTTCTATGTCTTCTGCGAGAATCAGGTTCACGAGCCATACGTTGACTTCAACAACAATGGTGACATCTATTGGAACTTCGTAGATCAGGGTGACGGTTCTTACCTCCTGTACAACAATTGTACTACAAATGCTGGTATGCCACTTGGAGTGGATACATCAAAGGACAACCTTACTCTCCTTCTGTTCACAGACCCTGAGTTTAAAGAGGCAAACTACATTAATTGGCAGTTTGTTTCAAAGGAAGCATACGCTAAATATTTTGCGGCAGCCGAAATCTATAGTGCAGCTACTACTCTTGGTGGAAAGATAGATGAGGCAACAAATCTTGGTGTAAACGAAGAAGCTATTAATGCTGCCAAGGCTGTCTATGACAATACTTCTTCCACTCTTGATGAGTTGAATCAAGCAGGTAAGACGCTTCAAGGCTTTATCAACGATTTCAAGGAGCATGCAGCAACTCCTGACGAACCACAGGATTTGACTGATAAGTATATTCCAGATGCTGACTTCGAATTGAATCAGGGTGCTGGTGTATGGCAGCGTACTCATAGTGCACAGAACTATCAGACTTCAGGTACAGCAGGTAAGTTAGGTGATGAGACTGTATTCCTTGAGGCTTGGAACGGTTCAGCATTCTCAGGAAAGCAATACGTTCAGATAACAGACCTTCCAAACGGAGTTTATCAGTTCTTCCTATCTGCTGCCACAAACGGAGGTAACGGAAGCTATATCTACGCTGGAACAGACTCTGTAGAAGTTACTTCTGGCGAGATGACAGAGTACTTCGTATTCACTCGTGTATCTGACGGCAACCTTGAAGTAGGTTTCGATATGCCAAAGGCTATCCAGAACTGGGTAGGTATTGATAATGCCAAACTCCTCTATCTCGGTAACACAGTTCCTTCATACGCTTACTGGGTAGAGAAGAACATCGAGAAGTCAATCAACCCAGAGGAGGATGATATCTTCGCTCAGACATCTTTGGTTAATACATTCTCAGAACTTAGAAATACTGACTTGTCAAAATTCACTACAGTTGACGAGATTCTTGCCTTCAGCGAACAGTTTGATGCTACATTGGCATCCCTCAAGGCAAATATTGCTGCTTACAAAACATTCTACGATTTGTATGTAGAGATTAATGATCTTCAAACTATCGGATATCAGGGTGATGCAGCAGACGAACTCTACGACTCATATCAGGAAGGTGAGATTTATGAAATATTTGAAAGCAAGAACCTCTCAACAGAGGAAATGCTTGCTAAGTGCGAGGAAATAAGCAAGGCTGTTGAAAACGTTAAGAAAAATTGTCTTGCTCCAGGTATGACATGTACTAACCTTCTCATTAATCCTAACTTCACAAACCGTGTTGAGGGATGGAATCACGACACAAGCTTGGGTGACCCTGCATGGGGTGGTTTGAGCTCTAACCCTAATGTAGAACGCTGGAACGACAACTTCGACTTCTATCAGGTAGTAAATGGTGTTCCAAATGGTGTTTACGAGCTTACTGTTCAGGCATTCTACCGTCCAACAGGTGATACTAAGACATCATACGATAACTTCAACAGCGAAACAAAGGATGACATCCTTGCTCAGATTTACGTAAACTCTTCAGAAGCACCTATCAAGAACATCGCTGAGCACACTTATACAGAGAATCTTGAAAACAACTGTACTCAGGTATCTACAGATCCTGCATTGTACTGTCCAAATGGTATGAACTCTGCTTCAGTTGCATTCTCTAAGGGTGACTATGTAAATAAGGTTAAGGGTGTTGTTGTTGATGGTGTTCTTAAGGTTGGTATAAAGTCACAGGGCTCTATTGAAGGTCGTTGGACACTCTGGGACAACTTCACACTTAAGTATATCGGTAAAGACTTTGAGACAGTACAGAATGCTATTGATGAGTATGAGGATGAATGCAATAAGTATTCTAATGCTGACATGAAGATAACAGCAGCTCTCAGAAAAGAAGTTGATACTAAGTATGCTGCAGCTAAGGGTGCAACAGATGGTGAATCTGCATTCAACGCACTCATCGAATTCGTAAAGACACTTGATGCAGCTAAGGAAAGTGAAGAGGCTTACAATAACCTCTTATCTTACAATGAAAAGGTTGCAAATCTTATTGATGAACCATTGACAGACAACAAAGATGTCTTGGAAACTGCAAATCGTTTCTATCAGGACATCGAAGCAGGAATTAACGATGGTACATTCACTACAGAGGAAGCTATCGCTAAGATTGAGGAAGCAAAAGCAATGTGCGCTAAGCTTCGCGTTCCAAACTATGCTGGTGCTTCAGAGGATAATGCAATACCATTCACTTCTGTAATCGAAAATCCATCATTTGAGGATAAAGATGGTAACGCTTCACTCGACGGATGGTTAAATGAAGGAGATCTCAAGATGCAGACTCAGACAAATACTTCATTCAGCAAGACTGGTAACGTATATTGCGAGAGATGGCATGCATCTGGTAAGATTAATTTACATCAGACAGTAACAGAGCTTCCTGAAGGTTATTACATCCTTACCGTAGATGCATTCTGCGAGGCTGAGGAAGCCGTTATTTTCGCTGGTGACAAGGAGATTCCATTCTCTAACAAGACTAATTCTACAAACCTCACTACAGAGGAGATTGTTGTTAAGGTTGAGGATGGTACACTTGACTTCGGTGTAAGAGTAACTCTTACTGGTAGCACATGGGTATGTGTTGATAACTTCACACTTTCATACATTGGCACAGAGGCTCCTACAACTGGTGTCAAGGCTATCGCAGACGATGCTAACATAGATGCTACAGCATCAGAGTTCTTCTCTGTATCTGGTACACGCACTAACGCTCTCCAGAAGGGTATCAACATCGTCAAGATGACTAACGGTACAGTCAAGAAGGTTATCGTTAAGTAATAAGACATTAATTCTTATTATATAATTGTGGTTAATTAGAGCTTCATCCATGAGGATGAAGCTCTTTTTTTATTTGACATTAATAGATAATAAGTGTCATAGTAAAATGAATAAACTATAATTTTGTGTTTTTATTATTACACTATAACTGCTTAATAATACGTTAAAAATAGTATAGTGTACCACTCTTATAGTACACTATGTAAAATATTTTTACACACTTGTGTAAAATATTTTTACAACCATACCTTTTGCGATAAAAAATCCAAGGAGATGATTGAAAACCTCCATATCTTTGCAATGTCAAAAGGAAACAACAACGTTTCAAATGACACAGAGAAAAGAATTAAATTAAGAAACAATATACGCCCAAAGGACTCGGATGGCGTTCTTCTCTCAAAGGGAGGTTAAGAGGAGTCACAATATTATGAAGACTTTCAATTTTATCGCAGCAGTTATCGCATCAGCAATGTTTACAATCAACGCACATGCAGAGATGAAGAGTGTTAACGAAACAAAGGACACATCAGCAGTTGAAATATCTAACTCATCAAAGCGTGCAATGGTTCAGACATCAGAGGACGGCAAGGTGTACAAGTATGAGTATATTCTCGACAATAATGGACGTGTCGTCAATAAGATTGCTTCACGCTGGAATGACGACAACTCAGAATGGACTCCTGTATCTGCTTACTCAGTAGTTTATACTAATACAGAGACAGTTCTCAGTTATGCTAAGTATAACTCCATGACTAAGACATATTCATCAGACGTTAAACAGACACGATTTAATGCAAGTGAATATCCAATCGTTATCCGTGTACCTGAATGCTGTAAATAATGAGAATTTAAAAAGTAATTATTAAAAGCTGTAAATTGTAAAATACATTTGCTAACGACATATATCATTTATTTAGCAACATAGGAATCAAAATAATTAGGATACCTATGTTGCTAAATGTTTTTTTAATACTTTATTTCAGTTCTTTACTATCTCCCTATGCTGACTTCGTGCCCATTCCTTATTCTTCAGTCGAATACGTTCCTGAGTTTTATGGTCGAAATAAATTTCCTGAAAGCGTTGCCAAATGTATTCGACAGCAAGGGGAGATGGATGAATCATATCGTCAGCATAGAAACGATAGTCGCGAAGCTCATCAAGCATAATTTCGTAGGAAGGAAAATACTGAGGTATGGAGTTGTCAACAGATGTGTTGATAACTCCATTTTTTTTGCTGATAACATTAGTGGATGTGTTGATAACATTTGCATTATCAACAGATGAATCAACACTTTTAACTGTATTATCAACTCTATCAACAGGCTTTTCAATAGACTTATTTACATCAGTTGATAAATTGTATGTGTTAATAATTTCATCTACACTCTGGAGGAGTATTCCCTTGCTTATATTGTTGATATGCATTCCGTCACGTTTGTGACGTATAGGACTTACGGTAAAGATAATTTTTAAGTTATTATTAACCGAATGTAACTTATCAATAACTTGTTTCCATTTATTAACAATACTATCAACAGAAAGACGCTCTCTTGTGAACAAAGTGTCAAGTTGTTTATGACAGTTAGCAACAAGACGATTATCTTCCTTAAGTCTGTATATGATTGAAGTACCAAAGGTAATGACAATCACGTTGCCAGTAGTAAGAAAATCCCCTACAAGCCTATATGCTTCGTTTATGTTTGATATAAGTTCGTCACGAACAGGTGATGAAAAGCGTGAGTGATGCATCCATGAGTGCCAGATGCCATCCTCCGACTGGAAGATGTCGGCAGAAGTGTCAGTATATGATGCCTCATCCATACAACGAAGAAGCAGTTCGGCTATGCTCATAGGATTATAGAGCGTACCGAATGGATTGACAAGAGCTTCAAAACCACCTCGCACAAACTTCTCGCTTACACTATCGGCAAAGCATGAGCCAAGGAAAAGCACTCTGTCTTCTGGCTTAATCTTAAAACGTGATTTAGGAATATCAATTACTGTGGTAAGTTGCATAGTTAATTCATTTTAAGTGCAAAAATATAAAATTTATTTATAGCGAGAAGCACTTTTTCATTTCTAATTAGTACCTTTGCAAGAAATAATAGTTTTTCCAAAAAAGATTGTAAAATAATATGGCAAAGAAAGCACTTCTTATGATTCTCGATGGATGGGGAATCGGCAACAAGGGTAAGGGTGACGTCATTACTCAGACACCAACTCCTTACATGGATTATCTCAACGCAAATTATCCTAACTCACAGCTTCAGGCTTCAGGTGAGAATGTAGGTCTTCCTGACGGACAGATGGGTAACTCAGAGGTAGGTCACCTCAACATCGGTGCAGGTCGTATCGTATATCAGGACCTCGTTAAGATTAACCGCGCTTGTGCTGACAACTCAATCCTTGAGAATGCTCAGATTAAGGCTGCCTACGGATATGCAAAGGAGAATGGTAAGAACATCCACCTCATGGGTCTTACTTCAACAGGTGGCGTTCACTCAAGCTTTGGTCACATCCTCAAGCTCGTTGATATTGCTAAGGAGTATGGAATAAAGAACTGCTATGTTCATTGTTTCATGGACGGACGTGATACTGACCCTAAGTCAGGTAAGGGATTCATTGCTGACCTTCAGAAGCACATCGACGAGGTAGGTGTAGGTGCTATTGCATCAATCATAGGTCGTTTCTACGCTATGGACCGTGATAAGCGTTGGGACCGAATTAAGGTTGCTTACGACCAGCTCGTAAACGGCAAGGGTCGCAAGGTTACTGACATGGTAGAGGGTGTTCAGTCATGCTACGACTCTCATACAGAGGAGCACAAGAACACAGACGAGTTCATGGAGCCACTCATCAACGCTAATGTTGACGGAACAATCAAGGAAGGTGATGTTGTTATCTTCTACAACTACCGTCCTGACCGCGCTAAGGAAATGACTATCGTCCTCACTCAGCAGGATATGGAAGCTGAGGGAATGAAAACTATCCCAGGTCTCCAGTTCTACTGCATGACTCCATACGATGCTTCATTCAAGGGTGTTAACATCATCTTCCCTAAGGAGAACGTAAACAACACTCTCGGCGAATATATCTCTTCAAAGGGTCTTAAGCAGCTCCACACAGCTGAGACAGAAAAGTATGCTCACGTTACATTCTTCTTCAATGGCGGTCGTGAGGCTCCATACGAAGGTGAGGAGCGTGTACTCGTAGCAAGTCCTAAGGTTGCTACATACGATCTTCAGCCAGAGATGTCTGCACCAGAGGTTAAGGACAAGCTCGTTGCTAATATCAAGAAGAACGAGTATGACTTTATCGTAGTTAACTTCGCTAACCCAGACATGGTTGGTCACACAGGTGTATATGCAGCAATCGAGAAGGCAGTAAAGACTATTGACCAGTGTGTAAATGAGGTAGTAGAAGCTGCTAAGGCAACAGGATATGAGACAATCATCATCGCTGACCACGGAAATGCAGACAACGCTATCAATCCTGACGGTTCTGTTAATACTGCTCACTCACTCAACCCAGTTCCATTCATCTATGTAACAGAGAACAAGAACGCAAAGGTTGAGAATGGTGTACTTGCTGACGTTGCTCCATCTATCCTCCACATCATGGGTCTTGAGCAGCCAGCTGAAATGACAGGTAAGAACCTTATTAAAGACTAATGAAAAGAATGGCAATAAGAAGAATATTTCTATTGCTGATGACAAATATATCATTCGTCATCGCGTCAAATGCTCAGGTATATGAGCATTTACGCGATGACGATTACTATATAGATACCACAGTCGAAAAGACTCTTTCTGTGGAAATTGACGCCCTAACATTCTTCAGAGACAACGAGTATAACTCAAGTCTTACTAAGGGTTATTCACTCCCAGGATTATGGATAAATCCAAAGGCTGAATACAATCCTAACAACAAGGTTCACCTTGAACTTGGATTTAATGCCATAATATATGAGGGTGCTAACAAATATCCTAACTATGCATACCATGACATTTCGACATGGAAAGGCAACCAATACCAGAGCGGAGCACATATAGTGCCATGGTTCAGGGCACAAGCTAATACTAAACATAGTTGCTTGGTTCTCGGTAATATTTATGGCGGAAGCAATCACATGCTCTCTGAGGATATGTATAATTCAGAGCAAGACCTGTCAGCTGATCCAGAAATGGGATTCCAAGTATTGATTGACTATGATTACTGGCATCTTGATACATGGATTAACTGGCAAAGTTATATTTTTGAGGAAGACTCACATCAGGAGACATTTACCGTAGGTATAAACTCCATACACAGGTGGAACAATAAGAACTCCAAACTACATATATACACGCCTATTCAAGCTCTTATACAGCATAGAGGAGGCGAACAGGACACTACCTCTATGGGTGTACAGACACTCATGAATGGCAGTATAGGAATAAATGCATTATATAATGTAGATTGTAAGGCACTTAAAAAATTAGAATTCTCATTAAAGGCTTTAGGATGCTTCCAGGAGTCAGGTGAACTATGGCCAAAGACAAAGGGAGGTGCTTTTAATATATCCGCTTCGGCATATATGTGGAAATACCTGCACATAAAAGGTGGATGGTTCAGAGCTCCAGAGTACTATGTTAATCTCTTTGGAAGTCCTCTGCTGAGTACATATAGTATGAAAACCAATAGTGAAGTATTCAAGGGTATGTCAACATATTATCTCAGAGTTGACTATTCAAAGACATACGCCAACAACTGTACTCTCGGATTCAACGCCGACTTATTTATCAACAACTCGCACAATCTTTATGAAGTGAACAACTCATTTGGAATATATTTCAGAGTAAATCCTTCATTTATCTTAAAGAAATTCTAATAGGGAAAATCCCCACGCAAATAGGAAATATCCTTTGCGTGGGGATTTTATTTACAATACCTTTGCCATGCAAATAAAAGAATAAAGAATATTTAATAAACGAGGTAAGATATGAAGACGTTTAGGATTATAATAACATCATTATTCATAATGATAGCATCATACACTAAGGCACAGCCAATGAGTTATGATGCAATGAGTCATAATGCGTTGTTTCTTACTGACCGTATGGCTTATACATTAGGTATTACATCTGAGGCTATTATAGATGATCTATATAGAATAAACTATGACTATATATGTGGAGTTAATGATTATCTTGATGACATAGCTCGTGGTTATCATAATGAATACTACGAAGAGGTTTGTTATGAGAGAGACATGGCACTCCAATATCTTTTAGGCGAATACTTGTGGAGACGACTTATAAGTTATGATTATTTTTATCGTCCTATAGCTTTCTCTAACAGCAGGTGGAGATTCATCATCTATTCACATGATGTAAGAACCAATTACTATTATTGCCACACACCTGTATATTATCATAATCATTATAGAGGTGGACACTTCTTCCATGGAATGAGAGAAAGGATTAGTCATGGCAGAACCATGAATATTGTAGATAAGCGTCACAACAACAGAGGTGGAGGTAGTGATAGGCGATATAATAATAATGGTAATTACAATAGAGGAAGAACAATATCTTCAAACGGAGTTATAATCAATAATAACAACGGAAGAAGCATAAATAATAACAACCACGAAGGATATAATAATGAAAACCGAAGGTCATTACCTAACGTAAATACAGGCAGAACCATATCAAGTAATGGAGTTATTAACAATAATCACAGAGAACGTAATGATAATAATGATAGAGGTACAATTAACGTACCTAATAATCATACTATTAACAGGGATGGCAACACTACTTTAAACAATGAGAGAAGTGGCAATAGCAACGAAGTTATCAACAATACTCCAGATACAAGAATAAATACTGGCAGAAGTATTGACAGAAATGCATCAAACAGAGCATTAGAACGAAGCAATAATAATGTAAGAAGTTCTTCAAGAAACTATAATATTCCTACAAATACTGAACGCTCTACTATCTCAAGAGGTTCTATATCAACTGAAAGAAGTACTACACCATCAAGAGGAAACATCAATACAAACAGAGGTAGCTTCAATACTAATAGAGGAAGTTTCAACTCAAGTAGAGGTTCATCAACCAGAGGTGGTGGTAACGCAGGAGCTTCAAGACGCAGATAATATTATCTCTTTCTACTATATATTTAAATTAATTTTTATTGGTTTTATAAGGTCATCTTTCGAGAGAAAGTTGACCTTTACTTTTTATCTTATCTTTATGTTTTCCTTATGTTTACTTTATGTTTCCCTTAGCATCCTCTACAAAACTGTAGAGAATCGTAGAGAAACATAAGGTGATGAGGACTCATTGAGGACTCATTGAGGAGGTTTAGTTGTGAACAAGTATGTTTATATGTATGTTAAAAACGTGTTGAAATAATGTTGAAAAAAAATAATAATTATTCTTGCTTTTTTCATTCCATATTATAGCAAGGCATGAATTTAAATACGCAAGAAAAGTTGTTATTTTTTATTATTGTAAATTCAACACCAATTTCATCTATTATAAACACCCTTCAGCAAAAAAAGTTATTAAATAATAACATTCTTAACAGATGTTGATAAGCATGACGGCACACATGAAAATGAATGATTTAATAAATGAAAAGTGTTAATAATACATTCATAACTTCAACACCTCAAAATAATAACTTAATATGCAAGAAAAAAGTCATTTTTCTTTGAACACTATTAACATCATATAATAATAATTATTTCATTTTTTAAAATTTAAAAAGAAAATATATTTTAATGATAGTTTTCGACCTCTCACTTTTTGAGGTAATAAAAAAAAAGTGTACTTTTGTACGGAAATAAATAAAATTCAATATAAATGGGAAAGGTAATAATTATTGGTGCAGGTGGTGTAGCTTCTGTTGCAGCACATAAGGTAGCACAGAATAGTGATGTATTCACGGAAATAATGATTGCAAGCCGTACTAAGGCTAAGTGTGATGTTCTTGCAAAGGCTATCGAGGCTAAGGGACTTGTTCCTGCTGGCAGCATCAAGACTGCCAAGGTGGATGCTGACAACGTGGATGAACTCGTTGCACTCTTTAATGAGTACAAGCCAGACCTCTGTATGAATCTTGCTTTGCCTTATCAGGACCTCACAATCATGGAGGCTTGTCTCCAAAGTGGTGTAAACTATCTTGATACTGCCAACTACGAGCCAAAGGACGAGGCACACTTCGAGTACAGCTGGCAATGGGCTTTCAAGGATAGATTTGAGAAGGCTGGACTTACTGCCATCCTTGGTTGCGGTTTTGACCCAGGTGTTACTTCTATTTATACAGCATACGCAGCAAAGCATCACTTTGACGAGATACAGTACCTCGACATCGTTGACTGTAATGCAGGTGACCATCATAAGGCTTTTGCCACTAACTTCAACCCAGAGATTAACATCCGTGAGATTACTCAGAAGGGTCTCTACTGGGAGAACGGCAAGTGGGTGGAGACAGAGCCACTTGAGATTCACAAGCCACTTACATATCCAGAGGTAGGTCCAAAGGAGTCATACCTTCTCCACCATGAGGAGATAGAGTCACTCGTAAAGAACTACCCTACTATCAAGCGTGCACGCTTCTGGATGACATTTGGTGAGCAGTACCTCAAGCACCTTGACGTTATTCAGAACATAGGTATGTCTCGTATTGATGAGATAGAATATGAGGCAACAGGACTTGATGGTAAACCGGTAAAGGTAAAGATTGTACCTCTTCAGTTCCTCAAGGCTGTTCTTCCTAATCCACAGGAGCTTGGTGAGAACTATGAAGGACAGACATCTATAGGTTGTCGTATTCGTGGTTTGAAGGACGGTAAGGAACATACATACTACGTATATAACAACTGTTCACATCGTGCAGCATACGAGGAGACAGGTATGCAGGGTGTAAGCTACACTACTGGTGTTCCAGCCATGATTGGTGCCATGATGTTCATGAAAGGTCTTTGGAAGCGTCCAGGTGTATGGAACGTAGAGGAGTTTGACCCAGACCCATTCATGGAGCAGCTCAACAAGCAAGGTCTTCCTTGGCACGAGATTCACGATGGTGATTTGGAACTATAAATGGTCCCCCGACCCCCAAAGGGGGCGGCCTACGGGTAATGTGAATTAAAATAAATATTAATTATAAGGTCTCTATCCCCCATAATCCGGAGGCCGCCCCCTTTGGGGGTCGGGGGGCTACTATGGCAGACGAAAATAAACTTAAGGCGCTTCAGGCGGCGATGGAGAAGATTGAAAAGAATTTCGGTCGTGGTTCTATCATGAAGCTTGGAGATGATAAAATAGAAAAGGTAGAAGTTATTCCTACTGGTTCTCTTGGACTTAATGCTGCACTTGGTGTAGGCGGTTATCCTAAGGGTCGTATTATTGAGATTTATGGTCCTGAGTCTTCAGGTAAGACTACTCTTGCTATTCATGCTATTGCAGAGTGTCAGAAGGCAGGAGGTATTGCTGCATTCATTGATGCTGAGCATGCCTTTGACCGTTTCTATGCTAAGAATCTTGGTGTAGATGTAGATAACCTTCTTATCTCACAACCTGACTGTGGTGAACAGGCACTTGAGATTGCTGACCAGCTTATCCGTTCATCAGCTATTGACATTATTGTTATTGACTCAGTTGCTGCACTTACTCCTAAGGCAGAGATTGAAGGCGATATGGGTGACAATAAGGTAGGTCTTCATGCACGTCTTATGAGTCAGGCACTTCGTAAGCTCACAGGTACTATCAACAAGACAAACACTACTTGTATCTTCATCAACCAGTTGCGTGAAAAGATTGGAGTGATGTTCGGTAATCCTGAGACAACAACAGGTGGTAATGCACTCAAATTCTATGCTTCAGTTCGTATAGATGTTCGTAAGTCATCAGCTATCAAGAATGGAGATGAGATTATTGGTAACCAGACAAAGGTAAAGGTGGTTAAGAACAAGGTTGCACCTCCATTCAAGAAGTGTGAGTTCGATATCATGTTCGGTACAGGTATCTCACACACAGGTGAAATCATCGACCTTGGTGTTGCTACTAATATCATTAAGAAGAGCGGAAGCTGGTTCAGCTATGACGGCAACAAACTTGCACAGGGTCGTGATGCAACAAAGGCACTCCTTGAGGATAATCCTGAATTGTGTGAGGAAATAGACAAGAAGATTATGGCCATCATCTCTGGAAAAGACATAGACATAACAGCTATGACAGAGGCAGAAAAGGATGAAACATTGGCCGAGGACGGAGAATAATAAAGGGTTATTTGAAGTCATTTTTGTAAACCGTATGTTGCAACATACTTGTAAATAAATAAATGAGTGGGTTTTTATTATTTATTTTTAATAATAAATTGATAAAAACTCGCTCATATTTTTTTTAATAATAAAGTAATTTATTACCTTTGCATTTGGAATAGTGAAATATGGTTTAGCTTTTTAGGATAGTGTAACTCGTTTTTCACTTTTTAAGGTAGAAATTTTATTAACTAAAAATATTTTAATAACAAAATTACTATGGCATTAGATTTGACACAGTATGGCATCACTGGTTCTACAGTGATTGCTCACAATCCTTCTTATGAGGTACTTTTCGCTGAGGAAACTAAGGCTGGTCTCGAAGGTTTCGAGAAGGGTCAGGTAACAGAACTCGGTGCAGTAAACGTTATGACTGGTATCTTCACTGGTCGTTCTCCTAAGGATAAGTACATCGTTGACGATGCACAGAGCCACGACAAGGTATGGTGGACTTCTGAGGCTTATAAGAACGATAACCACCCAATGTCTGAGGCTGTATGGGCTCAGGTTAAGGATATCGCTAAGAAGGAGCTTTCTAACAAGAACCTTTATGTAGTTGATGCTTTCTGTGGTGCTAACAAGGCTACTCGTCTTGCAGTACGTTTCATCGTTGAGGTAGCATGGCAGGCTCACTTCGTAACTAACATGTTCATCCAGCCAACTGAGGAAGAACTTGCTAACTTCGAGCCAAACTTCGTTATCTACAACGCTTCTAAGGCTAAGGTAGAGAACTACAAGGAGCTCGGTCTTAACTCTGAGACTTGTGTTGCTTTCAACACAACTTCACGTGAGCAGGTTATCATCAACACTTGGTACGGTGGTGAGATGAAGAAGGGTATGTTCT
>CAMOVB010000066.1:0-13582 GCA_946626925.1 uncultured Prevotellaceae bacterium
CCACCCCAGCCCTCCCTACAGGGAGGGGGCTAAGATACTCCGAACGACAATGTGGCGAACAGTCATCCTTCAAGCTCCCTCCCTGTAGGGAGGGCTGGGGTGGGTCCGTTGGCTGGGGTATTTTATAATTCTTGAATCCATATATGAGTGGTGCAACGGAGTAGGCGGCACTCTTGGCGTTGACCACGAGTATCACAGGCATGTCGAGCAACATGGCTATCTCTCCGCTGCTGCCGTGCCACTTGTCGTAGCCGTCGTACAATCCCATCACTCCCTCCACCACGCTTATGTCCGCACCGTTGCTGTAGGTACGGAATGTTTCACGCACCAGCTCCTCATCGCTCATCCATGTGTCGAGGTTCACGGATTCGTTGCCCGATGCCATCGAGTGGAACATAGGGTCAATGTAGTCAGGACCGCACTTGAATGGCTGTACCCGTAAGCCCCTGTTACGGAGTGCACGGAGCAAGCCCATTGTTATTGTTGTCTTGCCGCTATTGGATGATGCGGCTGCTATGACGAATCCTTTCATTGTTCTTTCTGTTTCATTATAATCATAATCGAGAAGTATGGGTAGCGCATCTCTGCAAGTTCTACCTTATCATATATGTACTCCTCGTCAGCCATTCCTACGTTACGGAAATAGTGGTATTGGAACTCGGGATGTGACCTGATGCACTTGTGTATCTCCTCCGTAGCCAAGCGACACGAAATGTATGGTGTTATGACTATTCATTCTTGATTATTTTTACGTTGAGTGTACCATCTGGGAACACGCTACGGCAATGGCGGTAACATTCGTCGTGAATCTTGTTGAAGAACGCTTGTGGCATGATGTCCCATAGTTCCCTTGCCATCGTTATTCCGTCAATCTTGTCGGCATCCTTGCCAGCAAGTTGTCTGAGGAACTCCTTGTTCATCGTAACCTTGTGCGAATGGGTGTCGAGGTTACCCTCTGCCAGTTTTACCGCCTTACCAATCATGATGCCAAGTGTCACCTTGCGGAATCCCAGTTCGTATGCCGCTTTGAGAGCCTCACCTATGGTATTGCCGTAGTGGATGAAGCGATGAGGACCCACCCCAGCCCTCCCTACAGGGAGGGGGCTAAGATACTCCGAACGACAATGTGATGAACAGTCATCCTTCAAACTCCCTCCCTGTAGGGAGGGCTGGGGTGGGTCTGTTAGTTTGTCCGTTTTTATCTTTTCCTCTGCCTTCTTTCCTGACACGAAGATGATGTGTGTCGTACCTATTGCCTTTGCCACCTGTAGCTCACGACGGAGGCTCTCGATGAATGCCTCGTTGCTGAGTGGTGACACTATACCAGAGGTACCGATGATACTTATGCCACCAACGACACCTACCTTGGAGTTGAATGTGCGTTTCGCAATTTCCTCGCCGCCTTCCACGCTTATCGTCACGTCATAGTCTTTGTCTGACAACGCCCTTATCTCGTTTGTCATCATCTGTCGTGGAGTATTATTGATGGCAGGACCTCCTACCTCAAGACCTAAGCCGGGAAGAGTGACCGTACCCACTCCTTTGCCACCTATGAAGCGGATGCATTGTGTGCCATGACTTACGTGCGAATGAACTCTGCATCCGTTCGTCACGTCGGGATCGTCTCCCGCATCCTTTGTGACTATACATTCTGCATAGCCGTCGCCAAGGATGGTTTCTGTTATGGGAATGGTCAGTATCTCGCCATCGGGAAGGGCAAAGCTCACTTCCTCTTGTGGCTCGCCTGTGAGGAGTGCAAGGAGTGCGCCTTTCGTTGCAGCCGTGGCACAAGCACCCGTCGTTATTCCTGTGCGGAGAGGGAAGAAATCCTTCGATAGCCCTTCGATAGCCCTTCGGAGCGTGTACTTGCCTGTAACTATGATGAAACTGGCTGGCAAGACAGGTGGTTCGATGACGAATATTCTTAACCCTAAACAATGTGCGGCTTCCGTCTTGGCAGGCATTCCTCCGTTATTGCCTGAGTCCTTGGTTATGATTGCGTCGGCACGGACGCTCTTCATCATGGCTGTCTCGTCCTCTATGGATGGCAGCTCGTTGTCCTCATTATAGAAAAGGATGTTGCTCTCAGGAAATCCGTTCCTGTCTGCTATGTCAATACTCTCCTGTCGGTGAAGGATGCGGAAGAATGTCTCATGGTGTTGCCAGAAAGGTTTCAGCTTGCTTATGGTGTTTGCACCGGAGAGTGCAAGGAGTCGCTTGACACCTTGTTGTTCCATGGCGGCTATTGCCTCGTCGTATGTCTTGCAATAGGTCGCATCCTTTATCCTTCCCGATGCAGGTCGTAGAAGTCGTATGACAGGTATGCTCGTCTTACGTGCTGCTTCGGCTATCGTCTTGTGCAGGTTTTCGGCAAAGGGATGTGCGGCGTCCACCATGCACACAATTGCGTGCTCCTTGCAGAAGTCCACGATGTCATCCTGCGTCATGGCACCCGTAATCTGTATGCCATGGCGCATTGCCACCTCCTGTCGCCCCGACTTGGTGCTGTAGTAGAATGGCTTGCCTGCATCATCAAGAGTATCTGCTGCGATGCGTCCTTCCGTTGTTCCTCCGAATATTAGAATCATAAGCGGACCTTCCCCCTACCCCTTCCTTTCAGGACGGGGAGTAGTTACTCATTTGTGTTATATTCTTTATCTCTAAAAGATATGTTGCAAAGATACTATGCTTTTTTGATTCTCGCAATTGCAGGTGTCAAAAATCCATCGTATCTTTGCAATACGAGAGATAATACGCAAAAAGTGTAACTACTCCCCGTCCTGAAAGGAAGGGGTAGGGGGAAGGTCAGATGAAAATATCTTTTAATAATACAGAGTATGTCCTCGAAGACTTCCTAAGTCATGCAAGGACAATCGTTACCATCGGTCGTATGACGGATGAGGCTCACAATGTCATAGCCGTGGATGATGTGGCAATGGATGTGTTCCAGTGTCAGCTCACCAAGGGAGATGACGGATGGAGACTTCGTCTTGGTCAATGGCGTACGGAGTGCCCTAAGGGAATACGCTCCGACCGTCAGCATGCCTGTTCCATGTGTCGTGGCTGTTGCGTGAATGTGCGTACCGCCAATCCTACGTATTCATGGAGGATGCCATCTGTGCCGATGACCGTCAACGGGGAAGCTCTCACCAACGAGGGCGTAATACTTCATGATGGCGACATCCTACGATGCGGGGGTACAGAGATGAGTGTTAAACTTGGTTGAAAGAACGCTGACTATGAATAAAGAAAGACTTCATCCCTTGATGCTGGTGGGAACTGGTAGCGACGTGGGAAAGAGCGTGCTTGTCACGGCTCTGTGTCGCATCTTTGTGCAGGATGGTTATCATCCCGCACCATTCAAGGCACAGAATATGGCACTCAACTCGTATGCCACACTTGAGGGATATGAGATTGGACGTGCACAAGCCGTACAGGCAGAGGCGGCACGTATGGCTCCACATACTGACATGAACCCTTTGCTCCTGAAACCTAACTCGGAACATACCACTCAGGTTGTGCTCAACGGCAAGCCTATTGGTAACCGCTCTGCCTACGACTATTTCCGTAAGGAGGGTAGGGAGGAACTGAGGAAGGCGGTAAACGATGCTTTCGATCGTCTTGCTGCCAAGTATAATCCCATCGTCATGGAGGGTGCAGGAAGTGTGTCGGAGATTAACCTGCGTGATTCTGACCTTGTCAATATGCCTATGGCTCGTCATGCGGATGCAGATGTCATACTCGTGGCAGACATCGACCGTGGGGGCGTGTTTGCAAGCGTGTATGGAAGCATCATGTTGCAGACACCAGAGGACAAGGCACGTATAAAGGGAATAATCATTAACAAGTTTCGTGGCGACCTACGTCTCTTTGACGAAGGACGCAAGATGATGGAGGAACTCTGTGGAGTACCTGTACTTGGCGTCGTACCTATGTTTAAGGATATCGTGATAGAAGAAGAGGATAGCGTGGAACTTGACAGGAAAAGGAAAGACCTGGACCCACCCCAGCCCTCCCTACAGGGAGGGAGCTGCCGTAAGGTACAGGTGGCTGTAATCCTCTTGAGGCACATCTCCAACTTTACGGATTTTGACATCCTTGAGAGAGATGAGCGAGTGAATCTTTTCTATACAAATAATATAAAGGACATAGAGAAGTCGGACATCATCATCCTTCCGGGTACGAAGGCAACGCTTGATGACCTTTATGAACTCCGTCGTAATGGGGTGGCACAAGCGATAATACGTGCGCACAAGGATGGTAAGACCATAATAGGAATATGTGGAGGTTATCAGATGCTCGGGCAGATGGTGAGCGATCCTGATGGGGTAGAAGGTAGTGTACCTTGTCTACCGGGGCTTGGAATCCTTCCTGTCGAGACGGTCATGACAGCAGATAAAGTCACACGTCAGGTAGAGTTCGACTTTGAGGGAAACCGATGCAAGGGCTATGAGATTCATCAGGGAAGGACAAGGAAGAGTACTCTCACTCTAAATGGCGAGGGCGAACGACACGAACAATTTGTGGAAGA
This sequence comes from uncultured Prevotellaceae bacterium, assembly GCA_946626925.1. GTDB lineage: Bacteria > Bacteroidota > Bacteroidia > Bacteroidales > Bacteroidaceae > Minthosoma. The sequence continues at coordinate 4,532 of CAMOVB010000066.1, forward strand.
AGATTTGCCTCTCGTTTATGTTCAGGACAAGTGTCTTGGCACTTATGTTCATGGCATACTTGACAATCCTGCCGTCATAGATTATTTGGTAACTCCTATTGCTGAGCGTGCATGCGAAGCACCTGCCATGACTGCCGAGGAATTCAAGGATAAGCAGTATGACCTGCTTGCTGAACACGTAAGGAAGTATGTGGATATAGATAAGATTTATGAGATAATTAAGAATTAATAATTCATAATTTTAGGGGCTTTTGCTTATGCTTAACGGTCACGGAGATGACGTATATAGGTACAAGGATATACGTATAAATTTCAGTTCAAATGTGTATAATCACTTCGACCATGAAGGATTGTATTGTTATCTTGCAGATAAGTTGGATAATGTGGCTTCGTATCCAGAGCCTTCACCTACCTCTCTGGAGGCAGAGCTTGCCATGATGCTTGGCATCAAGCCAGAGGAGGTGTGTGTGACTAATGGCGCAACAGAGGCAATATATCTTATTGCCCAGACATTCCGAAGGAGCAAGACAGCCATACTCATGCCTACGTTCTCGGAGTATGCGGATGCCTGTCGCATACACGAGCACACGCTATGTTCCATCTATGCACTCGACCAGATACCTGAGCGTGCGCAGATGGTGTGGTTGTGCAATCCTAATAATCCCACTGGAAGCGTAATAGACAAAGATGAGTTGATGAAATGCTTCAAGGCACACGAGGATGTCATCTTTGTGCTTGATGCCAGTTATGCGCCTTTCACTCTCAAGCCTCAGATTACGCCAAAGGAGGCAGCAGAGTTGCCTAATGTCATCATGATTCATAGCATGACCAAGGAGTATGCCGTTCCGGGACTTCGCATCGGCTACATTACCGCTAATGCTGCCCTCCTGAATAATATCAGGCTTCAGAGGATGCCTTGGTCGGTCAATCAGGTGGCAATAGATGCTGGTCATTATCTCCTTGCACATGAGGACGAATATCGGCTCGATGTGGAGACACTCATGGCAGAACGTGAGAGGGTGGCAGAAAGATTGCAGAAACTCGGTTGTATAGAGACATGGCCATCCGACACACATATATTATTATGCAAGTTGAGAATGGGAAAAGCTGCCTCCTTGAAAGATTATCTTGCTCATGAGCACAGAATATTGATTCGAGATGCAGGCAATTTTGAGGGACTTGATGGTTCTTTTTTCCGTATCGCGGTACAGAAAAAAGATGAAAATGATGCCCTCATTGAGGCGATAGAAGAGTGGCTGTTTTTATGAAATCTAACGACAATGTTGGGAGAAAACAAATAATAATTTGAATAGTTGTTCAAAAATTATTCTTGCAATATCGTTTTGATAGTTCCGATTTCTGACAATAATTATAAATAACCATGTCTCAAATGCACACTTCTTTTCAAAATAAGACATAAGAAAACGTCTCAAATGTAATTTGGGATGTATTTGAGTTGTAAGTGAAAGTGTAATTGTGGAAATACCTATATCTTTGCAGTGTTCAAAATTTAATAATAGCTTTTTCTTTAGTTCATCATTACGTATATCCTTATACCAAATATTTATACAGAGTAGTCTGTTAAGACTTTTGGGAAATAGTTGCTACTTCGTTGAGAAGTGGCAACTTTTTTTGTGTGGATATTTTGTCAATAGAGCATTAAAAGACATGAAATGCTTACAAAATGTTTGGGAGTTATCCTTCGTTAATCCTTCGTTAATGGTTCGTTAACCCTTCCTAATTCTTTCCAGATAATTCGTGTGACAAAATGTAAGTGGAGGCTTCGTAAGGAAGCATCATATTGCCATTTTTGTGATTTTTTCATTTTCTGTATTTGGGATTTTGTGTAAGAAGTCATTTGTTTTTACCTAATTCCTGTCAATATAAGCCATGCAATTTTTGATAATATCTATTGATATGTATCAATGTGTCGTGTTCTATAAGTTAAAATAAGTTGTCTATTATAGAACAAAAGGGCTTTTCCCCTCAAAAATCTTTGGTTGTTTTTTTTATAATGCTTTAACTTTGCACCGCAAAAAACAATGAGCGAGGAGATTCCGAAAACCTCGTCCAGGTGAAAAAAATTCTAATTGATAAAAAAGAGTAGGAAAAACAAAAACGAAAAAATCTAACAAAAAAATTATGAAAAAGATTATTCTTACTGCACTCGTTGCAGCTTCTTCACTTTGCGCTAACGCTCAGCTTTGGCTTGGTGGTTCAGTAGGTTTCAAGAGTGTATCTCCAGAAGTAGGTGATTCTAACACATCATTCTCTATCGCCCCAACTATCGGTTATTCTCTTGATGAGAATTGGGATATCGCTCTCGAAATTGGCTATGCAAATAATGGTGATGTTGCTGTTGGTGCTCCAAAGGACGCATTCCGTATTGCTCCATTTGCTCGTTACAACTTCGCTAAGTGTGGTATTGCTACATTCTTCGTTGATGGCGGTTTCGGCTTTGGTAAGGTAAACTATGAGGGTGGTGGCGATGCTACTACATTCAACATTGGTGTTCGTCCAGGTGTAAAGGTTGAGCTTTCTCCAAAGGTTGACCTCGATGCTAAGCTTGGCTTCCTCGGTTATTACAATGAGAAGGATTCTCATAGTCTTGTTGGTCTTTCAGCAAACACTGAGGCTCTCTCATTCGGTTTGACTTTCAAGTTCTAATCGTAGCAATTAAGAATATAATTAGATATTATGGTTGGCATTATCTTCGGATATTGCCAACCATTTTTTGTTTATATGCGAAATAATAAGACAGATTGTGAATTACAGAATGGAAATTATTCGTAATTTTGCAATCTATTATTAGATTTGCCCGCCAAAGGGGTTCAACGAATTTAATTCTTCATTTGACATTTATGAGTATCATTCCTCTTTTGCTTGGTTGGTTGCTTGACCTTATATTTGGCGACCCAGAACGCCTGCCGCATCCGATAGTATGGATGGGACGGTGGATTGCCATGGGTGAGCGCATACTTAATAGGGGAGTGCATCGAATGGTGAAGGGGGCTGTCTTTACTGTTATGAGCATCGTAATGGTTTATGTCCTTGTGCGCCTGATACTCACCATTGTGAATGTGTGGGTGTATTTGGTGCTTGCCACACTCTTTGTATTCTATTGCCTTGCCGGTCACACCTTGCGCAAGGAGGTGAGGATGGTGTTTGAGGCTGTGGATAGGAGTGTGGAGGACGGCCGCAAGCAGGTGGCACGCATCGTAGGAAGGGACACAAGTGAACTGACAGCACATGAATGTCGAACGGCTGCCCTTGAGACGCTTGCAGAGAACCTTTCCGACGGAGTCATTGCCCCTCTCTTCTGGTTGGCTATGCTTGGCGTGCCGGGTATGGTGGCTTACAAGATGGTGAATACGTTCGACTCTATGATAGGTTACAGAAATGAACGTTACAAGGACTTCGGCTGTTGGGCGGCAAGGATAGACGATGTCGCCAATTATGTTCCTGCACGTCTTACCGCTTTCCTCTTACTCTTGGCATATAAAATAATGTGTATGGTGGGAATGGTTAAGGGTAAGAGTGCTGGATGGAAGGAACTATTGGGCTTCGTTGCCTTCTTTGGTTCAAAGCATGCTTCGCCTAACTCTGGGTGGCCGGAGGCTGCCTTGGCTGGAATACTCGACTGCCGTTTTGGCGGAGGACACATTTATTTCGGACAGTATTTCTATAAGCCATTCATTGGTACAAACGAGCGTAAACTGACAACGAGCGACATGCGCTTGTCAGTACGCATATCGCTCGTTGCTGAGATATTGATGGTAGTTATACTATTGCTATCTCTTCTCGTTCCTTCTCTTTTTCATCTGCATTCTCTTTGAGCCTCTTGGCTCCTATAAAGAGCAGGTAACGGCTTATGAGGAAAAGAGGAATGAGGAGCATCCATGCAATGTTGATGGCTTTCTTGTCCTGCAAGGCAGTTGTGCTGAGGCCTTCCACTCCGTAGCTGAAGAGTGTGAATGCAAGTACGAAGCAGTAGAGCAGGTGACGGGCAGATAGAACCATGTAGGAGAAACAGATTGTCTGTACAGCCTTGATGTGAAGGTCCTTGAATATTGTCCATCCTGCATAGAAGCACGTTACTATGGCAGCTGCCTCTGCAACTATCTTGAGGTAGAATCCGTAAATCTCAAACTCCTGTGCCATAGCTACAACAATGGCGTTTATTATTGCTACAATGGCATCGAGTACGAAGTAACTGCCGAATCTGGCGCTCGGTATGCGTGAACCTAACCATACGATGTGACCTGCAAACAGCACATATAATGTTGTCTGAAGCCATATGGATACGTCAAGGTAGTACAACTTGGCGATTGTGGCAAACTGGCCAAAGTGTGCATGGAGAGTGTCGAAGTTGCTCATGAATGGTTGTCTGAGTGCAAAGATGACGCTCTCAATCAGCATAATAATGGCGATAATCTTAAGACTGTCTCTTAGTTTCATAAGGCTTTCTGTTTTTATGGTTTGGTGCAAAGGTAAGAAAAAATAAGTTTTTAAGTTTATGAGTTCATAAGTTTTTTAGTTATCGTGGAAAACTTACCTCTTTGCAAACTTGAAAACATACTTTTCCTGCGCGAGAACATAAAAACTAACAAACTTAAAAACATAAAAACTTACAATGCTAATAACATTTCTTCTATATTTTGCAGTACTATTCCTTGTTTCCCATCTTGTGGGAACGAGGGGAAATGATGCCTTCTTCCGTGGCAATCGTCAGTCTCCCTGGCCGTTGGTTGCCTTCGGTATGGTAGGTGCGTCATTTTCGGGAGTGACCTTCATAGGCGTTCCGGGAATGGTAATGACGGGTGACATGACCTATCTGCAGATGTGCATAGGCTTCTTCTTCGGCTATCTTGTCGTGGCTTTCGTTCTCCTCCCTATATATTACAGGATGGGGCTTACGAGCATCTACGGCTATCTGGACAAGAGGTTTGGGAGTGTTAGTTATAGGACGGGTGCATGGTTCTTCATCATCTCCAAACTTAGTTCGTCGGCAGCCAAGTTCTATGTGGCTTGCCTTATACTCCAGCAGTTTGTATTTGACGACTACGGCATACCTTACTGGCTCACGGTCATCGTGACGCTTGCCTTCATCTGGCTCTATACAAGGAGTAGTGGCATCAAGGCACTTGTGTGGACGGATGCCCTTCAGACTCTCTGCCTTATCGTGGCACTCGTGCTTATCATGGTGAAGGCTGTTGATATGCTTGGCATGGATTGGGGTGAGGCTTATCGTGCTGTGCTTGGTAGCCCTCACTCACGCATCTTTGAGTTCTCCGACTTTGTTAGTCGTCAGAATTTCTGGAAGCAGTTCTTGAGTGGCGTGTTCGTGGTTATTGTCATGACAGGTCTTGACCAGGACATGATGCAGAAGAACCTTACTTGTCGTGACCTCCGTTCTGCCCAAAAGGATATGTGTTCGTATGGTGTGCTTTTCATTCCTGTTAATGCCTTATTCCTTACCCTTGGCATCCTTCTTCTTGCGCTCTATGCTCACCTTGGTATGGATATTCCACAGAAGGGGGACGACCTTCTCACGGGGATTGCAGCCACTGGTGTAATGGGAAATGCCGTCGTGGCATTCTTCACCATAGGTGTTATTGCAAGTGCATTCTCAAGTGCGGATAGTGCGCTCACGGCTCTCACCACATCATTCTGTATCGACATCCTCGGCAAGGACAGTACGGACGAGCAGGGTGAGACGCTCAGACGCAAGGTTCACATCATCATGGTGGCTGTTTTTATCTTTTTCACCCTCCTGTTCAAGTGGGTTGGCTCAAACAGCGTCATCGACCTTATCTATACGCTTGTCAGTTACACCTACGGTCCTCTCCTTGGACTTTATGCCTTCGGAATGATGACCAGACGGATGCCACGTCCTCGTTTTGTTCCTTTCATAGCTATAGCCTCACCTCTGCTTTGTTACGCACTCGATGCGTTCACTCTTCAGCACTACGGCTATAAGTTTGGCTACGAACTCTTGATGCTTAATGGTATGCTCACATTCATGGGCCTGTGGATGGTGAGTAATAAGAAATGAGTAATGAGAAAAAATACTAACTAAACAGAATATGCAAAACAAAATCTTAATTGCTCTTGCTCTTATGGCAAGTGCTACGAATACTGATGCGCAGGATAGGAACTCAAAGGTTGCCGAAAAGGCGATTAATGAGGTTGTTGTTACAGGTACAGGAACTTTCCGTAGGGAGAGTAACTCGCCTATTGCTGTGAAGGTGATAACTGCAAAGGAACTGAAGGATGCACAGGTGACAAGTCTTCAGGAGGCGCTTGTCAAGCTGACTCCCAATGTTACCACCCATACGAGTGGAATGGGTACGTTTTTTAACTTCAATGGTGTGAGCGATGACTATATCCTTATACTTGAGAACGGAAAGAAGGTTGTCGGCGATGATCGCTGGAGTCGCATAAGCATTGCCAATATCAAGCGAATAGAGGTGTTGCAGGGGGCGGCAAGTGCTCTTTATGGTAGCGATGCCATAGCAGGAGTTATCAACATCATCACGGATGATTCCAAGGATGCTGTCGATGTGTCCAATCGTACCCATGTGTCAAGTAAGGGACGTGTGAGTGAGGATATTACCCTTGACTTCAACGTCGGTAAGTTCTCGTCACAGACATCATACAATTATCAGACGACGGATAACTGGCAGGTAAACAACAAGCAGGAATTCTTTGAGACGGATAATGTCACTGGCGAAGACAGACAAGTGCTCAAGCTCACTGGAAGACCTATGAGTACGGCTTTTGCAAGCCATAATGTAAGTGAAAACCTACAATGGAAGATTAATGACAAGTTCTCCATGTATGTCCGCGGCAATTATTATGACAACATGACTAATCGTCCTCGCTCTGCCACCTACTTCACACAGTCTAAGACAAAGACAAAACTGAATGACGGAACTACACAGTATAACTATACGTATAAGGAGAAGGCTGCCTACACATACGATATTTACCATAATTCCTATCTATATGGTGCCGGGGCAAGGTATGAGTTCAGCAAGAATGCCCATATCTACTTCGATGTGTATTCCGACAATTATGTGACTAAGTATGACTATTGGCAGACGGGTGAGACGGAAGAGAATGAAGTTACCCGTAAGCGTACCCATTACGTCAATGAGACCATGAAGGGAATCTTCCGCCTTTCAGATTGGAACAAACTGTCGGCAGGAGTGGAGCTGGTGCAGGAGTCGCTTGATAGTGAGAGCGACAATATTGACTTTGAGTCAACAAATACATACAACGTATTTGCGCAGGATGAAGTGAATATATTCAAAGGACTTGAAGCTGTTGTCGGGGCACGATACACTTACAATGACAACTTTACATCGCATGCCACAGCCAATGTTGCGCTTTTCTATCATATAGGAGGCTTTCGTGCTCGTGCCGCTTATTCAGGAGGCTATCGTACGCCGACGCTGTCTCAGCTTTATGCTACAGACATGGCAAAGACCAATGCCCGCTTCACGCTCAACAATACCAACCTTAAACCTGAGACGAACGATTTCTTTAACCTCAACATGGAGTATAGCAACACGTGGATGAGTCTTAGTGTTACAGGGTTTGTGAACAAGGTACACGACATGATTAACTATCGAGTGATGTCGCAGAGTGAGATTGATGCAGATACCCATCTTACGTCTCTCTATAATGATGGATGGACAACGATTCGTCAACGTGATAATATAGATAAGGCAACGGTTAAGGGCATCAATGTGAATGCTAAGTTCTTCCTCCCTTATGGCATAAGCGTAGGCGGTGGATATACTTATACGGATGCAAAATCAGAGACAATGAACTTTGACAGCAAGACGCAGGCTTATACCTTGGTTACTACGCCTGTAGATAAGAGTGTAAAGAATGTGGCAAGGGTAAACCTTGCGTGGGATAGAAGCTGGAGTAATTACCATGTGAATCTGTCTCTCAACGGTCATGTTCAGGGCGAACGATACAGCAGTACCTATGGCTTTGCTCCTAAGTATCAGCAGTGGGATTTTGCTACGCGCCACTCTTTCTATGTTAATGACTTGGTACTTGAACCAGGCATTGGCGTGGAGAATATATTTGACGAGAAGGATAGTTCTTACTGGAACAGCAACTTCTCTACTATTAGCCCTGGACGTGCTGTGTTCGTCAGCTTTGCCCTAAAGTTTAGACATTGATTACGATTCTTGATGTTTATGCCTAATAAAGTAATGGAGCGCGCCAACGACATGATTGGTGCGCTCCATTATTGTTCTTGGTGCCTATACATGTTTCTTGTCTCTCGGATTATTGATAGACAGAGAGGCGACACTTGGCTTTCGTTCTGACTACTTTGTTATCTGGGCATTTTAACTTAAAATCTTAATTCATAATTCTTAATTCATAATTTATTCTTATCTTTGCGCAATACTAATAAAGCATAGGTTATTTTATCATGAGAAAACTATTCATCGGTGCTTTGGCACTTACATATTCCTTGTTTGCCCATGCCATTGACTTGGCTAAGGCTACTATCGTGTATGACAAGGCGGATTGTGCACTTACGGCTAAGATGGCAGGCGTACTTGCTGACGACATTGAACGTGTGACTGGCGTTCGTCCTGCCATATCTACAGAGCCTGTCAAGGGCAATAGTATCGTACTTGCTACGCTTGGCAAGTCACGCTTTGCCAATGGGCATACGGAACTTGCTGGCGAGTGGGAACGCTATGCCATCGACTCAGACAAGAAGTGTGTGCGCATCATGGGTAGTGATGCTCGTGGACTTGCTTACGGCGTGTTCCATGTGAGCGAGAAGATAGGCGTGAGTCCTTGGTACTGGTGGGCTGACGTGCCTGTGGAGCGTAGGAAGAAGGCTATGTATGAGGAGACGATGGTGAGCAAGTCGCCAAGCGTGAAGTACCGTGGCATCTTCATCAACGATGAGGACTGGGGCTTGAAGGTATGGGCGGCTAAGACCTTTGAACCAGAGTTGGGCGATATCGGTCCTAAGACATACGACAAGGTGTGCGAACTTATCCTGCGTCT
>CAMOVB010000067.1:0-13535 GCA_946626925.1 uncultured Prevotellaceae bacterium
GTTGCGTATCTCATCTACAGGCACAAAGAAACTCTGGTCCTTGCGTGTGCGGCTTTCCTCGCCCTCGAGGTTGTGGAAACGGGCGATGATGTCATCTATGTCGCTATTGTCGGGTGTCTCGGTACGCTTCTGGTCGAGTGAGTAGCCGTCAGCCTTCATGTCGTAGAACCATACCTTGTCCGTACCGCCACAGTTGGTCTTGGTGAAGATGAGGATGGCTGTGCTCACGCCCGAATATGGCTGGAACACTCCGCTCGGCATGGAGATGACTGCCTGCAAGCGCTGGTTATCTACAAGCTCACGACGCAGGTCCTTGTGTCCCTTGGAGTTGCCGAAGAGCACTCCGTCGGGCACGATGCTTGCACATCGTCCTCCCACCTGAAGCATGCGGACGAAGAGGGCTACGAAGAGCAGCTCGGTCTTCTTGGTGTCGGTTATCGCCTTGAGCGACTTGGAGATGACCTCCTTGTCGATGGTGCCTGCAAACGGAGGGTTGGCAAGGCAGAGCGTATATCGGTCCTGGTCGGTATTGTCGCTCGATATGGAGTCACGATAGCTGAGGTCAGGATTATCTACGTTGTGGAGCATGAGGTTCATGGCTCCTATGCGGAGCATGGTCTGGTCGGTATCGAATCCGTGGAACATGCCGCTGCGGAAATGCTGCTGGTTGTCTGCCTTCATGAGTTCGGCGGCATAGTGCTCCTTGATGTACTTTGCGCTCTCCACGATGAATCCTGCGCTTCCCATGGCTGGGTCGCAGATGGTGTCGTGGAGGGTAGGGCGCATGAGGTCCACCATCATGCGTATGATGTGACGTGGTGTGCGGAACTGTCCGTTGTTGCCAGATGCTGCCATCTTGCCGAGTACGTATTCATATACGTCGCCCATGGCGTCGCGGTTGTTCATGTCGAGAGCGTTGACGCCCTCTACCACCCTTGTGAGCACTCGTGCGTTAGGTATGGCGAAGACGGCATTCTCCATGAAGCGGCTGTAGGCTGACTCCTTTCCGGAGTTGAGTGTCTTGATGAAGGGGAAGACGTTGTCGCGTATGTCCTGGAACATGGCCTGTGCCTCGTAGTTGATGAATTTGCTCCAGCGCAGCTTGTCGTAAGGCACAGCCACTCCCGTGTCGGGATTGGTCCATTCTGCATCCTTTGGGAATGTGGCGTCCTTCACCTCCACTCCGAGGAGTGTGGCGTTACGTTCAGCCTTTATCTGTCCGTCGTCGAGCAGCTTCATGAAGAAGAGATATGTCATCTGCTCCAGTACTGTTATGGAATTGGTTATGCCTCCTGTCCAGAAGGCATCCCATATAATATCTACCTGTGTCTTTATCTCGCCTGTTATCATAATCTGAGTTGGTTGTTGCTTGATTATTTTCGACCTGTACGGTTCTTGTTTTTGTTGTTTTGTGCCGCCAAGCGGCCAATTGGAAAAACCAAAGAAAACCAAAGAAAACAATTTTCTTGCTTTCCAAAGGAAAGTAAAACAAAAGAAAACCTGCATCCCTACCAATAGAATGAATATGTTTTTTCTTGTTTTTGTTCTGTTTACTTCCCGCTGGTCAGTGAGAAAAGTTCTTGACTGTTTTTCTAATTGGCACCTTAGTGCAAAAAATAATCGTATAGCTCGTTTTTATCGTGCATCTGCAAATTTAGGAAAAAAACGTGAAAGGAGTTGTCTGTTCATGTATGTTTTTTTGTCTAAAGTGCTTTTGGATAGTATTTGTGAAATATTGTATAAGAATCGGTACGGTTGAAGTATAGTCAAAGTACTGACTAAGTACTGACTCATATGAGACTAACTACTGACTATGAACTTTGGGACAATCGAAGAGTGCCTATATGTAATTTGGTTTAAGTTTTTTTATCGCACGAGACGTGCGGACGAAGAAAAAACAGGTAAAAACATGAAAAAACAGATAAAAATATGTTTTCTTTTGTTTTCTTTTGTTTTCCCCATGTTTTTCTAATTGGCCGCTTGGCGGCATAAAAAATCCGTTCTGGTTGTTTTTCTTGCGTAAACTCTTAACTCTCCAACTTAACTTTTAATTTTTAACTTTTAACTTTTAACTCGTGCATTATCCCGATAATGCACGAAAAACCCCGCCATTCCGCTTGGGCACCGCATAAAGTCAATTAGCCGTACGCTTGGGGAATTCCGGGGCTTGTATGAATAAACAGAATCCTTGATTCAGATTAAGAACCGCCTTGATGTAAGTTAAGTGTCTAACTTATGTTCATTTACGGGTGCAAATTTATGTAAAAATCCTGTAATGAAGAAATATATTTGAGACTTTTAATTCATTCACGATAAAATTATGTATCTTTGCACAAAAATTAGAATACATATGACATTTACAGCTAAAGCAAATCCAATATTCGATCAGGTAATCAGGGATTATCATCTGACTGATAATGTTGATACTCCAATCAATAATCCATATAAGCCAGGTGAAATAGAGTATGATCTCTATGTAAAGAACTGGATTGATACTGTACAGTGGCATCTTGAGGACATTATCCGTGACCCTCAGATTGACCCTGTTGAGGCTCTTCAGCTCAAGCGCCGTATTGACAAGAGTAATCAGGACCGTACAGACCTCGTGGAGCGTATTGATTCTTATTTCTATTCTCTCTATTCAGGTGTGAAGGTTGCCAAGGATGCAACTATCAATACAGAGTCACCAGCATGGGCTATTGACCGTCTGAGCATCCTCGCTCTCAAGATTTATCACATGCAGGAGCAGGTGGACCGTAAGGATGCTTCTGCTGAGCACATCAAGGCTTGCAAGGCTAAACTCGACGTGCTCCTTGAGCAGAAGAAGGACCTCTCAAGTGCGATTGACGCTCTCCTTGCAGACATAGAGGCAGGAAAGAAGTACATGAAGGTCTATAAGCAGATGAAGATGTACAACGACCCAAGTACCAACCCTGTACTTTACGGAAAGAAGTAGAAGGGTGAGGTAAAGAACGAAAATTAAGAAAATTAAAGAAAATTTTTTTCTTAATTTCAAATCTCGAATTTATCATTTATGCGTTCCGTTATGAACAGAGGGCATAAATAAAAAGACTTGCTATAAAGAAATTTTCTTTAATTTTCTAAATTTTCGTTTTAAAAAAGCTCTGAGTACTCTGTGTCCTCTGTGTTGAGAAAAGACCCGGAGGCATAAATGATATATTTGAGATTATAAATCTTAAAAAATGTTTTGCTATGAAAATCGGTTTCGACGCTAAGCGTCTTTACAACAACTTTACAGGATTAGGTAATCATAGTCGAACTACAATAGACATTCTCACGGAATATTTCCCTGAGAATGCCTATTTTTTGTACACACCAAAGACCCCTAAGGACAATAATGAAGCGGCTGAGTATCTGAACAAGAGATACTGTACGACTCTTCTTCCACATGGATTGCTCAAGGGTAGCCTATGGCGCACCTTCGGTATTCCAAACAACCTGAAGCGTGATGGCATAGACCTGTTTCACGGTCTCAGCAACGAGTTGCCTGTCGGAATACGCAAGAGCGGAATACCAAGTGTTGTTACAATTCATGACGTGGCTTTTCGCACATTCACGGACATGTACCATTGGCAGGACCGTAAGATTTATGACCTCAAGTGGCGTTATGCCGTAAAGAATGCTGACCGTATCATAGCCATAAGCGAATGTACAAAACAGGATATCCTTCGTTTCTATGACGTGGATGAGAGCAAGATAGACGTTGTCTATCAACCTGTTGCTCCAAAATTCTATGCTACCAGTTCGCCAGCGGATGATTCCGAACTCATAACTCAAAACTCTGAACTCCAAGGCGGCTTCCTTCTGTATGTAGGTTCAATCAACTCACGCAAGAACCTATTAGGAATAGTCAAGGCGATAGAGCTTCTTCCAAAAGACCTTCAGATACCACTTGTGGTAGTAGGTGGAGGACGTGAATACAAGGACGAGGTAAAGCGATACATAGCAGAACATAATATGGAGAACCTTGTCATCTTCCCAAAGAAGAGGGTGAGTGATGATGAGTTGCAGGTACTTTATTCCAAGGCAAAGGCATTTGTCTATCCAAGTTTCTACGAGGGATTCGGATTGCCTGTAGTCGAGGCACTCCTGAGCCGTTGTCCTGTGGTGACGAGTAACGTGAGCAGTCTCCCTGAGGCAGGAGGTCCATACTCCCTACAAGCCGACCCATCAAGCGTGGAGGACATACGTGACAAGATAGCATCTGTACTCACAGATGACATCCTTTGTGGCAAGATGATTTCGGGTGGCTACGAGTATGCCATGAACACTTTCCATCCAAAGGTATGTGCCGAAAAGCTCATGGCAGTTTATGAAAAGGTGATAAGGTAACCGCATAGAGTTCAAATAAAAACGTTTTTATTTGACAGTTTGCAATATTAGCTTTATCTTTGCCAACATAAAAACATAAAACATAAAAGATTATGACAGCAGTACAGTTGAATGCAGAAGTTCTTCGTGCTATTGACGGAATATCTGACGACGAAGCCTTGATGACCAAGGTGTTGAAATATATAAAGAAGCTCACTGCAAAGAAGGAAGACCCAACGTTGATGACAAAGGAAGAATTCTTTGCCAAGATAGAGCGTGCTGAGCAACAGTATGCCAGAGGTGAATATACAACACAGTTACCTGGGGAGTCCGTATCTGATATGCTAAAAAGATGTGGTTATGAAGTATGAAATAAGATATACTCCAGAAGCCAATATTGGATTGGCAAAATTGGAGAAGTACGAGCCTAAAGCATTTGCCAAGGCTATGCGTTTCCTCGAAGAACTTCGTGAGCATCCCAAAACTGGCACAGGACACCCAGAGCCTTTGAAAGGGAAACCCGAAGGACGTTGGAGTCGTGAAATTACAAAGAAGCATCGTTTGGTGTACCGAATACATGACGAAGAAGTTATTGTCCTCGTCCTAACGGCTTACGGACATTACGATGACAAATAGTCACTTATCCATTATGCAAACAATAATCCATCACAACGCACAAGACGTTGTGAGGGATTATTGTTGATGTTTTTGTCTTACTATTAGTGACGTGCCTATCATTAGTTTTATTGGCTTATTGTCTCAATTTACCTTTATCTTCAAGATATTTAATGAACTTATTCCATTGGACAGTACGTAGAATACGATTGTTTACTGTCAATTCTGCATCTGCAAATTGCTGTGGATAGCAGTCGAGCAGGAAAAAACCTACATCTGCCTTCTCATCACCTTCCAAAGTCCATTCGTAGTATAGAACAAGGTCGAAATAAGTACGTGAATCTGTTGGATTGACGAGATTGTCAACACAGAACAAAACTTCATCTCCCAGACGGAACTCGATACGGTCTAATGCGCTTAGTCGCTCGCTTATGACGTCAGATGAAATATTAAAACGAATCTCACGTGTGTTTACATTAAACCATTCTATTTCTTCTGATGTAAGCACAGCTGTTTTTAAGTCAACAGGGCTTCTTGTCTCTGTTGTTACTGCATAAGCTGCAAGTTCGCCAAGGTTCTCCACTTGAGGTGTATTGTCAATACCATCCTCCATAATACCATCTTCATTGTTGCAAGCTACAAAGAGCGTTGCAAGGCTGGTAATAGCTATCGCCATTAGCCAGATACTGTTCTTAATGTTCTTTTTCATAACTACTCATACAATTTAATTGTGTCTTTACTCTATTAGTCTATAAAACATCAAAAAGACTGCATGTGTTACCACGTAAATCTTACACCCAGTGGTAGAGTTATTGTAAATGGATGTTCCGTGAGGTATGTCTCTATGCTACTATTTGTCGGAATGTTGTATTGCAGGTTTGGTTCTGCAAATATGCTTATGTTTCGTGTGAAGTTGTATTGCACTCCCAGTCCTGTATTTACCGTCCATTGTAATGGCGCATGAATACTTGCCTTTTCTGTATCTGATAATTTATTATGTATGTAATAATCCTTGTTGAGTGACGAATTAACAGGAATGTTCATAGTCACTCCCATGCTTCCATATATGCCCCATGTGTTTCGCTCGTACATATTGACGAAACCTTTCATTGGTATGCCAATGTAATGGATTCTCTGATGTTCTTGGATGATGTTGCCATCTGTTCCCAACTCGAAGTCTGAACATAAACGACTATAGTTCATTCCTGATTCCACACTAAATTGTTTACTTAGATTGTACTTCAATGCAAGAGACCATGTCGTTGGCATATAATGATGGCTTGCCCTTATAATCTTATCATCTCCTGGTTGGTTTGCATTATTTAATGCAATCTTTACAACTACAATACGAGAACGCGAGCCTACATCCGTTGGTTGGTTTGCCAAATATATTGCATAATCTCTCCAGTTGTCAAAAGAAACAGAAGATGGCTGCTCACCTGTTGGTGCTGTAGCTTGCTTTTCTGTTATGATATAAGGACGTTCTTGCCTTGTATCACCTAACCCTCCAGAATATGCAAGTCTAAGTGAGAGCCTATTCTTTTCATAATCGTTGAAAATGGCTTTTTGCTTAAACGATTCAGCAATGTTTTGTTTTGGAAGTTGAATCTTCTTTATTACATGAATCGTATTGAGTGGCTCATTCTCACATGAGGAGTCTTGACAGATTGTGTCCGCTTCACTATTGTTGTTTATAGCGTTAACCGCAACGGTATCTTTTTCCTGCACAATTGCAGACCTTGAAGTACTTATTGTACTTATCATGTACCTATGACTGTTTGGCCTCATCACTTGTAATTTGGAATGCTGTTCTTTGTGACTCTTTTCTTGTTTACTTGCAATTTTCTTCTTGTCCTTGGTGACTTCAGATTCTTTCTTAAGCAGAACAATTGTAAATGGAACAAGTAGAATCAAGAGTATAGGGCTATACTTCATCATCATCTTTCGCAACATTTTCTTTGCTCTTGCGAGTTGGGATGATGACGAATGTGCTTCTATACCTAATAAATTAGCGATTTCTTTGTGTGTCATGTCTTCAAAAACAGAAAGACGTAACACCTTACCATAGCCTTCGGGTAATTTCCCAATTAGTTTTATTACCTCGCCAATTGGGATTCCCTTTATTTCTTTTTCATTGGATTCTTCTATCAAAGATTCTGCCACCATAGTTTCCTCTATGGAAGTGGCATGATGTTTTTTAAATTCTTCTTTGTATTTATATGCGATATTCCTTGTTATGGACATCATCCATCCTTCAGCTTTGTCATTATCACGTAATTTGTCAAGGGAAGTGAAAATGATGACAAAAGAATCATGTATTATGTCGTTTATGGCTTGCTCGTCGGAAATGTAACGTCGGCACACATTTCGCATCTTGCTTACGTTAGCATTATATAATTCTCCGAGAGCATCAGCATCTCCTTGCCTACACCTTTCTATCAGTTCTGCTATCTCCATCTTGATAATAATTGTTCTAATTATAGATGTACGATAATAACAATAATGACTGCATGGGAAACGACATTATTTTTGCAATCGTATGCAAAACTATACATTTACTCTCATGTACGCAAATATCTTGATGCGAAATATTGGAGAAAAAGGCATTGCCGAAGCGACACTCAAGTGTCTCCTCGCCGACTGTCGAATGCCGTGTCTCAAACTAATGATAGTCTGTAGTACAGACTAATGATAGTTTGTATAGCAGACTATCGATAGCCCGTTTGCAAACTATCGATAGTCCGAGCGACAAGAAACATGAATAGGCTTTGTGTTAAGCGACGTACTTACCAAGAGCTAACGTCATGACTTCGCTATGACACCGAAGTGACTCCAAAGTGACACCACTATGGCTCTACTATTATAGCGGAGAAATAGTAGAGAATTAGCAGAGAAATGGTAGAGACACGAAGAAATCACTACGAATGAGCAACGGAACATGAACGAAATGCGACCTGTACAGTTGAAAAGGTTCTTTCAGTTCTTCTAACTTACGTGTTAAGTGCACCTTAGGTTTACCTTAGGTTCTCCTTCGTTTCCCTTACCAACTGAAGGGACACCTAAGGCACACCTAAGGGGAAGGTTGAATCCATCTTCTGGCGAAGGCTAAATGTAACTGGAGCGTAAATGAAAAAAGGACAATAGTTATTTCCCCATCATCATAAAATGTTGTAAATTTGCAAAAAATATAGAACAAATGGCTGTAATTAAAAGTTCAAGGCTCTACATATTATTAAAACTCTTTCTTGTACTGATGCTCATATTTGTATTGCAGAAACCAGTGTTTATGCTATATAATTCATCAGTATGTGAAGGGTTGACATTCTATGATTACCTTGCCGTCATGTGGCACGGATTGGCTCTTGACTCTACCATGAGCGGATATGTGCTCGTGATTCCATGGATTGTATTGTTCGTGAGCTTCTTCGTGAAGGTAAATCTGCGTAAGTGGCTCATGCCATATTTCTCGGTCATTTTACTGCTTCTTGCCATCATTTTCGTGGCGGATGTGGTAATGTATGACTTCTGGCAATTTAAGCTCGACTCCACGGTATTCATCTATACTGACAAGCCTGCCGATGCGCTGGCAAGCGTGAGCGGATTGTTCGTATTCCTGACAATCGTTTCCATCATTGTTCTTACAGTCGCATATTGCGCCCTTGTGTATTATGTCTTGCCAAGCGGGGTCCTCAATGAGTCCTCAAAACCTCTTCATTCACTGGTCATGATTCCTGTACTCGGATTGATGTTCATCATGATTCGCGGAGGAGTAGGTGAAGGTACTGCTAATGTCACAAGTGCATATTATTCCGAGAAGCAATTCCTGAATCATTCAGCCGTTAATAGCGCATTCAATATGTTCTATTCCCTGTCTCATCAGCAGGATTTCGCAAGTGAGTTCCAATATTATGACGATGAAAAGGAACTGAACTCTCTGATGCAAGGAATATACAACACGGAAAGTGTTGAGCCTGATACTCTGTTCACTACCAAGCGTCCTAATGTCATTCTTGTGGTATGGGAAGGCTGTGGCGCAAGTCTTGCTGGATGCGTAGGAGCGGATGGTGACATAACACCTAATCTTGACAGGCTTGCAAAGGAAGGTATTCTCTTCACAAACTGTTATGCCAATAGTTTCCGAACTGACAGAGGACTTGTTAGTATCAATACAGGATGGTTAGGTTATCCTACGGCTTCGCTAATGAAGATTCCTGAGAAATGTGAGAAGTTGCCAGGTATTGCTAAAAAGCTTAAGGAAGTAGGTTATCATACTGAGTTCTGGTATGGTGGCGACATCAATTTCACCAACATGGGTGGCTTTATGCTTCAGAATGGATTTGAGAAGACATATTCTGACAAGGATTTCTCTCGTAAGGAGAGATCAACGGATTGGGGTGTGCCTGACGGTCCACTCTTTGATAAGGTTCTTGAAAGCATAAAAGGAATGAAGTCACCTTTCTTTTCGAGTATAATGACCCTTTCGAGTCATGAGCCTTGGGAAGTACCATACAAGAGACTTGACAATAAGGTGGAGAACAGCTTTGCATATACTGATGACTGTATAGGTAGGTTTGTGGAAGGTCTAAAGGCATGTGGAAAGTGGGACAACACACTACTTATTATAGTTTCTGACCATGGTGCTGTAGGACAGGAAGGAAAGAACTTCTCCAGTATTGATGTAATGCATATTCCACTCCTTATGACAGGTGGCGCAATAAGACAGGTTCGAGAGATATGCACGATAATGAATCAGTCAGATATTCCTGCCACGCTCTTCGGTCAGTTAGGCATAAGTCATGACGAGTTTGTGTTCAGTCGTGATGTCATGAGTAAGTCATATACATATCCTTGTGCTGTCCATTGTTCCAAGATAGCATTCTCTTTCTGTGATTCAACAGGATTGAGTACATACGACCTTGATGGTAACATGGTTGTGCAGAACGTTGACGAGATAGGTAATAACAAGGAAGAGAGAGTAAGAAAGGGCAAGGCAATACTCCAGACATTATATAAGGATACTGCTAACAGATAATAATAAAAATGAACAGATTAATTAAGGCAATTATATTCGTATTATCCATTCACTTGTCATGTATCATCTTGATGCTGATTGTTCGTGGAGTGTTGATAATTACTGTCCAGCACTTGATGGATAGTGACGTTGTTTCGTCTTCCCTTGTGTGCGAGTCACTCATGAGGGGTGCATGGCTCGATAACTGTTTGCTGAGTTATGCAGATGTAATACCGTTATTGTATTTACTCGTATTGTATTATCTTCATAGATTGACAGGAAAGTCATTAAAGCATATTGCAGTATATTTTATCATCATTCATGCTGTTGCCTTGGGATTTGCAATAGCAAATATACCGTATATTTCCGAGTTTGGTAAGACTATGGATGCTACTGTCTTTACATGGCTTGATGGTGATACTACAGTGGCAAGTATGCTGTTTGAAGATTGGAAAATGGTGGCATACATGGTTGTATCCGTAATTATTTGGGGTGTATACGCCTACTGGTGTTTCTTCATGGCAAATCGTCTTGGCAAGAAGATGGATGAGATGGCGGAAAGTCATGTTAAGACAAGTTACTCAGTTGCATTTTCCTTGCTTCTCATATTAGTTTGTTGGCTCGGCATACGTGGACGAATAAGCGGACGTCCTATAAAAATGCAACAAGCGTTCTTCTCAAAGGATAAGGTACTTAATCAAGCAACTCTGTGTCCTGCACTTTATATCATCACATCGATGAAGGATATGAAGAAGATGGAGAATGAAAGAATCTGTTTCCTTGATGACGAACAGCTTGATAAATACTCAAGGATGTTCTTTGGAAAAGGTACAAACGAACATCCGCTTAGTGTTCATGTTGCAAAGAATGATTCGGCTCAACTTGCAGGAGTAAAGCCTAATATCGTGTTGATATTCTTGGAATCCATGAGTATTCATTACATGAACTCATACGACAGGGATATGAATATTACTCCGTTCCTTGACAGCTTGTACAGTAACTCCTTGCATTTCTCCAATTGCTATAGTACAGGTTTCCGTACCAATAATGGTATAGCGGCTTGTCTCTATTCTCAACCCGCTTACCTCGAACGTCATAATATGCGCTATCTCGCAAGCGTGGATTTCCGAGGCTTGCCTTATGAGCTGCATAACATGGGCTATCATAATATGTTCTTCGTGACACATGGAGCAGAGTTTGATGAACTTGGTTCTTTTGTTACTCAGAACAACTTCGATGAACTGTTCTCTCGTGCTGACTATCCAGAGTCGGAAGTGGTAAACTCATGGGGCGTGTCAGACAGATACCTTTATAATTACGCTATTGACAAGATAAACAAGGTCTCAAGGCAAGGAAAGCCATTCTTGTCAGCCTTGCTCACTATAGCCAATCATCAGACATACTATTTCCCACCAGATTTCCATGGCAAATCTAAGTCGGAAGATTTGAGGGCTGTAGAACTTGCGGACTGGTATCTTAAAGGATTCATGGAACGTGCCAAGAAAGAGACATGGTATGATAATACTATATTCGTCATAGTAGGTGACCATGGCAAGCTCTTCAAGAAACCAGATTGCGAAATTGCTGACCAGACGAATCATGTCCCTCTCATCATCTTCGGTAAGCGCATACCTACAATGGAATGTACGTCCTTGACAAGTCAGATGGATATTCCTGCAATTCTTTTAGGACTACTTGGATGCGAATATGATTATGAGAATCTGGGTAAGGATGTGATGAAGAAGAAACGCGACTATGTTTGCTATAGCACCATGGAGCATATAGCCTGCAGAAGCAAAGACCGCCTATTTGGTTATCATGTGTCAGAGAATCGTAGAATGTACTTCAGAATTGATGGAAGGAAGATGACCGAAGTACCATGCGACTCTGAGTTTGAAAAGATGGAGCATTATTGCTTTGCTACATTCCAATTATCAGACATGATTCATAAGTAGGTGTGCAAAATTATTTTTACAATCCTTGCACCGCCTACTGCGCATCTTCAACGCCTAAAAACAATCGAGTAGGAGTCACTACACTCATTTATTTTATGCGCTGAACCTACATCATTAATCAATACAATCATTATAAAAATAATTATGCACACCTACTTAAGTGAATAGAAATATGATTAAAGACAAGATAAATACAGAAGGAGAAGTGTTCTCTGTGCTTATTCCATCGTGGAATAATCTACCGTTCCTCAAGATGTGTGTGGAGAGCATAAGAAAGAACTCCAAATACCAGCATCAGATTATCGTTCATGTGAATGATGGTAGTGATGGCACTCTCAATTGGGTCAAGGAGCAAGGACTTGACTATACACATTCAGTTGATAACGTAGGTGTTTGTATAGCCATGAACAGTATGCGCCGATTGGTGCGTACTGATTATATGTTCTACATAAACGATGATATGTATGTTCTTCCCGGCTGGGATGAAGCATTGGTGAATGAGATTGACAACTTGCCAGACAATATGTTTTTCCTCTCGGGTACGATGATACAGCCTAACTGGAAACTTGACGTATGTATTAACGCTAATTATGGTGAGTCTCCGGAAACATTCCAAGAGGAAAAACTTTTGGCGGAATACAGCAACTATAAACGTGAAGATTGGATGGGTGCCACATGGCCGCCTAATATCGTTCATCGTGACGTGTGGGATCTTGTAGGTGGATATAGCGTAGAACTTACTCCGGGAATGTATAGCGACCCTGACTTCACAGCTAAGCTTTGGCTCGTTGGTGTGAGGTACATGAAAGGTCTTGGCAACTGTCGTGTCTATCATTTCGAGACGAAATCGACTGGTCGTGTTAAGAAGAATGATGGCTCTCTTCAGTTCCTGCTCAAATGGGGAATGACCAACTCAACTCTTCGTAAAGGTGTTAGTCGTCTTGGTGAACCTTTCGACAAGAACAAGGTAGGCAAGATAAACGAAAAAAGCCTTGAAGCAAACCGATTGAGGAGTCGCTTCAAAGCTTTATGGATGATTGCTACGAAGGGTTTTGGCATTCTTTCTCAGCAATTTTTCCGAGCATGACAATCTGATATACAGCCTGAATATAGGCGTTGATAAAGCCAGCTTTTCCGTCAAGGAATCCTTTCTTTAGAATATAAGCCTTGAAGAAACGGAAAGCAGGCTTGAAGATTAGAGCGGCGACACCATAGTGTTTGCCGCTTTTCTTTTCTACTTCATTCTCGGTGTATTGGTTAATCTTGCGTATGCAGTCATACATGCTGTCGTTGGCAAGATGGACGAAAGCCAGTTCCTTTCTGCCTCGTGGAATCTTCTTTGTCTTTCCCTGAACAACTGGGAATGTATGCACTTCTGGTGGCCATACCGTACCTTCTTTACGGAAAAACCTAAGCAGATAATCTGGATAAAAGGCATGCATGAACTTACCCATGAAGTAGTTTTTACGAGGAATCCATAGTCCAGCAGGACAGTCAGGCTTCTCTATGATGTCGTAAAGATATTGCTTAAGCTCTGGAGTAACAAGTTCATCTGCATCTATTACAAGTACCCACTCGCTACTTGCCGACTGTATGGCAAATGTCCGAGCAGGTTCTGCACT
>CAMOVB010000068.1:0-13484 GCA_946626925.1 uncultured Prevotellaceae bacterium
AGTCAAAACCAATCTTAGTACTACTCTGACCAAGCACACTCTCGTTTGTCAACATGCCACCAGCACCAACAACAAAACTTGAGCTTTTGAACAATGCAGTACCGGCAGGATTTGAATGCATTGAAGATACATCACCACCAAGTGCACTAAGTGCTCCACCCATGGAAACATAGCGTGCTGTTCCATTCAAATCCTTGGTAGCTAAATCCATTGCATCATACGCGTTTTGCGCTTCTGCTCCGAGTGACAATGATGCCAAGAAGGCAAATGTATATATTGCTTTCATAATCAATCAATGTTATAGTTAGAAATTGTTATATAATGGATCGCAGGAGTTCTCTTTATTCCAAGATTATCTTCTTCCACGACCACCTCCACCACCACGGCTTCCAGCTCCACCGCTGCTATAACCTGTTCCTCGGCTTCCACTGCTGCCACCACTATAGCTTGAGCTGCTGCTTGAGCTATAGGTGCTTCTTGTTGTCGAAGTGTTATTGTTATTATAGCTACGGCTGCTTGAACTATTGCTGCGGTTAGTTACCGTATTATAGCCCGGATTATAGAGAGTCTTTCTGCCTGAGCTATTAGTATTACCAGTATTTGAGCTATTGCCATTAGGATTGTAATTATAACGTGAAGAAAGAGTTCCGCCTCGTCCACCATAACGTGAAGATGCTGTAACAGCATTACCAGAACGAGAGTTACGATTTCTCACACCGCCATAAGTATTGGAATATACAGGAGTGTACTTTCCATTTGACGAAGCATTAACACCACCTACCCTTGGGGTATAATTTGAACTTGACACAGCATGCCCCGGATAATATCCACCACCATAATAGTAGTCGTAATAGTGGTGATGGTATCTCCAGTAGTGAGGGCCATAGCCTGCATACCATCCGTCATACCAGTAGTTCCATCCATACCATGAATAGCCATAGAAGTAAGGGTCGTACCATGAGTTGTACCAGCCCCATCCATGATGATAGAACCAAGGGTCGTACCATGGGTCATACCAATATGAGCCACAATACAAATCCCAATAATATGGAGAATGGGCAAAACGATGTAAACGAGCCATACGACGAGAATAGTAATAATCCTCGAGATCGTCGATGTCGGAATATACTTTAACCTTCTTTGACTTGTGTACAAGTGAATCTGTCGTACCAGCAAGTTTTACGGAGTCTGAAGTCACAAACAATGTATCCATATCAGAACCGCCAGATATCTGATACTTTGCATTTGACAGCACACCCCTGCGATTGTAGTCATCGTCAGAGACGGAGCTATTGCCATATACACTATATTGTCTGTCAGGGTCTTTCCTGAAAGAGTCATAGAGTTTCTTATCAGCATTCTTGGCAGCCTGCTTTCTTGAAACGAAATACATATCATCGTCCTGAGCCATTGAGAATAATGGAACGAATGATAATGCTATTAACAAAAATCTTTTCATAACTCTGTCGGTTTTTGTGATTAACGCTGCAAATATAAATATAATAAAAATAAGGGAAAACCCTCAAAACCCTAAAAGGTGTAGGGATTCCCCTATTTCCATTCAACGCAAAGTTTAGTCTATTCCGAGCATCATAGCAATAATGATGACAAACAAATAGTTGAGGAATACTACAGCAAGGAACATATCCATATCTGCCTTGAGATACGAAGTAGATGTAAACTGCATCGATATGAACTTGTTCCGCCTAATATTCATCCTTGCCTTCACAAAATTCATTATATGATACGATAGGAATCCGATGGTATTTCCAATGAAGAAACCTACCGTCACATCACCCAAGTAATGTACTCCAAGATAGAGACGTGTGAACGTTGTACTTGCCGCCCAGAAAAACAAGGTCAATGTAACCTTTGCACTTCGAAACAGAAGGGAAAGGAACATTGCCATACAGAACGTGTTGCAAGAGTGTCCAGAGAAGAAGCCGAACTGTCCTCCCCTATAGTCTCTCACGACATCAATCATGTACATCAGTTCTGGGTCCTGCGTAGGTCGCCATCTTCCGACACCAGGCTTGACAAGTCCCGAACATAGACGGTCTGCAAGGGCAATCATCAAGGCGATAGTGATTATGACAACCAACGCCTCCTTTGGACTGTTGTTTTTAAAGATGATATACAGAAGGAACGCAATGACAATAGTCCACGAAAAAGTATTGGTGACAGTGTACATCACATTGTCCCAGAATATCGAGTCACTTCCATTGATGGCAAGTGTCAAACTATGATCCAGTTCGTTCAAGTCCTGTATATCCATATCCTTCATCAGATTTCTTCGATAGCTTCCTTAGGAACCCATCCTTGTTTACCTTCTTCAAACTTCACTTCTCGCCATCCTTTCATCTGGTTGTCGAGAATCTCCACCTTTGTACCCTCATGGATGACAAAGAGGTCTGTGCTGTTGATGGCTGGCGAACTCTTTACAGTCACGGCTGGTGCCATGACGATAGCCGTCATACGATTCTCTATCAATTCATTCTGAGAATAAGCAGCAATATTGGAGATAAACACCACAAACAACATAACAAATGCGCCATACACTCCCACCTTACGCACAGTAACGACAGGTACGAAAAAATAAACGAGAATGCCGATGAGCATAAGGATGAATGAGCCAATGGCAAGTATCACCCAAGCGTGCACACTCATAGAATTAACAAGTGCTCTCCACCATGTGACAAAGAACATCTCAGATGCAAGCGTCGTCTTGTCTATCGTCTTACTACGCGCAAGAACAAGATTAGCACGGATATCATCATCACCAGGACTGAGAAGAAGGGCACGTTCATAGTTAAGAACGGCATGAGGAATCTCATCCATCTTGTAGTAGCAATTACCAAGATTGTAATACACCTCAGCAGCCACACCTTCGTTCTTCAGAATCTTCTCATACACCTGAGCAGCATCTGCATACTTCTCCTTCTTGTATAGTTCATCTGCCTGCGACTTTGTCTGAGCACCTACCGTGAGACAGACAAAGGATAGCAATATATAACCAATTATTCTTTTCATCATGACTTTAGAGATAATCTTCAATTTTACTAATAGCAACCTCAGCACTCTCATATACTGCCTGCATATTTGAAGCAGCGTCACCGGGAGTATAACGAGCAAACTCACAGTCATTGAGTGCCTTGATAAACAATTCAGATGCCTCAGGGGCGACATTGCGCGAAGTGAGTTCGCTCAACACATTATCCTTATTGAGACTCTCCTGTGGCATATTAAGTTTGTCAGCGATATAACCCCAGAGGGCACGCATCACCTCATCATAGAACTCATTCTGATTCTGTGCCTTCAAGAGCTTTGAAGCATTCTTAAGTCGCTTAACAGCCATCTTGTTCGCCTTCTTACCTCTTGACTTAGCAATATTGGCATTCTCCTTCAGTTCCCTACGTCCAATAAAGAGGGCTATGATAAAGAGGACAAACGGAATAACGTAGCAAAGGAAGTAAGAAGTTGTTCCGAAGAATGACTCTCCCTGTCTGTTGAGTGTCACGTCACCAAGCTTGATGTAACGGATATCTTGATCAAGTTCCTTCACATCCTGCTGTTGTGATGAATAATCATTCACAGTACGAGCAGAAGAACCTGCACCCTTCTTCACGTTAATTTTATATTCCTCAGACTTGAGAGTCTTATAAGTCTTTGAAGATGGATCGAAATATACGAAACTGATTGATGGAATCTTATACTCTCCAGCGTGACGAGGTACGACAAGATACTCAAACTCCTTTGTACCAGAGAGACCGCCCTTTGTGAGGCTAAACTTATCAATCACCTTTGGATCGTATATTTCAAAGTCCTTAGGGAAATCGGCCTTAGGAGCATTGATAAGCTTCATGTTTCCTGTGCCCTTGACATTGAGACGAACTGTCACAGCGTCATTTGCCATTACCTCCTGAGGACTGCATGAAGATGAGATTGTGAACTCACCCACTGCACCTGAGAAATTAACAGGTTTGGCAGGAAGCGGAGATACATGTATAGTAAGTTTTGGTGTTGAAATCCTCTTCTTTATCTCAACATAACCACCTCCGTTGAATAAATCATCAAAAGAACGTATTGGTCTCTGCTGAAGAATAACAGCATCATACGAAACAGAAGGAATGACAAGTTTGCCAGCCTTCTGTGGGAAGAGAACATACTGACACCACACTACAGTATTGTAGTTCTTACCATTATATGATTCCAGTTCCAGCTGCATATTGCTTGATTGAGGTACCTGCTGAACTTGGAAACCGTCAAGATTCGGAAGTTTACCATCAAGGTCCTGAATCTGCACTTGGGTATATAGTTTATAAGTAAGCAATATTGCCTCTTGTTCATATACCTTTGTACGACTTGCCGTTGCCGTCATAAACAACTGGTCGTTAGTTACATTTCCTGAACCAGCACGACTTGTTGCCTGATGGTTGTAAGCACTACCTCCTGAAGAGCGAGAAGACCTCTGCGAGCCACCCTGTCCACTTGGAAGAACCTTGATATTAACCGGATTAGACTTCACGGTCTTGCCATCAGCCTGAATAGATGCGCTTGAAACCTTATATGTTCCCGGCTTATCAGCAAGAAGTACAAAACTATAAGTGATGGAACTTGACTGAGAAGTATGACCATTTATAATCTGGTAACTACTCTGTGTAGAAGTACTTGGTCCATATATAACCTCAAAACCAGAGAATTCCGGGGCTTGGAAATTAGACACATTCTGCGTATTGACCGTAAACTTAACCCAAAATTTGTTTCCAACCTCCACAGCGGAAGGAGCGGAAGTAACCAGGGCAACGTCTTCAGCCAACGCTACCAATGAAATGAACGAAACAATAAGAAAAGTTAAATATCTTCTCATAAACGTATGAAGTAAACGTGAGCAAATAGGAGTAAAGAACGTAAAAAAAACATTATCCTTTAGTATTACAAACCACAAATTACTCACTATATATTTTTACCAATCTTTTTCAAGTGATCTACGACGATTAGATACTGCATTTACCTTCTTCTGCACATCTTTCTCGTCTTGCTGAGCAGAACGGAGAAGTTGTTCTACAACCTCGTCAGACATTTCGTCTTTCTTCTTCTGCTGCTCTTTCTTCTGCTGATCTTGTTGCTGTTGCTGCTGTTGTTGATCCTGTTCTTGCTGCTGCTGTGAATTCTTATCGCCATCGCCAGGACGAGTATGATTCTTAATCCACTGAGCTACGGCAAGGTTATATCTTGTCTCTTCATCATTAGGATTGCAACGAAGAGCACTCTTATAATTCTCTATTGCAGCATCAATATACCTACCGAGATTTGGGTCATTACTCCTGATGTTTGCCATGCATGTCATAAACCACACATTACCCATATTATGGAAATTCATGGCACGCTTCCCTGCGTTCTTAAAGCCAAGCGACTCAGCCTTCATATACCACTGAATAGTGGTCGTGTCCTGCGAAGCACATCCAAGATTGTAGAAAGCCTCTACAGTTGGATGCTTCTCAATAGCCTTCTGATATGCAGTAACAGCCTTGTCCCTCTCGCCATACTTGAAATATCTGTTTCCCTGACGAATATAGTCTCTGTCTGTCTGCTGCGCATTGGCAACAGCAGCAAAGGCAAGAGCCGAAACAAATAAGCTATATCTAATAATATTCATTTTCATCGCCATTTATTGAAATCACAACCGATTTACTTGAACAACTTGAAGTTCTTGAACAAAGGATTCTTACGCTCAAGAATACACATTTCAACAAAGAGAACAATGATAAGCAGGATTGCAACTGCCACAAACTGTTCATCATACTCGGAGAACATAGACTCGACTATATCCTCCTTCTGCATCTTGGCTATCTCCTCTTCAAGGATTGACTGTGCCTGACCAGTCTGGTCAACATGAATATAAAGACCATTACCTGCCTGAGCAACACTCTTACCAATTTCCTCATTAAGACGGGTTGTAACGACATTACCTGCACGATCCTTCTTGTAATCGCCATTGTCAAGAGGAATAAGTCCACCCTCGGCAGTTCCTACTGAGAGGACGAATATCTTGATGCCTTTTTCCTTTGCCAACTTTGCTGCTTCAATAGCACCTTCCTCATTATCCTCAGCATCAGTAATAAGGATAAGTGCACGACCTACAGCCTTCTTCTTGTCAGAGAAACCAGCAACAGCCCTTGTGATGGCATCACTAAGGTTTGTACCCTGAACTGTCACGGTAGATGGCGACATCTGGTCGAGGAACATCTTTGCACTTACATAGTCCGATGTCATAGGAAGAAGCGTAATTGATGTTCCTGCAAATGCTACAAGACCAATCTTATCGTCCTCAAACTGTTCTGTAAGTTTGGTAAGTATCATCTTTGACTTGTCAAGACGACTTGGACTAACATCCCTACACAACATTGAGTTGCTGACATCCATTGCAATCATCACCTCTATACCTGAACGTTTCACTTCTTCATTACGTGTACCATACTGTGGACGTGCCATAACAAAGATGATGAGAGCAAGAGCAAGCATCATGAACGCAAACTTTGTGTGACGACGAACAGGCGAGACATCAGGCATAAGATGTGCAAGCAACTCTGGATCACCAAATTTGCGAAGTTGCTTCTTCATACGTATCTGTATAAAGACATAGATAGCAGTAAATACTGGTATCAGCAACAAAAGATATAAATATGTATAATGTGCAAATCTAAACATTTTAGTGTGTAAGTTTTTAAGTTCTTGAGTTTTTAAGTTTTTTAGTTCTTGCGGACTTTATAGTTTTTAAGTTTTAAGTTCTTGCGGAAATCCATTCTCCACGAAAACTAACAAACTCAAAAACTTAAAAACCTAAAAACTCACAAATCTTACGGCATTCGCTTCAAGACAATATAACGGAGAATAATCTCAAGCAACAGAGTTATGAGTGCTGCAAGTGCAAATGGTTCATACTTCTCTGTACGCTGTGTATATTGCTTGACGCTGAACTTAGTACGCTCCATCTTGTCAATATCGTCATATATTGCACCAAGGTCTGTATTCTTCTGTGCACGGAAATACTGTCCTCCAGTCATATTAGCAATCTTTGAGAGTGTCTCCTCATCAATCTCGACAGGAACCATCACTGTACCACCTCTTGAATGTGGGAACGGTGCCAAGCCCTTACGACCTATACCGATAGTATAGATACGTATCTTATATTTTGCTGCTATCTCAGCTGATGTGATTGGGAATATCTCACCGCAGTTGTTCACACCATCCGTAAGGAGGATAATAATTCTCGACTTTGCCTTGCTATCTTTGAGTCGAAGAATTGCATTCATGATTCCATCACCAATGGCTGTTCCGTCATCAATGATGCCCTTCATAGCCATGTTACCATCCACTGCATTATAGAGATTCATAAGCACGGAATGGTCAGCAGTTGGAGGACATTGGGTATATGCATCTCCAGCAAAGACAGTAAGACCGATATTATCATTATGACGCTTCTCGATGAATGTCTGCGCAATCTCCTTGAGAGCCATGAAACGGTTTGGTTTGAAGTCTTGCGCCAACATACTTGTTGACACATCGACAGCGAGCATGATATCCACACCCTCAACATCCGTATCACTCCAGTCGTGCTTACTCTGAGGACGAGCAAGAATACAGATTACGAGAATGACAAGCAGAGTCCTGAGGAAGAAAGGCGCATGCAAAAGATACAAACGCCAACTCTTTGCCACATATCGGTACTTTATTGTTTCAGGTACTTTTACAGAAGGCAAACTCTTCTTGAAACGTAACACATACCACACCATGTATGGAATAAGCGCTACAAGCAGAAGGAAAAATGCCGGATTCTTAAAATACATCTGATTACTAATTTTACAAGTTTATAATTTACATCATAATATACACCATTCTGTATGTCAGATAACCTACCACACAAATAAGGACGATAGATGTGATGACTGTGAGAGCAATAAGAACACGTTTCATTTCCTTTGAATGCTGTTCCTCCACCACAATCTCTTCTGGCTGAGCCTTAACCTCTTCCTCTACCTTTGTCTGATTGATATACTCAATAGCATTGACGAGATTCTGGTCATTCTCATTGATAAGAGTGCTGTACTTGGCAAACTTGACAAGGTCGGCTGTCTCAAAGAGTTCACGAAGCTCCTTAACAGCCTCGTCATCATTCACCTCACCAAGATGCTGTATGATTTCATCCGTAGTCATCTCCGTGGCATTGAAACCATAACGCTCCTTGATGTACTGACGAAGAGTGTCGGTAAGCTGAGTATAATACTCCTTTGAGTCTTCACTCTGCCATATCTTTTCCTCCTTGATATGGTTAATCTTATTCATAGCCATCTTATGAGGAGCAATATGTTGCTTAAACCTGATACGACGAATGATAGGCTTGTTGTCCTTAAGACGGACGATGACATAGAGAAGAATGATTGCGATAATGACGACAATCAAAGACAACCTAATCATAAGTTCCCACTCTGCCCACTGGAAAGGTGGGCTCATGACTGGCTTGTCAGGGAAAATCTTCGCATTGGAAGTGTCTATATCGAAAGTAATAACCTTGAGTGCAAGATGTTTTGTCTTGTAAGCCTTGCCGTCAACCTTTACCTCCATGGCAGGAAGGTAATAGAGAGCCGAATCATAGGAAGTGATATAATACTTCTTCTTCAGCACCATCCTCTTTCCTTCGTTGACATATTGCGTATCAGGCTTAGTGGAAGAAAGGTATTCCACTCCAGGAATGATTTGCTGAAGCGAATCAAACTTAGGCAGTTCAACTTTCTTTCCCTTATCTGCTGCAACCTCAAGAGTGATACCCATTCGCTGACCAATCCATATACCTGCAGAATCAAGTTTGCTATCCACAACCACATCCTGCGCCTTTGTCACTTGGCAAGCAAAAAGAGCAAACACTATGAGCGATACAAATCTCATCAATTTCATATCTGTTAACTACGCTTTTTGAACATACTCATAAGAGCCTTGACATAATCCTCGTCTGTTCGGATTGACACCCAATCGACATTTGACTTTGTCATGAGGTTCTTAACCCATTTCTGGTATTTGACCCACCATTCATGATGAGCCCTGCGCACGGCACTGGATGACGTATCAACAAAGACCTCGTTTCCAGACTCTGCATCACGCATCTTGATAATGCCCACGTCAGGCATCTCAGCCATACGCTGGTCATATACCTGTAATGCTATGACATCATGCTTTCTATTGGCAATAGTCAGCTGATTCGTGTAATCCTTCTGGTCGAAGAAGTCACTCAAGATAAACATAGTGGAACGTTTCTTTATGGCGTTAGTCATAAACTCAATAGCTGCACCAATATCCGTCTTCTGACTCTCTGGTTGGAAGTCGAGCAACTCACGTATGATGAACAGGATATGTTTGCGTCCCTTCTTTGGAGGAATAAACTTCTCAATCTTGTCAGAGAAGAAGATGACACCAATCTTATCGTTGTTCTGAATTGCGGAGAATGCAAGCGTTGCAGCAATCTCCGTCACCATCTGTCGCTTTGTCTGAACAACAGTACCGAAGTCCAAACTGCCTGAGACATCGACGAGGAGCATCACAGTCAACTCACGCTCTTCTTCAAACACTTTGATGTAAGGCTTACCAAGTCGTGCTGTAACATTCCAGTCAATGTCACGCACATCATCGCCATACTGATACTCACGGACCTCTGAGAATGCCATACCACGACCCTTGAAAGCAGAGTGGTACTCACCAGCAAAAATATTGTTGGAGAGTCCCCTTGTCTTAATCTCTATCTTTCTGACTCGCTGTAATAATTCTTCAGTTTCCATTATGGTACCTCAACCTTATTGATAATCTTACTAACGATTTCCTCGCTTGTCACGTTGCTTGCCTCTGCCTCGTAAGTGAGACCGATACGATGGCGGAGCACGTCATGAGCAACAGCACGTACATCCTCTGGAATTACGTATCCTCTGTGCTTGATAAATGCGTATGCACGAGCAGCAAGAGCAAGGTTGATAGAAGCACGTGGAGAACCACCGAAACCGATAAGTCCCTTGAGTTCCTTGAGGTTGTACTTCTCAGGATAACGAGTTGCAAACACGATGTCTGCAATATACTGTTCAATCTTCTCGTCAAGATAAACCTGACGAACAACATCACGAGCTTCCTCGATTTCCTTTGTTGTCATGATTGGGCGAATATTCATCTTCTCGCCAGTGATGTTCTGACGGATAATCTTCTTCTCCTCCTCAAGCTTTGGATAGTCGATAACAACCTTGAGCATGAAACGGTCAACCTGTGCCTCTGGAAGAGGATAAGTACCTTCCTGCTCAATTGGGTTCTGAGTAGCCAATACGAGGAATGGCTTAGGAAGTTCGTATGTATTTGTACTGATAGTAACCTGACGCTCCTGCATAGCCTCAAGAAGTGCTGACTGAACCTTAGCTGGAGCACGGTTAATCTCATCTGCAAGTACGAAGTTTGCAAATACAGGACCTTTCTTTGCAACGAACTCACCATCCTTCTGGCTATATATCATAGTACCGATAACATCGGCAGGAAGAAGGTCTGGAGTAAACTGGATACGGCTGAACTGAGCATCGATAAGTGAAGAAAGAGTCTTGATAGCCTTTGTCTTAGCAAGACCAGGTACACCTTCGAGGAGTACGTGACCATCAGACAAAAGACCGATAAGAAGTGATTCGACAAGATGCTTCTGACCAATGATAGCCTGATCCATTCCTGTCATAATATTTGTAACGAAAGAACTATGTCTTTCGATTCGCTCATTTAACTCGCGAATATCAATAGCGTCTGCCATAATCTATTATGATTTTGTTTTTTCTAAACTAAGTTTTATTTATGGGTACAAATTTACCACTTTCATTCCACACATTATATTAAAATTTATTAAAAATATTGTCAAGTGCACACTTTTAAGACTTTTTAATAATTAACCCCCTCGCCCTTTTTGTATCGGACGAGAGGGTCAGTATTTTTCCTATGCATCTCTTATGGCAGAATGATTTCCGTACCATGAGGGACATTATCAGGATCCTTAAATTTATTTGCACGTATTATCGCTCTTACAGAGTCCTTGGTGTTATAGAATTTCTGTGACACTCTTGTAAGGGATTCACCCTTTTGGAGTACATAAGTCTTTGGCTTAGCTGTTGCCTTTTCCTTTGTTTCCACATTAGCCTTTGACGTCTCAGCCTTTGCCTGTTCTGCCGTATTATCCTTCGTGCTGTCATTAGTCACAACAGGCTTAGCAACAGGAGTCACCTTTGGAGCAGGAGCAGGCACACTCTTTGGCTCTACCGGAAGCTGTTTGAGTTCCGTCTTCTCCTTGTCCGACTGATACTTGAAAACAACAATCGAAACGCCTATCAAGACAACCACAAACAACGGAATAAGAATCCAGATTATGTAGTTGCCATCATCTTTTTTCTTCTTAGGTTTCACAGGAGCCACAGCTGGCTTCTCTGAAAGAAGACGGTTAAGTGCCTCTACCTGAGAAGCCTCTGTATTCTCAGAAGAAGCAACAGGTTCAGGCTCTTCTGAAGCAGGAGTCTCTGCCACGGGCTCCACCTCAGGTAGTTCCACGCTGATAGAATCATCTTCCTTGGCTACCGTCTCGGCAACCATTGCAGGAACAACTTCCTGTTCTGGTTCATCAACCGCCTCGGCTCCTGCCTCTGCCACTTGTTCCTCGGCAGGCTCAGATGATTCCTCCATACTTTCTGGCACCATACCATTCTCCATTTTCTGATAGAGTGCCTCAAGCCGGAGGACTTCACGATGTGCCTCTTTAGCAGCTATGAGCTTACGCTCTGCATCCGCACGAGCCTGTTCAAGTTCGAGACGAATCTCCTCTACACTCTCAGGAGTACAGATAAGCATATCTATGCCAGAGAACTCATCCTCCTGCACCTCCACCTTCTCAGGAACCTCAACCATATTGACTTCTGCCTCTACGGCATCAACAGGCTCTTCATCCTCAGATGGTGTATTTTCTTCGATAACGTCTTCAGCTTCATCATCCACCTCCGACGTATCTTCAATGTCTGTTTCGTCTGTATCGTTGGAAACATCCGTTTCCTCGTCATCAGCAACTACATCCTCACGAACATCAGGCATATCGCTGACAAGATTAGAGACAAGCAAACCATCTTCTGGTATAAAATTGACTTTCTTATATCCAGCTATGACAATACGCTCGCCATTGGTTACATTTATACTTTCTCTACTTGCAACCTCAACCACACGGAACGTACCAAGACCATCAATCTTCACGCTCTCATCATTTGAGAGACCATCGACAACCGTATCAAAGAATGCTCTGGCAAGTTGCTCAGCCACCTTCTTTGGTACACCACACGCTCTTGAAAACGATTCTGCAACGGATTGCAATGTTACTTTATCACTCATTTGTATCTTTTACCATTTAGATTCCAACGGAATAACCTAATCACGAGTTAATCTTATCCTTGAGAGTAGCACTCATCTTGAAATTGAGCGTCACCTTCTTTGGGATAATCTTGTATGACTTAGTCGTAGGATTATACATCTTACGCTCAGCCTTTTCACGAGACTCGAAGTTGCCAAATCCCTGAACAGACACTACCCTACCAGATGCCAGCTCACGTGCAAAGGCACCAATGAACTGCGCTACCATCGGCTCAAGCTGCTCTGCCGTCATACCTGTCTTTTCAGACAAGCTCTTTATGAATTCAGTATTTGTCATATATCTTGTATTATTCCGTTACTCGTAAATTAGCAATTAAAAATCCAGAATACAATATTAAGCGCCAATTCTTAACTCTTAATTTTGAATTTTTAATTTTTAATTTTTCTCCGCATACAGGTCGAAGTCGTCACTGTCCGTGATAGTCATATCGTAGAAACAACCTGTGCGGAGTATTCCGTTTGCCACAGGAACAAGTACCTCTGGGTCAACCTCTGGAGAGTCAAACTCGGTACGTCCCACGTAGTATTCGCCTTCCTTACGGTCAATAATCACCTTCATAGTCGTGCCGACCTTCTTTGCCTGAACCTCAGCAGAGATACCCTGCTGGATGTCCATCAACTCGCTAAGGCGTGCCTGCTTGACTTCGTGAGGAATATCGTCCTTGAAGTTCTTGGCTGCGTATGTTCCTTCTTCCTCTGAATAGGCGAAAGCGCCCATACGCTCAAACTTTGCCCAACGGACAAATTCCTTGAGTTCTTCAAACTCCTTCTCACCCTCGCCAGGGAAACCGACCATAAGCGTAGTGCGAAGATGAATGCCAGGAACCTCACGACGGAGCATCTCTATCAACTCGTAAGTATCCTCCTTAGTCACATGACGTTGCATATTAGTAAGCACATTTGTGCTGACATGCTGAAGGGCGATATCAAGATACTTGCACACATTCTTCCTCTCACGCATCACACGAAGCAAATCCATAGGGAAATTCTTAGGATAAGCGTAATGAAGACGA
>CAMOVB010000069.1:0-13465 GCA_946626925.1 uncultured Prevotellaceae bacterium
TCCGAGGAAATAATATCTTTGAAAACGCTTTCAGATTTTTAGCGGACACCAATAAAAAAAACTTGGGGCAGGTCGCTGTTAACCTGCCCCAAGGATATGTGTATCAGATTGGACGCAAATATGTGAATAATTCAAAATATAATGGATTATAATCATTCATATAAAATTGTGCACTTCCATCTGCTTGAATAACCAATATTCCATCAGTTTGTGTTGTTTCATCACATTCCATTTTACTTACATAGAATATAGGTGTTCCATTTGGTAAATTAAAAAACTCACCATTATGAGAATTTGCATCGTGAAATATAATTTCAGAATTACTTCTTATTTTCGCTGGCGTACACGAATAATAGACTCCACCAATCTTTATTCTATAGCGACCATCTTTTTTTATTTGTTCAATTCTGCATTCCTTCGATGTCACACCCATATTGGTTTCCATCCATCTTTTCACAATGGAATATTCCGATTTTGGCATAGCTTCTTTTTTAACGAGATTGCCATTGACACTTACCAATTCATACTTTTCATCTTCTTCAGGAACATCAAGTGGCTCTGACTCTTCAAATTCCAATTCTATAGGTTGCTTTTTAGGTGTAGTATCTTTTGTTTTATCCATGTCCATTGCAATTACAACATATGCAATTGTAAAAATTAACACGAAAAGACCTGCGCACCCCCATTGGCGATTAGGATAGCCTAACGTACTACCATCAAACCAACTATTACTTTTGTAACATGGATTCTTAAAATCCTGACCACATTCATTACAATGAAGATATTCTGCACTTTCTAATTCCTTTGGCAAAGTGTATTGAGTACCACAATAAGGACACCAAACATTATTCAGAGCATTAAAATCAGAATAATTGTTTGAAGACTTCTTGTTCTCAACCCATTCAGCAGGATTTTCCTGACCGCAATTTTTGCACGAAGTAGCGTCTTTTGCCACAAATTTGCCACAATTTCTACATCTATAAGCCATAAGATATATTGTTGTTAATTAGCCATATTATGCCATTAAGAAGATACTTATGACCTTCTATGTAAAGATAATATGAATATTATAATTCATTGATTATAACATGCAATTCCTATGTTTGTAAACAAACACGTTATCACGTCCACAAAGTTACAAAAAAAATAGACAAACATAAACTTTTCACGAAAACATTTTTGAAAAATATCATCCCAAGGTGTCATCAATGAGAAGCAAGAATCCTGCAAATCACGAACCACCTAATCGTCACACAATTACAAACTTTTTCAATATTTTTTTGAAAAAAAACATTTTCTCTTTAGACCGCAAAATAGTCTCCGTAACTTTGCAACAGGAAACAAGAGCGGGCCGTAATCATGAACAAAGCAAAGTGGGACACCATCATCAAGCTCGCAATCGCCATCCTCAGCGCAATAGCCGGAGTACTCGGAGCAAGCGCGTGCTGCTAAACGGCCCCCACAAGAAGTGAAAAGTGAATAGTGAAAAGTGAAAAATATATTTTACTCTCTTCACGTTTTGCTTCTAAACACGGAGGACACGGAGACCACTCTAAGCCCCTCAGAGATAAAAATCTCTGTGCCCTCTGCGTTCTCTGTGCCCTCTGCGTTTCCTTAATTCAATAACAGTACCCGAACGGCTGGCACGTTACTTCCTTAATCGTGCTGGTAGAATTTATTTGATAATGATTCTTGACAAATTTATGAGAGTATAGAACTCTGGTGCATATAGATAATTATTTTTCATTCATCAGCTCCAGTCGCTCGTCAATCACATTTATGTCTTCCCAAACAAACTCAGCAGGATATTTTATTTGCTTGAAAGTAAAGGCATGATTCATGATTGTATGGTGAGACGTCATTTCTGTCTCCATTGCTGACACTATGGTTGCAAACGCAAGCACATTTGCCCTTGCATCACGTCGAGTTGCACTTACAGGTTCTTCTGGGACATTGTAATCACGCCATGCAAACAAACAAACCTTATCTGGATAAGTCAATACGAAATGTTCGGTGTCTGGTTCTTTTAACAACACTTCTATTGATTGTTTCATTTGGTCTCTTGCATATGCACGTTTTCCTTCAGGGTGTATTCCTTCATTTGGCTCAACATATTTTTCTTCATAACAACAAAGGTCACAAAACACAATCCTACCATGACTTTCTCCACTCTCAGTCATCAGCAGGTCACAACGTTTTATTTCTTTTCCGAATTGACCAACGTATTTTTCCCAATTGACAACAGCAATTTCATGCCCATTATTGTTAACCTTCAATATTTCATTATTACATTCATGACGCTCTGGCTTTAGTTCTTGACAACGACCGCATGCACGTGTATCTGACATAGTAAAAGGAGCATTCTTCTTGTCAATAGGAACATTTATCACCTTCGGCTTACAATCAAAGGCACGAGGTACTACCTCCCCTAACAACTGTTCAATCATACGTCAAGCCTTTTATATTCTTGATAAATATCGGTCATCGTCTCTGAAAGGTCAAATGTATCCACAATCCACTTATCCCTGTCATTACGCACCATCAAATCCTGCGTCCGACCATTGTAAATACGATAAACTACAGTATTATCTTGCGATAGTTTTGCACGCTTATCGTCATTTTGATTAAGGATGACATTGAGATAGTTCAAAATGTAAGGACTGTGAGTAGCCATCATAACATTCATCTTGCGGTCTTTGGCAGCATGAGTGGCTGAATAGATGAGTTCCTCAACGAGTTTACACTGAGCATCAGGGAAAAGGCTCAACTCAGGCTCCTCTATGTGAATATAGACCCTTTTGCTCAATTCGCTTGGGTCTTTCACGGCATTGAATTTATCCAGTTGTCCGCTTTCAAGAAGGAAATTAAAAACTGAACGCTTGAAAGCTTCCTTGAATGAGAAACCATCCTCGCTTGCAAAATCCTTAACTATCAAAGCCAAAGATGCCGATGTCTGAATACCCGAAGAAGCCTCACGTAATTCCACGGCATCATGCCTTCCGTCATCAGGGACAACCATGTATTTAACAGGTTTACCACTTGGATGGGAAATCTGCATTTTCATTCCCATATATCCAAGATCTATTTCTTTATCCCCCTTTGACGCCCTGACAAAGTCATTCAATGTCTCATGAAAATAGAAACCAAGCTCTGCACCTGTATTCTGAGGCGCATTTTCCACCCAAGACGGAATGATATTTCTGTTTTCGGAAATGAAAGAAATCTTGTTGAATGACAGGTGAGCTTTATGTATGAGCGAAAAACGTATATCAACATCATTGTTGCACAGCAAATACTCTGTACCATCATCCATTACAACACGATATTTGATTATGGTTGAATCGGTCATCATCATTTGCAAGCCATTATGTTTAATCAGTGATGCTACGGTAATTTTAGCACGAACCCACATAACTCCGGAATGTGTAAGATAAGAATAAGTATTCATCACCTTAAATGCATAGCGCATCATGCTGACGAGTTTCATCAGCGTGCTCTTACCGCTTGCCGACTCACCAATCAGAAAAGTAAATGGCTTTATCTCAAGATTCTCAATATTTTTCAGAGGACCGAAATCCTTTATCGTGATGTATTCTTTCATATTTGTTCGACTTATAAACTACTCCCACCACTACACCTACAACATAGATGTTGCGCAAAGGATTGTTCATTATGTTTGAAAGTACAAATTTACAAGTTTGACTCCACACATCCAAGGAAATCACGCTTTTTTACGAATACAGCACTAAAATCAGTAAAGATTTCCCATTATTCTCCTTTCAGGATAGAATCAAACAACTCATCAGGTTCATCGCCAATGTCAAAAACCCCAACGTTGTAATGATAATAAATGCCATCATCATAGGTTATGTGGGTAATAGCATGAGTTTTCCATCCAATTTGTATACTGCACATAACATATAGATTTTCAGAATTAGGCATTCCAAATCTCAGAACGTTTGATTCTCCAAAATCATTTTTACTGAACAGCTTTCCTGCCTCCAAGTTTGCCATATAAACCTCAAGAGGATTACCCTCAATATGCTGAGGGCAACATGGAAACTCAACGGGATATTTCCAATTCAACTGAACGGCATTAGGAGTTAATGATTGTGTTTTAGGTATGTGCTTTACTTCCTCGTTTGCATCAACCAACTCAGACTTCTCTTCTGACTTAAAAGAGTCGTCAAATCATTTCTGGCTCCGAAAAAATTACTGAATGTAGGTTTCGGAAACATGATAGAATCAAAAAAAGACTTCTGGGTATCCTTGAACACCCATTCGTCAATACCATTCCCTTTGGGTTGAGTTGGATTTTTAGCCCACTCCGACAATTTTTCATGTGAAATCCGTGCTTCTTCGGGCGATACAGTTCGCATCCAACTGAAATTGCGGTCAACATGTTCATGTCCACGTAAGATGGAAGGGTCAGCAAGAAATGCTTCTATACTTCCACAAATATTCTCTATTCTCGCACGTGTAATCGGATTTTCCAAAGCATTTTCCAGACGAGTAACCCATCTCAAATTTTCTGGACGATTATTACATCTATTAGTGTCAATATGGTCAACGACATACTGTTCAGACGGAGCATGACCATGAAAAGCTGTAGCCACGATTCTATGCACACGCTCGCTACAAAACTCCATATAACCAGTCTTCGTATTTTTCTTTCCAAATGTAAAAACATTATCATTCTTCCTGACAGGTTTTCCTTCACGTTGATGTCGCATTATAGAACCATTGTCACGAACGGAATAACGTTCATCTTTATAGATACACTCTCGTACATCGTTATAATCATCTAAACTAACATTACTTGCCATATTATCCATTTTGCATCGATTTTTTAAGACTTGTGAAGATACTATTACCCAATATAACACAACACAAATTCAATGCCAACAGCCTCATATATGTCATAATCACATTACATATTCAAATTACACCCATATAATTATTGCAATTACCCGAACAGCAGCCCCGTTACTTCCCTGCGGTCAGTGAGATCGCTTCACTAAGTTGGGGGATAGGGGGCTTTTCAGATAAAAAAACTCTGTGCCCTCTGCGTTCTCTGTGCCATCTGCGTTTTCTTAATTCCTAACTCTTAATTTTCAATTATGCTGAGGAACTCATCCTCGTTCATTATCAATATCATTGTCCAATCGTGCTTTTGCAGCCTCCAATGATTTATGAATCTGACGCATCAGCACATCACGCGGTGGCAGTTCTGTCATATACTGAGCAACCTTAATGCCCGACTTGTCGAGCTGAAGCAGTTCTATCTGCTCTTCACTGCCCTCTGTACACAGCAGTAGTCCGAGCGGCGTTTCTTCGCCTGGTTCCATCTCGTTTGCCTCCAGCCAACGCAAATAAAGTTCCATCTGTCCCTTGTACTGAGCCTTAAAACGTCCTAATTTCAGGTCAATTGCTATCAGGCGATGAAGGCGACGGTGATAGAACAGCAGGTCAAGATAGAAATCCTCGCCATCTATTATCATCCGTTTCTGGCGAGCCACAAAGCAAAAACCATTGCCCAGTTCTACGATAAACTGTTCCAGATGTGCAACAAGACTATCCTCCAGACTCTTCTCACTATACATGCCCTTTAATCCTGTAAACTCCAAGAAATAAGGACTCTTAAACACTAAGTCCGGCGACATGACATTATCATCACGCAAAGTTGATAATTCCTTCTTGATAAGTTCATCAGGTTTGTTGGCTATGGTAGTACGTTCAAACAACATACCATCTATTTCCTTGCGGAGCCTGTCACGCCCCCATCTTTCTGATGCTGCCAACGTGATATAGAATTCGCGTTGAAGGCTTTCCTTCAAAGGAAGAACTTCCACAAAATGAGACCAAGATAATTGTCGTGACATTGTCACGACAATTTGCTCGTCGGTAAATTCTTGAGCGAATTGCATCATCCTCCTGATGTTTCGCAACTCAAAACCTTTCTTTCCATACTCATCTTGTAATTGTGTCGCAACCTGCGACACAATTTGTTTTCCATACTCGGCACGCTGATTGCCAAGCACTTCACGATTGATGCGTTCGCCGATATGCCAATACATCATGGTTTGGGCATAGTTGGCTGTTGCAGCCACATGACCACGTGCCTGTTCAATTATCTGACGCAAGTCATGCAACAGAGATTGTGTCGACACCGTTGACACAATTTGAGTGTTCTTTTCTATTTCGTTCATTTCATTCACTCCCATGCTCTTTGTATCTTTGCTCCCAGATGACGTAATCAGTAACAATTCCTAATTACTCATTACTAATTATCGCCAGGAACTCATCCTCGTTCATTATCCTGACACCCAGTTTCTCGGCTTTCTCGAGCTTGGCAGGACCCATGTTCTCGCCTGCAAGGATGAAGGATGTCTTCTTGGATATGCTGCCCACATTCTTGCCTCCGTTCTTCTCAATGAGTGCCTTGTACTCGTCGCGCGAATGCTTGGCAAACACACCGCTTATCACGATGCTCTGACCGGCAAGGATGTCCGTCTGACCAGCAAGGTCTTCCTCCGACACTGACATCTGAAGACCTGCCTCACGAAGGCGCGCGAGTATCTCCACGTTCCTCTCGTCACGGAAATAACGCCAGATGCTCTCGGCAATCACCTCGCCTATCTTGTCCACCTCAAGGAGCTGCTCGACACTCGCACTGGCAAGCGCATCCATCGTCTTGAAGTGACGTGCAAGCAACTTGGCTGTCGTCTCACCCACGAAGCGTATGCCGATGGCAAACACGACACGCTCGAAAGGCACGTTGACGGATTCCTTGATGGCTGTCACTATCTTACGTGCAGAGAGTTCACGGTTGCGATTGTTGTTGCACACTTGTGCCACCGTGAGCGTGTAGAGGTCAGCTATGTTGTGTATGAGCCCTCGCTGATAGAAGTCGTCCACCGTCTCAGGGCCAAGGCTGTCGATGTTCATCGCCTTGCGAGAGATAAAGTGCTCAATGCGTCCCTTAATCTGTGGAGGACAAGCGGAATCGTTAGGACAGTAGTGGGCAGCTTCGCCCTCGTAGCGCACGAGCGGTGCACCACATTCAGGGCACGTGCGGATGAACTCCACCTTCTGCATACCTTCCTTACGGCTGTCCTTATCCACACCCACCACCTTAGGGATAATCTCACCACCCTTCTCCACATACACCATGTCGCCTATGTGGAGGTCAAGCTCGGCAATGATGTCGGCATTGTGGAGTGACGCACGCTTGACCTGCGTACCTGCCAGCTGCACGGGATCCATGTTGGCAACAGGAGTGACGGCACCCGTACGTCCCACCTGATAGGTCACCTCATTGAGACGGGTGCAGGCACGCTCTGCCTTGAACTTGTATGCTATTGCCCATCGAGGGCTCTTGGCAGTATAACCGAGGTGGCGCTGCTGACGGAACGAGTTAACTTTGAGCACTATGCCATCGGTAGCAACAGGGAGGTTCTTGCGCTCCTTGTCCCAGTAGTCGATGAACTCGAGTATCTCCTCCACCGTCTTGCACTTGCGCATCCCCTGCGTCACCTTGAAGCCCCACGACTCAGCCATGCGGATGGAGTCATAGTGATTGCCGTCGGCAGGGATGTCGTCGCCAAGGAGATAGTAGAGGTAGGCATCGAGCTTGCGACTTGCCACGAGCGACGACTTCTGCGACTTGAGCGTACCCGAAGCCGCATTACGGGGATTGGCAAAGAGCGGTTCCTCCTTTGCCTCACGCTCCGCATTGAGCGCCTCGAACGATGTCCAAGGCATGAGTATCTCGCCACGTATCTCGAACTCGTGAGGATAGCCAAGCC
Source organism: uncultured Prevotellaceae bacterium (assembly GCA_946626925.1). Taxonomy (GTDB): domain Bacteria; phylum Bacteroidota; class Bacteroidia; order Bacteroidales; family Bacteroidaceae; genus Minthosoma. The sequence continues at coordinate 7,809 of CAMOVB010000069.1, forward strand.
CCTCACGGAGAGTGAGAGGAATGCTCCTGATGGTGCGCACGTTGGCTGTCACATCATCGCCCTGCACGCCGTCGCCACGCGTCACCGCCTGCACGAGCTTGCCGTCAACGTAGGTGAGCGAAATACTGAGGCCGTCATACTTCATCTCGCAGCACACCTCGAACTCCTCGCCTTCCAAGCCCTGGCTCACACGTTCGTAGAACTCACGTATGTCCGCCTCGTTGTACGTGTTAGCCAACGACAGCATCGGGTACTTGTGAGGCACCGTCCTGAACGACTGGTTAAGGTCCGAACCCACCCTCTGCGTAGGAGAGTTAGGGTCAGCATACTGTGGATAGAACATCTCCAGATCCTGAAGCTTGTTCATCATCTGGTCAAAGTCATAGTCAGAGATAGTCGGCTGATTCAGCACATAGTAGTTGTAGTTATGCTGATTCAGCTCCTTTCTCAATGATAGTATTTCTTCTTCGATTGACATAAAGCCCGAGATAAGTGAAAAGTGAATAGTGAATAGAGAAAAATATATCTTAGTCCGCTCGTCCGAAAGACGGATTTTTTTAACGCAGAGGACACGGATTTTTTTCAACGCAGAGGACACAGATTTTTACGAAACTCTGGTGCGTATAGAAAATTATATTTCATTCATCAGTTCCTCCCAAGTTCCGAATTCTATTTTTCCTTCTTTATAATCTTTGAATTGTTGCAAGGAATTCTTTATTCCGTCGAGGATTTCCACATCACTCTCGCTGGCTTTATCCTCAAGTGGCTCTATCAGTTTGCCAGCAAGCCATTTGCGGTTGCTTGCAGTAAGAGAAAGCCCCTGCAGATAGTTCAGGAGATTATTCATTGATACAGCATCCATACTCAATTAAGTTTTAATTATCTATTCTACTTGCAAAAATACGTTATTTCACACTAAACACCAAATGATTACTACTTTTTTATTGTGTGCGAACAAGTTGGCGCTCTCTTTGTTAAAGATTTTCCCAACACAGAGGACACAGATTTTTTCAACGCAGAGGACACGGAGTACACTTTAAGTTTTCCTTATTTGAGGAATTATTATTCCTCTGTGCTCTCTGCTTTCTCTGTGTTTCAAGAAATAATTCAACGCAGAGGACACGGAGTACACAGAGTTTTACTTATTTGAGGAATTATTATTCCTCTGTGCCCTCTGTGCTCTCTGTGTTTCAAGAAATAATTCAACGCAGAGGACACGGAGTACACAGAGTTTTACTCTGAGAACCCCTCTGAGTTCTCTGTGCTCTCTGTGTTTTGAGTTTATAGGTTCTTAAGTTTTTTTTAGTTCTCGCAGATGTGAGTTTATCAGCGAATAGCTATTAATTCCTCATTCCTCATTTCTAATTACTTTCCTACGGTCAGTGAGACCGCTTCGCTTAGTTCCTCATTGAATAAAATCTTAATTCTTAATTCCTAACTCCCCAACTTCCCCTTTTAACTTTTAACTCTTAACTTTTAACTCCTTGGTGCGCAAGCGCACCAAGGTCAGTCTTCCATCAGCTTGCGGTAGCGAGCACGCTTAGGTTCCTCAATGCCAAGACGCTTTGCCTTGTTAATCTCATAGTCAGTGTATGAGCCTTCAAAGAAGAACACCTCGCCGTCACCCTCGAATGCAAGGATGTGGGTACAGATACGGTCGAGGAACCAACGGTCGTGGCTGATGACCACCGCACAACCAGCGAAGTTCTCAAGACCTTCCTCAAGCGCACGAAGCGTGTTCACGTCAATATCGTTCGTCGGCTCATCAAGGAGCAACACATTACCCTCCTGCTTGAGAGCCATGGCAAGATGGAGGCGGTTACGCTCACCACCAGAGAGCACACCACACATCTTCTCCTGGTCAGCACCATTGAAGTTGAAACGGCTCAGATAAGCACGCACATTGAGGTCACGATTACCGACACGAATCGTCTCGTTGCCCTGGCTCACCACCTGATACACACTCTCGTCTGCCTTGATGTCCTTATGCTGCTGGTCAACGTATGCAAGCTTGACCGTCTCGCCCACCTCAAACGTACCGGCATCAGGCGTCTCAAGCCCCATGATAAGGCGGAACATGGTTGTCTTACCAGCACCGTTAGGGCCAATGACACCCACAATGCCGTTAGGTGGAAGATTGAAGTTGAGATCCTTGAAGAGCACCTTGTCGCCAAACGCCTTAGCCATGTGCTTTGCCTCGATGACCTTGTTACCGAGACGAGGGCCGTTAGGGATGAATATCTCAAGCTTATCCTCACGCTCCTTCTGCTCCTCGTTGAGCATCTTGTCGTAAGAGTTAAGACGAGCCTTACCCTTTGCCTGACGAGCCTTAGGCGCCATGCGCACCCACTCCAGCTCACGCTCGAGAGCCTTGCGACGCTTGCTTGCCGTCTTCTCCTCCTGAGCCATGCGCTTTGACTTCTGCTCAAGCCAGCTTGAGTAGTTGCCCTTCCAAGGAATACCCTCGCCACGGTCAAGCTCAAGAATCCACTCACTCACATCATCGAGGAAGTAGCGGTCGTGAGTGACGGCAATGACCGTACCCTCATACTGCTGGAGATGCTGCTCCAGCCAGTCGATTGACTCAGCGTCAAGGTGGTTGGTTGGCTCATCGAGCAGGAGCACATCCGGCTTGGAGAGGAGAAGGCGACAGAGAGCCACACGACGGCGCTCACCACCCGAAAGATTCTCCACGCTCCAGTCGCCAGGAGGACACTGGAGGGCAGCCATTGCACGCTCCAGCTTGCTGTCCATGTTCCACGCATCGGTAGAGTCGATTATATCCTGAAGTTCTGCCTGACGGTTCATGAGCTGCTCCATCTTGTCAGCATCCTCATAATACTCAGGGAGGCCGAACTTATCATTTATCTCATCATATTCGCGGAGAGCATCATACACATACTGCACTCCCTCCATCACATTCTCCTTGACCGTCTTTGTCTCGTCAAGCTTAGGTTCCTGTGGCAGGTAGCCAACGCTGTAACCAGGGCTCCACACCACTTCGCCCTGGAACTGAGTGTCAAGCCCTGCAATAATCTTCATGAGCGTAGATTTACCCGCACCATTCAAACCCACGATACCGATCTTGGCACCATAGAAGAAAGAGAGGTAAATGTTCTTAAGCACCTGCTTCTGATTCTGCTGAATGGTCTTGCTCACTCCGACCATTGAGAATATCACTTTCTTATCGTCAACTGTTGCCATACTTATATTTAATTCAAAATTAGAAATTCAAAATTAGAACCACAAGAATCCATGAATTCAAGAGGGTGATATTTTTCCATCCACGAATTACACTAATTTTCACGAAATCTGTAATTCAAGGCTGTTTTCATTACACGAAGAATTGCTCGTGCAATTACGAATAGCACGAATCTTTTTAGCCCGCCAATCATCCGGATGGCATTCGTGTTATTCGCAGACAACACGTGTTGCCTTAGTGTAATAACACCAATAAGAGGACTTGAAGTTCGTGAAAATTCGTGTAATTCGTGGTTAGAAAACATTTGTAGAAATTTTGCTTTCACCTCGAATCACAATGCAAAGATAAACAGAATGTATGAAACGAACAAAATAAACATACAAATGATTAGTACGAAGAAATATGCAAGTTCAGGATTGCCGCTTACGAAAAAACATACTTTAACAATAGTTTAAGCAATCCTACAGCAAGCATACCTAAAGCCATGATGCCTATACTCTTCCAATCTGTACGCGAAGACTTTTCAATACATGATGAGTCATTATTTCCCACACGAGCATTAGCCATAGAGCTATAATAATCCACAGCAGCAAAAAAGCGTTTTTTGGAGAAATAGAAAAATGACAAATCATATGAGACAAAATTACCATTCTTAAAATAAACATTGAGAATTTCTCTGCGAGCCTCGACTCTTTCAAACTTAGCGATATTTTTCCAAAGAATGCATCCCTCATCTCGTTTATTCGTATGCCTATTCTTAATATTGACATGAACACCCTCACAATCGAGATATAAATAATCCTTCTTCATAAATCGTTTTTGACAATACATTAACGATAATGAAACAATAATGATTGCTGCAATAATACAAGCACTTGCCCATGGTTCAATGCTATCATCCAACGCAACTCCTATAGATATAAGCACAGCAAAAAAGAGGATTACACCAATCCCAATCATACCCCGGACAAACGTTACTTCGTACTTTTCGCCAAAATTATATTTCTGGTATGAAGATGACGTCTGTGCCTTCGTAGATGACTCCTGTATTTTATTATTGGAAGCCTTCGTTTCGTCAGCCAGATTCATTACATAGCCGTCAGGATAATAGACAAGACCACTCTCTACATCAAAGAATGCAACATCATGCGTCTTTGCCTTTTCCTGTGACAGTTTATACGCATCTTCTGCATCCGACCACGCAAACGCACAATATATAGCATCCTTGACAATACAATAATCACACATATAATGCTCACCTTCATCCACTTCGTCATCAGAAGGAGCAAACTCTCCATTCAAAGGTGGGAATGTGTCTTTCATGTCAAGGAACCATTCCTGAAGCTCAGGGGTAGCATGCTTGTAGTCATTATAATCCAAATCATCTTCCCATTCAGTAACCTTATTATACCAGTTCAGGAAGTCTTCTTTTCTTTCAAAACGCTTGTGCTTATCCAGCACCATCAAATCATAACTCATACTATTCGGATATCTGTTTGGTAATATATGTTCTTAATTAAAAATTATAAATTCAAAATGCAAAATTAGGGGGCTGCAGTCAATGTTTTTACATCATTCATGGTGATAAGGTTCACCCTTGATGATGGTCATGGCACGGTAAATCTGCTCGACGAAGATGAGACGTATCATCTGATGGGAGAAGGTCATCTTGGAGAGTGATATCTTCTCATTTGCAGCATCATACACGGACGGAGAGAAACCGTAAGGACCACCCACGATGAATACAAGACGCTTGCTGACGGTATTCATCTTACGAGTCATCCAGTCGGCAAACTCGATGGAACGGAACTCCTTGCCATGCTCGTCAAGGAGCACGACATGGTCGCCTCCCTGCAACTGTTTCAGGATAAGCTCACCCTCTGCCTGCTTCTGCTGTTCAGCCGACATGCTCTTGGTATTCTTCAGTTCAGGTATTGTGACAATCTCGAAGCCAATATAATGCTTCACCCTACCTGCATATTCGTCTATCAGCTTGACAAAGTCCTTATTGACTGTCTTGCCTACTAATAATAATGTTATCTTCATAAAGAAAGCCCCCCGACCTTCGGAGTTAAAAGTTAAAAATTAAAAGTTAAAACAGCTTCGCCGGGCGGCATTGTCAATTATCAATTATCAATTGTCAATTATCTTATCACCTGCTTCACACCCTTGACCGTCTGAATCTTCTTGATAAGTCCTGAAAGCTGTTTCTGCTCCTGAATCATGATGGTAAGCGTACCAGAGAACAAGCCATCCTCGGATGACTGGATGCTGATGCCACGCAAGAGCACATTCTTCTCCTTGCTGATGATGGAAGTAATGTTGTTGACAATACCAATATCATCATGTCCTACCACACGGAGCGTAACAGGATATTGACCACTACCCTTGCCTGCCCAACGTGCCTGAATGACACGATAGCCCATCGACTCACGCATACGACGCGCATTAGGAC
>CAMOVB010000070.1:0-13219 GCA_946626925.1 uncultured Prevotellaceae bacterium
TGCACTCACGCAGTTTCCTTTTGGAAAGGTGACAATCTTGCAGCCGTATTTATTGGCTATGTCAAGTGTGCTATCTGTACTTTCCATGTCACAGATAACTATCTCGTCAAAATCCTTGACCGTATCGAGTACCCTTGCAAGATGCTTCTCTGCGTTATATGTATTTATTACTACGGATATTGGCATAGTAAGTTTTTGGGTTTGTAAGTTTTTAAGTTTTTGAGTTTGTAGGTTCTTACGTCCTTAAATTGTTAGTTTACCCTTTCAAGAATGAAACAGGTAGAATCTTGACTTTCTTGTTTGTGGATAAACAATATTGGATGTAAGCATTCGTAATCATTTCGCCGAGGTATCCAGATACCCTTGCGTACGACTTTTCCTTACTAACGTTCATGAGGAATCCTTGATTCACCATCTCTTCCTCATGCTTCTCTAATATTCCAAAAAGGAGAGTGCAATATTCGTTGAAGGTGTTGTTGTCCATTACGGACATATTGCAGTTGTAGAAAATTGTTCCGTTCATCGCCCTGTCATAGTGGGGGAAGAAGTCAGGATAATGCTCCTTTACAATCTTGTCCATCACATCTATTGACGTGCCTCCAACTTCCCAGCATAATGTCCGCCTTATAGAAAGGAAGAAACGACCAGGGTGGGGAGCGATAACATTTATTCCCTTTGCCAGTAATACATCTATCTTCTTGGTGAATATATCTACATCCTTTTGGTATTGTTCTATACTTCTACATCCATACTGCTTCTTGACACCAAGACTTGAGTATGGCGACCAAATGGAACTGAACCGTCTTGCTGTGTATTTGATGCGTAGCAAAGTCTTATACAGCCAAAATGCTTTCTTAACCGTAAATGAACGGCGATAGTGAATCAGTCCTTTATAATCGGCTTTGGTATTTTTCCATAGCCAATAGAGTACTGTTAATTCACAGTACCATAGGTTCTTCCAACTGATGTTGTCGCCTTCATCATCACCCTGAATGTGCAAATTCTTTTTGGATATTGCCTTACCTGCTTGAACAGGGATTAGATAAGGATGATTTACTATAAATCCTTCCTTATGGTATGCTACTGCTATTTTAACATCCATGCTGTTATAGTATTTGCGTAAATAATTCATCAAATGACTTGAAGCCATCCGTAGTCAGTGCCTCTGGATCTGATGTCATCATCCAATGTAGTGGAATATCGCGATACATACACCCAACGAGAGAGAATGTGCTTGGAGGTCCAATAATGTAGTCGCACTCAGAGAGCATACATAAGTCCTCTGCAGGATTGCCTTTGAGAATGAATATATTATTGTCATCACACAGTTTACGAAATGTTGCTTCATTCACACCTGGGTCGTTGGTCGAAATATATACCGACACTTTACGGTCATGATTTATCCTCATGAAACGTGTGATGAATGATGCATATACAATGTCGTTGAAGAAGTATTTGCCATCATTCCATGTCTTATAGTCTCCACGACGGATATGTACACCGAGACGCATGGTCTTGCCCCCGTCGCGCTCTGCCATTCGTTCTTTGACCGTCTTTGATATATAAGTCTTGAACTGGAACAGTTCTATTATCTCTTTCTTGTATTTTCTAAACAGTTCGGGAAACTCAACTCTCCATCCTTCGGCTATGCACATGCGGTGTTGCATCAACTCTGCCTCTTGCTTACTTGTGTCCAGTCCTTTCTCGAATGGGAATGTGACGCGCGGTATAAGTCCCAGACCTGCTCCCCATTTTGCGAAGAGATAGGTTACAAACCAATGGTACTTGGTATTACAGATGTTGAAATATTGGTATTTGTATGCAAATCTCATTGATACAGTCGTCCTGCCATGCTCTCTGCCCCAGGCATACATATGACCATACTGCAACATATTGTTGCACATCTGTCCTTTGTCTCTTACAAATATCATTCTATAATTTCGTTTTATATCTATCAGATGCAAAGGTAGCATAAAAATGGGATAATACATTTCTATTTGTGTCGTAAATAATCATCATAGGCAAATAAGTGTAGTTTTTGATGAATGTATCAGTCATTTGCCATAAAAAAGTATTAACTTTGCACGCGTAATCTCTAATGATATTGTGTATGGATAAGATTGTTTCGGTAGTCGTACCGACATATAATATGGAAAAATATCTGGTGCGTTGTCTTGATTCTCTGATTATTTCCGACATTGACTTGATTGACGTGATTGTTGTGAACGACGGTAGTACCGATAGTTCGCACGATATCGCCATGTCTTATGCCGAACGTTATCCGGACTCAATACGTGTGATAGACAAACCTAACGGTCATTATGGTACTACCATCAATACAGCATTGGCTGAGGCACGAGGTAAGTACTTCAGAATTCTCGATGCTGATGACTATTTTGTTGATGGTAAGTTGCAGGTATTTGTTGATGCTTTGAAGAATTGTGATGCCGACCTTGTAACAACAAACAAGATTGAGGAAGATATCATCAGACATGAACTAAAACAGGTTAAGGCTGAAGACGTAGTGTTTGGCAAGGAATATGACTTTGCTTCGTTTGAAATCCTCAAGCACTCTGAGCGTGGCGAGGCATTCAATATGCACACCATGACTTACAAGACCTCGCTTCTAAGGGAAAAGCATCTTGAACTCCCTGGAGGTGTTTGTTACACGGACATGATATATTGTCTCGTACCACTTGATGCCGTTAAGACACTCATGGTATTTGACATAGACCTTTATCATTACAATATCGGTAACGAAGGCAGCAGTACCACAAAGGCATGTATCAAGCGTAACTTAGACCACATAGTCAAGGTGATGTCATATATGTGTACATATTGCCTCAGCAATCCAATTGATGGTTCCGTAATGCAATCCAATCGCCGCAGGTATCTAAATGAAGCAACAGCCATAATGCTTGAGAGTCTTCTTAAACAGAGGTATGTGTCAAAACAAGGTTTTCAGAAAATAAATGAAGTAACTAAACAGATGAAAGCATTGGGAGTGACACACCGACGACTGAACAAGTACTATCTAAAGCATTGGTATAAGCGTAACCGTCGTTCTGTCCTCAACGCTTCATTGATTGTTTACAAGATAACTCATCCATTAAAGAATAAATAGCAAAAACAACGGAGTCGTCATCATTTTGTGGCTCCGTTATTGTTTCTAATGTAGTAACTACGATGTTGACTTCGAGTAAAAAGCACGCATGCGTGTGCTTTCCGATTTGCGCATTTGTTTTTATTATTTTTCGATTTGTTACATCTGCCATAATTCTGCTGGTAAACTCTTGTTTGATAATTAGTTTTTATGTTACTTTGCGATACTATTGAAAAAGGCGACTAACTATAATTCTTTAATTGCATTTGGTTACGAACTTTTGAACTACATTTTATCTTAATTAAAATTAAATCTTATGAAAAGACATTTCTTGTTTGTAATGGCACTTTTTGTGTCATCTGTTTCTGTTCCGTATGTAGCAGAGGCTGCTGAGTTACCTGCACTTATTCAAACTGCAGAGGAAGATGCTGACGACGATGACCTCGTCGAGATTCCTTTGGATCAATACGGTGCAGAGGTCGGCGGTTTTGTTAATCCTGCTAATGCCAGAGCTATGAATGGTTTTACGCGTTACACAACGAATGGAGACATTTCTGTTGTGTTTAAGATGTTGAAGGAAGATGTCTCTGGTTGTGATTATATTCTTATCAAGTTTGCAAATCCTACTCCAAGTGGATTGAAAGTCGCATTTTGGGATAACAACAATGCGACGACTGATCTTCCAAGTGGAGTAACAGAGTACAAGTATGAATGGTCAAAAGACCCTAATAGCCGTGTGGAAAATGATGTAATTCCTGAAATCACTATGCTTTCAATGTGGGCTGATAATATAAGTGTTGACCTCATCGGTGTTTACAAACACAAGGCTCCAACAAGCAGTAGTACAGGTACAGACAGCCCAAATGGTACAGACGAGCCAGCTCCTGTACAATACACAGCACCTACAATAGAGGATTGTGAGGTTATCTCAATGTCAGAAACGCCAGTGAATGGCTTTACAATGTGTACAAAGGTTAATAGCTCAAATTATGTTACATTTACTGCTACAGATGGTCTTCAGTTCGCGTTTAAGAATGAACATGTTGATGTGACAGGTTGCGATAAGGTTATCGTTAAATTTGCGGAGACTGTTCAAGGCAACTGGCATATTGCTTACAAAGGAAACCAAGATATGACATCAGTTGCTGGCATGGATGAATTTGTAATTGATATTCCAGCAGGAACAACAGAAATTCCAGAAGTTACATTGATGACAGGATGGGGTGCTGGTGGTACTGTCAAGGTATCTGGTGTCTATAAGCACAAGTCAAACAAGACAGAAGAAGAGATTGCAGCACAGGCGCTTGCCAATGCAAAGTCAGCAAAGCTTACTTCTTTGAATGCACTTCCTGTGGGTAATGGCGTTTTCCAGTACCCAGAAGAAAACGTTAATGCAGCTATTCAGGCTGTAGAAGCTGCTGGAACTGTTGAGGCTGTCGATGCTGTTGAAATACCAGCTGTAACAGTTCCTAATGAGAAACAAGCATATCAGTTAACTACCGCTGGTGGTAATTACCTGACAATTACATCTGATGGCGTTAAAGTCTCTGCCGTTCAGAGTAAAATTTACTTCCGACAGAATTACAATGGTAAATATATAATTTCAAATGGCAGAAATGAAGTTACTGATGAGTCAAATGACGGATGGTCTCTGATAACATCAACAAACACATATACAGCTTACGAGATTATACCTGTTACTGGCGGTATAACGATTAAGACAGCAAACGGATTCTTCGGATTTGATGCGGATGCAGATGAAGCTTCAATCTATCGTAATAAGACTGCCACTGTATTCGGAGTATTAGAATATGTTGAACCAGTAATCGGCGAGCTTACAGTGACTGATGGTGTTGCTACTGCAGAGTCTAAAACGGAGAAGGATATCACTTACGTTCGTGAGTTCAAGGTAGCTAATAAGTGGCAGTCACTCTACCTTCCATTCTCAGTGAATTTGAAGGACAATACTGCCGACGTTGTTCTTGCTAAGGTTGACGACGTAGTAGAAGTAAATGGTGAACTTGTTATCAACATCGTTAAGGTTTCTACAACTGAGACTGTGAATGCAAAGACACCTCTATTCATCGCAGCTAAGACTGTAGGTGTAAAGAATATTAAGACTGGTGTTTCTACGGTTGCATCTCCTTCTGATGGCAATAATAAATACTCAGTTGCAGAGTTCGAAGGAATCTTGAGTGAAGCAAGTGCAGGTAAAGCAGGCAAGTATGTTATGTCAGGTGGTGAGCTTTGTCTCGTTCCACAGTCAATGAATAACCTTACTCTCGGTGTTAATCGTTGGGCTATGTTCGTAAGCAATGAAAATGGCGCAAAGATTCGTATCAATACAGATGGTTTCAGTGCAGACGAGGCTACAGCTATCGCTAACGCAGTTGTTGAGTCTGTAGATAATGGTGAAATCTTCTCTATCAATGGTGCAAAGGCTAAGAACGCTAAGTCTGGGCTCTATATCAAGGGTGGCAAGAAGGTATATGTAAAGTAAACTTTTAATCAAATAATAATTAACTAAAAATGGTAAAGAAAAATTATGTAGCCCCAGCTTCAAACGAGGCATGCACAAGACTCAGAGCATCACTTCTTGTTGGTAGTGGCACAGGCTCTGCTATCATTAATGGTACAGGCGATACTGATCAAGTCACATCTACAGGCAACGCCCCAATTGATGGTGGTAATGGACAGATTGGTGATGCTCGTCGTCGTTCTGTGTCATCAGTTGACTAACAGATTGTTTCCAGTCACACATGACTGAACATTCATAAATACGGCTTCCCTGCATTCGCAGGGAAGCTTTTTTTGGTAGAGAGAAAATGATGATTTATCTAATCTCAATTACTCTTATCGTTACGATAGTAATGATACTGGAGTGGTTGCATACCAAATGTTTCCTTGAAACACTTAGTGAAGTAGGATGGTGAGGAGAATCCCACGGCTTCAGCTACGGCTGATACAGAGGCATCACCTTCACGCAACATCTTGGCAGCTGTATGAAGTCGTATCATACGGACAAACTCGGATGGTTTCTGTCCTGTTATTTTCTGTATCTTGCGATAGAGGTTCATTCGGCTCATACACATGTCGCTGGCAAAGCGTTCGGTAGTATAACCCGAATCGCTCATGTTCTTCTCCACCATCGCCTTGGCATCTGCTATGAACTTTTGCTCCGCCTTAGTAAGGACACGTTCCACAGGTTCTTCAACTTCATCTTTGACGGCATCCTCTGGCTCTTCCTCTGGTTCATCATCAACGTTGACCTCAGTTGCTCCATTGATGATGCGGAGCGACTGGCTCTCGCGTACTTCTTTGGCAAGATTGACGAGTTTCTGAATCTCCAGGTCTTGCATCTTGTTGCGATAGTAGATGTGGGCAATATAATAGACGAAGAAAATTATGAACAGTAGCACGGCAAGATAGAACCAAACGGTCTCGTACCACTTAGGAAGACTGTCAATCGTGATACATCGTATAGGCTCACCCCAGTTACCGTAGGCGTCAGTTGCACGGACATCAAGCACATACTTGCCTGGGTTGATATCGACGAAATAAGCTGTATTATGTCCACGAGGCAATTCAACCCAATGTGATGGCTCTGAGTCTTCCGTGTGGAGACTATAGGCAAAACGTATGCGGTCTGCATGGAGATGGTTGAATGTACTGAAATTGACAGACACGTTCATCGCGTCTGGTGCAATGGATATCTCCTTGAGTGAGGACGAAATAAGGTGTTTCTTACCATCCACGACATACGAGGTGACGACTGGTACTACGTCCACGATATCTGAATCGATGACAGAGGATGATGGTACAAGACGATATCCACCAGCTCCTGCTATACACATCTTATTGCCTACCTTCTGAAGGTGGCAGATATAGTCGAGGTCTATGTCGCTGTCTGAAGCATAGATGTAGCGTGAGGTCTTGGTCGTTGGGTTGAACTCCTTGATGTACTGACGCGTTAAGAGCCAAAGGTGATTGCTTGAGTCGAATGCTACGTCTGATATCTCGTCATTGCTCTCAAGTGAGGCATTCGACGTACGCAATAGTTTGTCTTGCTTAATATTAAATAGATAGACACTACCGACCTCGGTAGTGGCACATACGTCACCAAATGGAGATATATCGAGTGACTCAAACACCTCGTGAATACCTTCAGACAGGTTGCGTATCTTTCCGTTGCTGATGTTACCTTCCACAAGACCGAGTTTCTCGGATATGAAATACAGTTTTTTAGTCTTATCGTGCAGGCGCATACGCATGATAACGCCAGTCTTGTCAAAGACCTTCTTTACCGTCTTTTTATTGACATCGTATGACCATATAGCCGAATCCGTTCCTACCCAAAGACAACCATTATTGTCCTCGTATAGATCGCGGATAACCTTATCGAGTTCTGCTATCTCCGTGCAACGCACCTTCATGCCTTCATGCTGGAGAAGAACAATCTTATTGTTACGTGTGGACCATATACCATCACCACTAACACGGTTAGCCATTACATTTGAACCAAAGTCCTCATGTTGGTTGCTGAGAACGATGTTCGACTCACCCGTTTTTCTGTTGTGAAGCATCAGGTTAAGTCTAAGATGCCATATCCACGCGTAGTCACCCTCAAAGACGATGTTCTCAACAATAGTTTGTATGTCGTTTTTTGCAAAAACCTCCGGGATGTCGTATCTGTCAATACCAGAGTTATTAGGCGAGAGAATGAACGTGTGTGGTGAATAGGATGCCACCCAGATGTTGTCCTTGGCATCTCGGTACATATGTGCAAATACTTTTTTGCCCGGAGGAAGAAGTCCGTCGGTGTTGAAAGGATGGAGTTTACCATCGTCACCAACCTCATATACATATAATCCATCCATGGCGCAACAGACAATGAGGCGGTTGTTACTAGTGGATGTCATTGAGACAATCTTTGACTTGTTAAGATTAAGTGTATTACCCTCAATGGTACATGGCTGATACTCGACAGTTCCCTTTGTACCGTCTTCACCACCTGGAATGTACTTCACGACGCCCTTGCCCCATGTGGAAATCCAGAAGCATTTGTTCTTGGTGTCGTGAACGAATCCGCCATAAGGCTCACAGTTGACAGGCCAGTCACACTGGATAAACTCATCTTTACGCTTGTCGAGCTTACAGAGTACACCCCTGCACTCGTATAGCCAGATGTTATGGTCGGCATCTTCGCTCACCTGATTAAGGTGCTTGTTTCCATCGCCCGGGTTCTTGGCGTCATACGTTCTGATGACCTCACCAAGAGCCGTGACGTGAATGATTTTCTTACCACCTGTTACCCATATTGTACCATCGGAGGCACAGAAAATGAAGTTGAGTTTTGTGCTTGGAATGTCCTTATGCACCACTTCGTGCATATTGTAGTTGGACTTGTTGAGATAGTACAAGCCCGAGGTTGTAATTGTCCATATGAAATCGTTCTTGCCGACAGTCAAGTCCATTATTCGGTTTGATTTCCAATAGTTAGGGTCGTGTATGTCGTTATGGAATACGTCTATCTGGTATCCGTTGTCACGACACAGACCAGCATCCGTACCATACCACATATAACCCTCTTTGTCCTGAGTTATATGATGAAGATTGGTAACTGGCAACTGCGAATATGTTGGAAGTTCCTTTACAAGTATGTTCTGCGCCCAGACGCTATTAATCAGTAAAAATAATGTAACAAATAAAATTGTTTTGACCCTTACGAAATACATAAGCATTATCTGATATTCCTAAACCAATGCGTCAATCACTCGTGACAATCATGTCTATGCGTTTGTGCACGAATTAGTACAAAAAGGGATTATCACGGATAATTGAAATAATAATTGTTACAAAAATAACAATTATTCGGTAATGAATGCATAGTTTTAGGAATAAAAGTTACAAATACGCTATTATTCAATTGCTTTTATTGCGGATTTTGTACTTATAATGTAATTTTCAACGGAACAACTATCCTTTTCGTTTGTCCATGCTCTTGAAAATGTTGGCAAGGATAGTGCCACTTATAGAATGCCAAGCGCAAGAAATGGCACATGGGACAACTGCCATTGGATTGGTGGCGACAAAGAATGTCATGGCAAGATTTGTACCAAGACCAGCGTTCTGCATACCAACTTCGATGCTCACGGTGCGTTTCTTAGCTTTGGAGAACTTGAAAAGCGTACCTACACTATAGCCAAGAATATAACCTATTGTATTGTGGCAGAACACCATGCCGAAGGTAAGGAGAAAGAGTACAAGGCCGTTTTCAACGAGTGGATCGTGAACAGTAGTCACAACTCCTCCCACGATGCAAGCAAGACAGGCAACTGAGAGACCAGGCATTGTTGCCTGTATCTTCTTGAATACATCTTTATGTCCAAGCCATAGGTTGAGACAGAAGCCAACGGCAATAGGAATGATTGTTACAATCAGTATCTGCTGAAACATTCCCATGGCATCCACGTCCACTCTTGCACCTGCGAGCCAGAGCACAAGCAATGGAGTAAGGACTGGAGCAAGCAGGGTACTGGCACAAGTCATTCCGACTGAATAAGCCACGTCACCGCCACAAAGGAATGACATGATATTTGAACTTACTCCTCCGGGACAACATCCCACGAGAATTATACCTATAGCCATTGCCGTAGCATATTGGTCAAAAGCAGGAACAAGACCAAAAAGCCAAGAGAGCGTGAAAGCAACCAAAGGCATGATTGTAAACTGCGCGAGCGTGCCGAGGAAAATGTCTAAAGGGCGTTTCGCAAGCAATCGAAAATCCTCTGGACGTAACGTAAGTCCCATGGTGAGCATGATGACACCTAGGATGATGGTCTGTGTATTTCCTTTCACCCATGCAAAGAGTTCCGGAACAAAAAAAGTAACGATTGCTACAAGAATGACAAAGATGCTTGCTTTGCCACTCAATGTATCAGATATATTTTTCAGGATACTATACATAGTGTTCTGTATTAATGTTTTGTATTTTTATTTAATTGCAAAGTTACTCAAAAAATATATATGCTTATTATGTTTTATTGAGAAATCGTAGATATTTGTAATAGAATCCTAAGGGAATGATAGGAAACTCTACATAATATTTAATAATTATGCACACCTACTTACGACAAAACATCATAAATAAAATCGTAATATGGAAGAAAAGTATTGTTTTGAGCGAAAGAAAAGCTACTGTTGGCAATTTTGTACTTTTACTCGCTTATATTACATCAATTGATACCTAAAAACCAAGCAAATAAAGTCAATCAGCGATTATTTTTCGCTTAAATGTACAGTGATAAGTGTCAAATGTACACATCTTATTTGCTTACAATTAGTGAGTTACGAATATATGTGCAAAAAATAATTAATTATGATTACCGTTTTTCGTTTCCATTATTCTTTATTTCCTAAATATCAAAAAAAATAAGGAAAATATAAAAAAATATTTAAAAAAGTTGGGAGATAATAGTGGAAAAATAGATATTTGCAACAGTTAATTCAAAGAAAGTAATCAAGCTTTACCAAAAAAATCACATGTACCACCTACTAACACAGTCCACTTTTATGAAGAAAAATTTTAACATGTTTATGCTCATGACTATTATGTCATTAGGAGCGATGATGATTACTTCATCATGTAGTAAAGAAGAAGCTTTTGAAAATTCTTCAGAAGATCAACCAACACACCATGTAGGTCTCTACACATTAAGTAAGGATCTTGTGGAAATATATGATGCCAAAGTAGAGGCAATCTGCAATGGTAAAGTAGTTAATACCATTGACCTCAAGATGATTGAGGCTTATGCAGAGGATGATGAGACCGTGTCTTACAATGTGGATCTCTACACAGAAAAGCCAGTTGAATACAAGCTCAGTTTTTCTTGTTGCAAAGAATTGGATGAGCTTAATGACACTCGTAACTACGATTTAGGTTTTGTCGCTAACTTTGTTAAAGCACAGCGCTCTCCTGAAAAAGCGCTCAAGACTCTAAAAGCAAGAGCTAATTGTATGACTCAGACAATTGATGGCTTGATTCTTCGGAGTTATTATGGTGCAGGTTCAGAGTATAAAGGAAAGACGTTCTATGCTGTTTATGCTATAGTAAATACTGGCTCATATAAGATGACTGATTAAGATTGTAATGTTTTCAGGTTAAAAGAAGACAATTATAATAGTTCTTAGAACAAAAGAAAAAACCAAGAAAGAAAACAATACAAAAAAGAGGATGTGACACATCCTCTTTTTTGTTTCGGTAAATACCACATCTACTTACTTCACATTAAGAGTACCACCAGTACTTGTATTGCTCTTGAAGTTGTAAGCCTTTGTAGAGTCATCTGTAGATGATACGGTTATTGTGACTGTTCCTGCCGTCTGCTTGAACTCAGTATCTGCCTTGATACCATAGCATACGGTATTGTCGGCAACATTCTTTGTTCCTGTGACTGTGATGTCGGCGTTTGTGCCGTTGAAGTACAGATATCCTCCATTGAGTACGGTGTCAGTAGTCTTTGTTGTCTTCTTGGCACGAATACCTCTTGCACCCATTCCTGATACCTTGGCAGTAATACTACCACCATCAAAGTATGCGGCGTAAGAAGCGCGAATACCATCGGAGATATTGCCAGCAACATCGACATTTATATTACCACCTGTCATGTAGATGCAGGAGTCTGCCTTGATACCTGTACCATCTTTCTGTGTGACATTAAGAACAATGTTACCACCCTTGATGATTGCACAACCGTAGTCGTCACAATCAATACAGTCGGAACCAGCATTAGAAACAGTCACCTCTCCACCATTTATCTGGAAGAAACTGTTGTCATCATTCTCCTTACCCTTACCACAGTGGATTCCATCGCTTACGGCACCAAGGATATTGATTTTACCTGTTGTCTTCTTTATCTGGAGATACTCCTTTGCACAAAGGGCATGCTTGGCATTTCCCTTTACGTTAAGGGTTCCGCCACCCTCAATCT
Organism: uncultured Prevotellaceae bacterium; assembly: GCA_946626925.1. Lineage (GTDB taxonomy): Bacteria > Bacteroidota > Bacteroidia > Bacteroidales > Bacteroidaceae > Minthosoma. The sequence goes on from CAMOVB010000070.1 coordinate 12,094, forward strand.
CAAGGTGTCCGGATGTGTAGAAGGCACCCTTGGCAGCATTTGACGCACCATCAGTAATTGTATTAGTTGTTCCCTCGTTAAGAATGAGGTTGATACGCTTGCCACACTCTACGTCTATAGGGGCCTTTGTTGTCGTACTTGTAAGGTTCAAACCTGCAAGTGCAACGCTAAGCTTATACTCACCTATAATAGTAAGCGAACCATTTGTACTTGTTCCTGAAACTGTATAGAGGATTTCATCCGTAGTATTCTTGCTTGTTAGAACAACTGTGCTTCCTGTAACGGAACTTGTCACACCCTTTACGTATGAAGGGATTGTGACGGTTGCAGTAGAACCGTTGTAAGCCACCTTCACCTCATTGAACATAGGTGCAGAGAAAGTGAGGGAGTCAACGTCTGAGAGTTTGAAAGTCTTGCTTCCAACCTTAATAGTGTTAGATGCCTCTGAAACAACTATGTCCTCTGTGGAATTAACTGTAACGGCTTCGGCATTGAATCCATCGCATACATATACCTTTTGCTGGGCACTTGCACTTGCTCCCATCATGAGAGGAAGGGCGAATAGAAATAGTCTTTTCATAATACGCTTTATTATTTTACAAGTACCTTCTTACCACCAACAATATACATTCCCTTTGGAAGATTGTCTCCAAAAGTCTCACTAACCTTACGGCCGAGTAAGTCATAGACAGCCTTTGAGTCGTTCACGCTTTGCTGTGTTACCTCAACCTGCTCAACTCCAGTTGTCGGAGTGGCAAAGAAGAGGCGCTTTACCTCCGAGAGATTCGTGAATTTTACAGTTCCATCCTTGAAGGTAACTGTAAGCTTGCCATCCGTGAATGTCATCTTCTGCAGATTAGTCACTGCACTAATCTCCTTGTTACCTCCCTGCGTGGATTCGTAATATAGTGAAAAGTCTTCAGCAAAGGCATTCATCGTGAATGCCAATGCAGTAAACATTAAAAATAACTTCTTCATAATAATCAGAATTTATGGTTATAACCCAATCCGATGATGTGTCCATTTGGTTCGTCATCATCATTTTCCGTCTGGAAACGATAATAGATAGTCAACTTGTCTGTCTTACTGAGTTTGTAATCCGTTCCGCCTGAAAACTTCCATTTGT
>CAMOVB010000071.1:0-13195 GCA_946626925.1 uncultured Prevotellaceae bacterium
ATGAGCGGTTCTGCACAATGATGCCCCGTGCGTACCGCTATGCCAAGACGGTCGAGAAGCGTACCCATGTCAAGATGATGAATATTGCCAACAAGGAAACTGATGACTGCATCCTTATGACTTGGCGTACCAATGAATCGCATACCGTCAATCTGACTCATACGTTCCATGGCGTAGCGTGTCAGTTCCTGCTCGTGAGCATAGATATTATCCATACCAAGTGCAGATACGTAGTCGAGAGCCTTTGCAAGCGCATGGGTAGCCACATAGTCAGGTGTTCCTGCCTCAAACTTGTAAGGCAACTCGTTGTATGTTGTCTTCTCAAATGATACGTTCTTTATCATCTCGCCTCCGCCCTGATAGGGAGGAAGTTTGTCAAGCCAATCTTCCTTGCCATAGAGAACGCCTACGCCAGTAGGTCCGTATATCTTGTGGCCAGAGAAAGCGAAGAAGTCACAGTCGAGTTCCTGCATATCCACCTTAAAGTGTGGCGTGCTCTGAGCACCGTCTATAAGGACAGGCACGTTATGTTCATGAGCAATCGTGATGATGTCCTTGACGGGATTGACAGTACCGAGTACATTGCTTACGTGTGCACAGCATACGAGACGCGTTGTCTTGCTAAACAGTCTCTTGTAAGCATCCATGTCGAGTTCGCCATTATCAAACATAGGTATGACACGAAGCTTTGCGCCCTTACGTTCGCACATCATCTGCCAAGGCACGATGTTAGAGTGGTGCTCCATGGTGCTGACAATTATCTCGTCACCCTCATGAATGAAAGCCTCACCAAAAGAGAAAGCCAACAAGTTGATGCTTTCGGTAGTGCCACGTGTGAATAGAATCTCGTTTGTGCTCCTTGCATTGATGAATGCACGCACTGTCTCACGGCTTGCCTCGTGAAGGTCAGTTGCCTGTTGTGACAGGAAATGTACTCCACGATGCACGTTGGCATTGACATTATAATATTCGTCCACCATAGCCTCCACTACACAGCGTGGCTTCTGCGTGGTAGCTCCATTGTCCAGATAGACAAGTGGACGGTTATATATCTTGCGTGAAAGGATTGGAAAATCCTCCCTTATTTTGTTTATGTCGTACATTGTTTATTAGTTAGAAATTAGTAATTAATAATGAGTAATAATCATTCGGTTCACATAACACAAAATAGTTATTACTAATCACTCATTACTCATTTCTCATTATTTACAGAGTCTGCAATCATCACATTTCTCAAGTTCACCACGGAAACGCTTCTCTACCTTAACAAAGAGCTTGTCACGAAGTGGCTGTAGCTGTATCTGGTCGATGACCTGTCCCATGAAAGCATTCTTGAGAAGCATACGTGCTTCTTCCTCTGGCACGCCTCTCTGACGCATATAGAAGAGAGCCGTCTCATCCATGACACCTACGGTAGAACCGTGGGCACACTTCACATCGTCTGCATATATCTCAAGCATAGGTTGAGTAAACATACGCGCGTCGGCAGATGCACACAGGTTGGAATTGGTCTCATGACTTACCGTCTTCTGGGCATCCTTCTCAACAAGAATCTTACCTGCGAATGCTCCTACTGACTTATCATCTACGACATACTTGTATAGTTCGTTAGATGTACAGTTAGGTACGCGATGGTCGATGAGAGTATTGTTGTCAATACGCTGGCTTCCGCCTGCTATGGCACAACCATTGAGAGTAACCTCAGAGTTCTCACCTTTGAGTACCACGTCACAGAGGTTGCGTGTCTGACCATTGTAGAGAGTTATGCTGTTATGCTTGACAGTACAGTCGCGCTCCACATTTATATATACGTTTGAGAAACGGCTACAGAGTGGAGTCGTCTCCTCTATCTCATAGATGTCAAGATGGCTGTTATCCTTGCAGAATATCTCCATGACCTGTGTCGTAAGAAAACGCTGCTTGTCCTCGGCATGGTCATTCATTATGATAGTAGCCTCAGCACCTTGCTCAAGAATGACCAAGACACGACGGTTTACCATTGTTGATGTGTTGCCACGAAGCCAGTTATCAACCTGTATAGGGTCTTCGGCTTTCGTGTTTCTTGGCACGTAAATGACCAAGGCATCGTGTGCGATGGCGGTATTGAGGGCTGTGATGCCGTCATTATTATCCGCAATTGTGTTGTAATATGCTGACAGGTCTATTGGTGACTCGGCAAGACGGAAGATGTACTTTGAAGGCTTAACCTCAAGTGTGTTGAGCGACACACCATAGTTAGGAGCAAAATAAGCATCCACATCCGTGTACTTATATCGCTCCACCTTCTTGGAAGGAAATCCCACCTTTTCAAACGAAGCAAATGCGGTATCACGAACATTGTTCATAACGTCGCAACTCTTCTGCTTGATAAGGTTGCTTACCTCACCATAGAGTTCTATATATTGCTGTTCACTTTTCATAATTTGAGTTTTTGAGTCTCTGAGTTTTTAAGTTTGTAAGTTTTTGAGTTTTTTTGTTATTGGGTTCGGGAGTTTTTTAGTTATTGATACGGGAATTATCTTCCAACACACATAACTAAAAAAAATACAAACTCAAGAACATAAAAACTTACAAATTCAAAAACTCAAAGACTTATAAACTTATCTCTGCCTTAATCCAGTCGAATCCTTCGTTCTCAATCTTGAGCGCGAGGTCAGGTCCACCAGTCTTGACAATCTTACCATCAATAAGTACATGTACGATGTCTGGCTTGATGTAGTCAAGAAGACGCTGATAGTGAGTGATGACCATGGCACTTGTCTCAGATGTGCGGAGCTTGTTGAATCCCTCAGCTACGATACGGAGAGCATCCACATCAAGACCTGAGTCTGTCTCATCAAGGATGCAGAACGTAGGTTCGAGCATAGCCATCTGGAATATCTCGTTACGTTTCTTCTCACCACCAGAGAATCCTTCGTTGACAGAACGGTTCATGAGCTTCTGGTCAATCTCAACGAGCTTGCGCTTCTCACGCATAATCTTGAGAAACTCTGTTGACTTGAGAGGTTCCTCGCCCTTAGCCTGACGACGTGCGTTTACAGCAGCACGCATGAAGTTAGTCATGCTCACTCCAGGAATCTCGATAGGAGTCTGGAATGACATGAATATACCTTCGTGGGCACGCTCCTCTGGTTTCATGGCAAGAAGATCCTTGCCGTTGAAAGTGATGCTACCTTCTGTAACCTCGTAAGCAGGATTACCAACGATGACATTGGAGAGTGTTGACTTTCCAGCACCATTTGTACCCATGAGGGCATGAATCTCACCATCGTTAATAGTGAGGTCAATTCCCTTTAATATTTCTTTGCCATTGACTGTGGCATGTAAATTCTTTATCTCTAACATAAAGCCCCCCGACCCCTCAAAAGGGGTGGCCATTCGGTTTGGGGGGAATGGCTTAGTGTTTTCCCCGAATATGCAAACATCATTTTTCATGATGACTGCCCCCCTCGGGGGTTAGGGGGCTATCCTACAGTACCCTCAAGACTTACACTCAGGAGTTTCTGAGCCTCAACGGCAAACTCCATAGGGAGCTTGTTGATGACATCCTTAGCATAACCATTCACGATAAGTCCTACAGCTTCCTCAGTCGAGATGCCTCGCTGGTTGCAGTAGAAGAGCTGTTCTTCGTTAATCTTTGAAGTCGTAGCCTCATGCTCTACTGTAGCTGTATTGTTGTGAATGTCCATATAAGGGAATGTATGTGCTCCACATTCTGAACCAAGGAGGAGAGAGTCACAACTTGAGTAGTTGCGAGCACCGTCTGCCTTTGTACCAACCTTAACAAGTCCACGGTATGAGTTCTGGCTCTTACCCGCACTTATACCTTTAGATATAATAGTGCTACGGGTGTTCTTGCCGATGTGAATCATCTTGGTTCCCGTATCTGCTACCTGATGGTTGTTGGTCACGGCAACAGAATAGAATTCTGCCTGTGAGTTGTCACCCTGAAGTATGCAAGATGGATATTTCCAAGTGATGGCAGAACCTGTCTCTACCTGTGTCCACGAGAGTTTTGAATTGACACCACGAAGATGACCTCTCTTTGTGACAAGGTTGAGCACACCACCCTTACCATTCTCGTCGCCTGGGTACCAGTTCTGTACAGTTGAATACTTCACCTCAGCGTTGTCCAAGACTACAATCTCAACGATAGCCGCATGCAACTGGTTTTCGTCACGCATAGGGGCCGTACATCCCTCAAGGTAGCTGACGTACGAACCCTCGTCACAAATGATGAGTGTACGTTCAAACTGTCCTGTATTACGGGCGTTGATACGGAAGTATGTCGATAGTTCCATCGGGCAACGTGTGCCCTGTGGAATATAGACGAATGAACCATCGCTGAAGACGGCTGAGTTGAGAGCTGCAAAGTAGTTGTCACGATAAGGGACAACACTACCAAGATACTGTCTTACAAGGTCAGGATATTCCTTTACAGCCTCGCTGATGGAACAGAAGATGATGTTCTTCTCTGCAAGTTTTTCTTTAAAGGTAGTCTTGACAGACACGGAATCCATGACAGCATCCACCGCCATTCCGCTTAAAGCAAGGCGTTCCTCAAGAGGAATGCCTAACTTGTCGAACGTCTTGACGAGTTCCGGATCAAGTTCCTTCTTTTCTCCGTCAGCACTCTTCTTTGTAGGGTCAGCATAGTAGGATATTGCCTGATAGTCAATCTCCGGAAGAGTAAGATGTCCCCATGTTGGCTGTTCCTGAGTAAGCCAGTAGCGGTAAGCTTCGAGGCGGAACTCAAGCAACCAGTCAGGTTCTCCCTTCTTGGCAGAGATTGTGCGAATCACATCCTCATTGAGACCCTTATCTATAATTTCTGTCTGTACGTCGGTGGTGAATCCGAATTCATATTTCTTCTCTGCCACTTCACGAACAAACTCGTTCTGTTCACTCATATATGACTATACATATTATTCGTCTTCTCCAAAAGCGGAGTCAACGGCTTTGTCAACGGCATTTTCAACGGATGTCTTGATGCCTCTCATTGGTTTGGCACCATTGGCTTCTTCGGTAGCATCGGTAACAATAATGATGTCCGGTACTATGAACTGTGCCGTCTGCTTTATGATATAAAATGATGCTGGACGTTCCTCAAGGTTCTCAGTATGATAACCGCATGAACTCTCGACGAAGTCGTAGAAATTGAAGACTGCACTCAGAAGCAGAGTGTAGCTTACAACTCCTATGGCAGCACCACATATTCTATTAACAAATCCGAGGTGTACAGACTCAAATGCCTTTGTCAGGAGTGATGCAGTCCATCCAAGAACTACAGGTACGAGGAGGAAGACAATCACGAATGCAAATATTCTGCCGATGCTTGACGAAGTGGAACTTGCTGTTGCAAGGAAATCGCCAAAGCCTCTATACAGCATAGATGCCAGTATGAGTCCGAGAATGACACCACAAAGATGTGCTATCTGCTTAAAAGCACCCTGATAGAAGCCTATACCAGCTCCTATCAGTAGCACTATTAGAATCAATATATTCATATTGCATGAGTTTGTGAGTTTTTAAGTTTTTAGGTTTTTGAGTTTGTAAGTTTGTGAGTTTTAAACTTATTGCGTAATTGCAATAAAACCCCAAAACTTACGTACTAAAAAACTTAAAAACTTACTAACTTACAAACTTAAATGTCTTATAATTTTGCCTTAACCTCAACCTCTGTGTATGTCTCAAGAATATCGCCTTCACGAATGTCGTTGTAGTTGACGATTGAGATACCACAGTCGAAGTCACGACCAACTTCCTTAACGTCGTCCTTGAAGCGCTTGAGGGCGAGGATTTCACCTGTGTGAACAACGATACCGTCACGAATGACACGAATCTTGTCTGAACGGTGAATCTTACCATCTGTAACCCATGCTCCAGCAACAGTTCCGACCTTTGTAATCTTGTAAACCTGACGAACCTCTGCCTGACCTGTGTTCTCTTCCTTGACTGTTGGTGCAAGCATACCCTCCATGGCGTCTGTAATCTGCTCGATACAGTCGTAGATGATAGAGTAGAGACGGATATCAACACCTGCCTGGTCAGCAAGCTTGCGAGCAGCAGCTGAAGGACGAACCTGGAATCCGATGATGATTGCATCAGAAGCCTCTGCAAGAGTAACATCGCTCTCTGAGATTGCACCCACAGCCTTGTGGATGACGTTGACCTGAATCTTCTCTGTAGAGAGCTTGATGAGTGAGTCAGAAAGTGCCTCGATAGAACCGTCCACGTCACCCTTGACGATAAGGTTGAGTTCCTTGAAGTCTCCAAGTGCAATACGACGACCAAGCTCGTTGAGGTCAACACGCTTGAGGGTACGAAGTCCCTGCTCACGCTTGAGCTGCTCACGCTTGTTACAGATTTCGCGTGCCTCCTGCTCTGTCTCCATTGTGTGGAATGTATCACCTGCAGTAGGTGCTCCGTTGAGGCCGAGGATTACGGCTGGTTCTGCAGGAAGAGCCTGCTGTATGCGCTGTCCACGCTCGTTGAACATAGCCTTGATACGTCCGTAGTGAGTACCTGCAAGGACGATGTCTCCCTGATGGAGAGTACCGTTGCTTACGAGTACTGTAGCTACGTAACCACGACCCTTGTCGAGTGTTGACTCGATGATAGAACCTGTTGCCTTACGGTTAGGGTTTGCCTTGAGGTCGAGCATCTCGGCTTCGAGGAGTACCTTCTCCATGAGTTCAGCAACACCGATACCCTGCTTTGCAGATATTTCCTGACACTGGTACTTACCACCCCAATCCTCTACGAGGAGGTTCATGGCAGCAAGCTGTTCACGTATCTTATCCGGATTAGCTCCCGGCTTATCAATCTTGTTGATGGCGAATACCATAGGTACGTTTGCTGCCTGAGCGTGTGCAATAGCCTCCTTTGTCTGAGGCATGATTGCATCGTCGGCAGCAACGATGATGATGGCAATATCGGTTACCTGAGCACCACGGGCACGCATGGCTGTGAACGCCTCGTGACCTGGAGTATCGAGGAATGTGATGTGACGACCATCAGACATCTTGACGTTGTAGGCACCGATGTGCTGAGTGATACCACCCGCCTCACCTGCGATAACATTTGTCTTACGGATGTAGTCGAGGAGCGAAGTCTTACCGTGGTCAACGTGACCCATGACTGTGATGATTGGGGCACGGCTCTCAAGGTCTTCCTCCCTATCCTCTTCCTCTTCGATAGCATTTGAAACTTCCTCACTCACATAGTTTGTGGTGAAGCCGAACTCTTCTGCCACGATATTGATGGTCTCAGCGTCAAGACGCTGGTTGATACTTACCATCATACCGATTGCCATACATGTAGCGATAACCTTTGTTACAGGAACGTCCATCATAGTGGCGAGGTCACTTACAGTCACGAACTCGGTGAGCTTGAGTACCTTGCTCTCTGCATTCTCGAGCTCTTCCTCCTCGTTCATACGCTCGCGGACAGCATTACGCTTGTCCTTACGATACTTGACTGCCTTCTTTTCCTGCTTTGAAGTAAGACGAGCAAGTGTCTCCTTTACCTGCTTTGCTACCTCCTCATCGGTAAGCTCAACAGGCTTCTGTGGCTGCTTGTTCTTCTTATTCTTCTTTCCACCACCCTGACCGTTCTGGTTGTTGTTACCGTTATTGCCCTGGTTGTTCTTATTCTTACCCTGACCATTCTGCTGGTTAGAGTTGTCCTTGTTCTTGTTCTTCTTCTTGCCCTGGTTCTGCTGGCTCTGCTCCTTTGCTGCAGCTTCAACATCCACGCGCTGGTTGTTCATACGGTTACGTTTCTTCTTCTCACCGTTCTCACCGTTCTTCTCGTTGCGCTCCTTCTTCTTCTCTGCCTTGCTCTTGCGGTCAGGGCGAGTCTTTGAGTTGAGGCTTGAAAGGTCGATGAATCCAACCTGCTTGAACTGGACACTTGGCTCCTGTGGGGCAGAGAGACGGTAAACGCCATCCTCGTCAACTTCGAGACGGTCGCTCAAGCTGTTCTTTGCCTTCTTGTTCTCTTCAGGAGCGGCTGTAGCAACTGGAGCAACGTCCTTCTTAGGATCTGCTGCAGCAGGTGCTTCCTTAGCAACCGGCTCTTTCACGACTTCCTTTACCTCTGTAACTGTTGCTACAGGCTCAGCCTTCTTCTCAGCAGGTTTGTTGTCGTTGATGTTGCCAACGACCTTGAGCTGAGGCTTCTGCTTCTCAGCTTTGAGACGAAAAATCTCCTGCTCCTTGCGAAGCTTCTCCTCGCGGTTCTTTTCCTTGAGTTCCTTCTTTTCCTGCTTCTCGCGTTCCTTGCGTTCGAGGATTCTCTGCTGAGTCTCGTCGTGCTTGTTCTTGTCGTCGCCGAAAGCACTCATGAGCATCTGGTACTGCTCATCCGTGATCTTTGCGTTAGGAGTGGCATCTTCAAGAGCCTGTCCCTTCTTCTGTAGGAATTCCGCCACGGTGTTAATTCCTACATTAAGTTCCTTTAATGCTTTATTTAGTCTTACTGCCATCTTTTCTTGTTTAGTGTTTTTGTGTTTAGAGTTTAGAGACCTTTATCTTCCGTCCCAGTCTTGTGGGGTATGAGTGGATAGAGCAAAGCCTCTGAACTCTAAGCACTCATCTCTCATCTTCCATGGAGATTATTGTTCAAACTCTGCACGGAGAATATTGAGGACGTCGTCCACAGTGTTCTCTTCGAGGTCTGCCTTGGCGATAATCATGTCGCGTGGAGCGTTGAGTACGCTCTTGGCTGTTTCGAGGCCAATACCCTTGATGGCGTCGATGATCCACTCGTCGATTTCGTCCTTGAACTCATCGAGGAGGATGTCCTCTTCGTCTGGCTGGCTACCGTCAAGTTCACGGAATACGTCGATAGTGTATCCTGTGAGCATACTTGCGAGCTTGATATTGTGTCCGTTCTTACCGATGGCAAGAGACACCTGATCTGGCTTGAGATAAACCTCTGCCTTCTTGTTCTCGTCATCGATGACGATTGACTCTGTACGTGCAGGACTGAGTGCACGCTGGATGAAGAGTTGGAGATTGCTTGCGTAGTTGATGACATCGATGTTCTCGTTGCAGAGCTCACGTACGATACCGTGAATACGACTTCCCTTCACACCTACGCAGGCACCAACGGCATCAATACGTTCGTTGTAACTCTCAACGGCAATCTTGGCACGCTCACCTGGGATACGTGCAATCTTGCGTACTGTGATAAGTCCGTCGTTGATTTCTGGGATTTCATTCTCAAGAAGTCTCTGAAGGAACTCAGGTGCAGTACGACTGAGGATAATCTTTGGATTGTTGTTGAGGTTGTCAACACGAAGAACGACGGCACGTGCTGTTTCACCCTTGCGGAAATAGTCGCCAGGAATCTGTTCTGACTTTGGAAGGAGAAGCTCGTTACCCTCATCGTCGATGAGGAGAGTCTCACGCTTCCATACCTGATAAACCTCGCCACTCACGATTGTACCTACCTTGTCGATGTACTTGTTGTAGAGGTTATCATGCTCAAGGTCAAGAATCTTGCTTGCCATTGTCTGACGGAGAGTAAGGATGGCACGGCGACCGAAGTCGGCGAAGTTAACCTTCTCACTCACATCCTCGCCAATCTCGAAGTCTGCGTCAATCTTCTGAGCTTCAGAAAGGCTGATTTCAGCATTCTCGTTCTGAACCTCGCCATCAGCTACAACCACACGGTTGCGGTAGATTTCGAAGTCACCCTTGTCAGGGTTTACGATAACGTCGAAGTTCTCATCTGAACCGAAAGTTCTCTGTAATACGCTACGGAATGAATCCTCGAGAACGCTGACGAGAGTTGCTCGGTCAATGTTCTTTGTTTCCTTGAAGTCCTTGAAGGTGTCAATCAAGTTTACCTGTTCTTCTTTTTTCTTTGCCATTATATTTATGTTTTAATTTTATTCTTGTTTTGAATTGCTTCCCCACAATTCTTTCTTGTATCTAATCTTATGCAGAAAAATATTCTTTCACATTTCTGCGGAAAAATTAGGAAGGGTTAACGAACCATTAACGAAGGATTGACGAACCCTCACGCAGGGAAATATATTCTACCTTACTGGTTATTTGAAGTCGATTATGCTCTTGACCCACTTAACATCAGAATAACCGAACTTCTTTTCTACCTCGACAAGCTGAGGACGCTTCTTGCCTTCAACCTTCTGCTTCTCCTGTACGAGTACGCTGAAACCACTCTCGTCAGCTTCCTTGAGGCATCCTTCCATCTTAATGCCGTCTGCGGTAAGAAGTTCAACGTCATAGCCTATGTTGTTTATATATTGCTGAACAACCTTGAAAGGCTGACCGATGCCGGCTGAACCGACTTCGAGTTCGAAGTCCTCCACCTCACGGTCGAAGTGTTCTTCGATAAACTTGCTGAGTTCACAGCAGTCCTCAATCCATACACCATCCTTGTGGTCAATCTCAACTGTAATCTTGTTCTGGTCGTCAACTGTGGCATCTACGAGGAAATATTCCTTGCCTTCGAGCCACTCAAGTGCCAACTCTTTTACTTTGTTTTTGTCGATCATAGAAAATGAATAACTTTGGAATAAGACTGGGCAGGGGATTTGATGAATAACTGATATTTCACTTAATTGCCCATAATTCTTACAAGACTTGTTAAAATTAGAGAGAGGGAACTTTGCAGTCCCCTCTCCTTTCTACGGTGCAAATTTACGATTATTTTTCTTAATTACAAAAAAATGTATGGCTTTTAAACCATTTTTTATAGAAAAAATCTAACTTTTACTTAATTTATCGCTTGATTAATAAAAAATAATGCTATTTTTGCACAAGAATAAAAGAATTTTTACCATAAAACAATTAACCATTGATGAATGAATTGAACGAATTGGACAAGGAAATTTCTTCTTTATTATCTTCGATGACACCAATTACATTGGAGGAAATGTCGGGAATACGTCTGATGAATCGTCTTGACACCAAGTATGTGGCGAACAAGAGACAACTGATACAGTTACTTGGATTGGTTCAGGATAAATATTATGTTCAGGAAACTTTAAATAACAGAATAATTCCATACTGTACTACTTATTACGATACGGATGACCATGCCATGTATATGATGCACCACAATAAGCGTGCTGCACGTTGCAAGGTAAGGGTACGCACCTATCTTGCCTCAGACATCACGTTCCTGGAGGTCAAGAACAAGAATAACCACGGACGTACAAAGAAAAAGCGCATCGAGGTTCCTTCTCAAGACAATTTCCGCAATACGGAGGGTGCAAGCGAACTCGTAGAGCGTAAGACAGGATTCCGTCTTGACAGCCTCAACGCCGTGGTACAGAATCACTTTGACCGTGTTACGCTTGTTAATCACGAAAAGACTGAGCGTCTGACGATAGACTTCAACATACGCTTTGACAATTTTGAGACAGGACAGGAACATGGAACTGACCAACTCGTGGTTATCGAGCTGAAGCGTGATGGTAATGTTTATTCACCAATCATCAATCTTCTTCGCGACATCCACGTGCCTGTATCGGGATTCAGCAAGTGCTGCATAGGCATGGCGCTGACAGACACGTCCCTGAAGCGTAACAACTTCAAGCCAAGGCTCAGGAGCATAGAAAAGATTAACGGACGCAAGTTTATAAAGAATCCAATTTGAATCTCAAATCACAAATCTGTAATATGTGCGTAACGAAAAATCTGGAGGGCACAAATTTGACATTATAGATTTGATATTATACTAAATGAATTATTAACTAAAAAATTACTATAAATACAATGGATGCAATTAACGATTTCCTCGCGGTACTTTCAAGTGATACATGTCGTATTCTTGACCTCATACTCCGCTTGATTATTAACACATGTTTCTCAATGGTCGTTGCACGATGCTTTTATTTTCCAAAGGCACGTCGTAAAGACTTCTTCTTCACTTACATCCTCGTAGGATTCTGTATCTTCATGCTTATCCACCTCATGGGTGACGCTAAGATTAAGACTGGTATCGCGATGGGACTCTTCGCTATCTTCTGCATCATGCGTTATCGTACTGAGTCTGTGCCAATTCGTGAGATGACCTATCTTTTCCTTATCATCTCACTCTCTGCAATCAACGGTCTTGCATGGGAAGCAGACATCAGTCCTAAGCATCCAGAGTTTGCAGGTCCACTCATGACTTCTATGGGTGAGCTTATCCTCACAGATGCAATCTTCATCTTCGGTGTTTGGATGGCAGAGGCAAACATGCTCGTAAAGAGCCTTTCTTCAAAGTATATCAAGTACGACAAGATTGACCTCATCAAGCCAAGCAAGCGTGAGGAACTTATTGCTGACCTCAAGGAGCGTACAGGTCTTGACATCACAAACGTAGCAATCGGTTCTATTGACTTCCTCAAGGATATGGCTCTCATCAAGATTTACTACAACACAGATGAGGAAGACGAATCAGTTAAGAAAATGCCTAAGGAGTACCAGTAATCGTCACACTTTAGTCAGGCAATAAGTACTGACTAAGTACTGACTCACATGAGACTAAGTACTGACTAAGACAATACTTATAAAAAACGAATTTATATGAATAAAAAGATATTGGGCACACTTGCCCTTCTCATGCTCCTGCCATCATTCTCGTATGCACAGGATGATGACTTCGGACTTGACCTCGGTGTGGGTGCAGAAAAGAAACTCGTAAAGGGAGTGAGTCTCGATGCAGAACTTGGAGTGCGCACTCAGGACAACACCCAGAAGGTAGAGCGCTGGAGCGCAGGTCTCGGACTTGGCGTCAAACTTTACTCTTCTGCCTCAAAGAAATTTGACCTCAAGGCTTCTGCCGGATGGGAATACATCTGGCAGAACAAACTCGGCTCAACAGAGAACAAGTTTGATGATGGCGGCAACAGCAAGGGTTACAACGTAACAAAACAATACTGGCAGCCACGCCACAGGACGACCTTGGGACTTGGTGTTTCGTACAAGCCAAACAAGCGTTGGAGCTTCTCTCTCAAGGAATCTGTCCGCTACAATCATTATAATGCCGTTGACAGCGTCAATTTCAAATATCGCTTCAACGATGATGATGAGGCTTATTTGAAATCCGTAAGCAGCAAGGATGCGCGTGACCGTTTCGAACTTCGTTCTAAGGCTGAAGCTCAGTACGATATACGCAACTCTCACTTTGCTCCATTCGTATCTGTTGACTACGGTTGTGGCTTGAACTATAC
>CAMOVB010000072.1:0-12996 GCA_946626925.1 uncultured Prevotellaceae bacterium
GTGAATTATATCAATGTAAAATGGCGAGTTAAGAACTCCCGAAACTTAAATTAAAAACAAAACAAGCATGACATTCACAACAGAAAACATCTTTTTCCTTGGTTCGGTGCTAATCTTTGCAAGCATCGTTATCAGTAAGTGGGGCTACCGTTTTGGCGTTCCTACTTTGTTACTGTTTCTTTTTACAGGTATGTTATTTGGCAGCGAGGGCTTTGGGCTGGAGTTCCATAGTCACGAGGATGCACAACTCATAGGTATGCTTTCGCTTAGTGTTATCCTCTTCTCTGGAGGAATGGACACTAAGTTGCGTGACATTCAGCCCATAGCGACACAAGGACTGATACTTTCGACTGTGGGTGTCATGCTGACTACTGGTATTACCGGCTTGTTAATCTATTATCTTTCCGAGTGGACACGGCTTGACATCGGTTTGTCGTTGCCTCTTTCCATGTTGCTTGCAGCTACGGTCTCCAGTACGGATTCCGCATCGGTTTTCAATCTCTTGCGTTCACAAGGCATCGGTTTGAAGCACAATTTGCGCCCGATACTCGAATTGGAGAGTGGCTCAAATGACCCGATGGCATACGTACTGACCATTGCCCTTGTTGATATGATTGTAACATCAGGTGGATTTTCTGGCATGGAACTGGTTTCAAAGATTGTAGGACAACTCGCTGTTGGTGGTCTCCTCGGATATCTTCTCGGTCGTGTTTTGGTATGGATTGTCAATCGTATAAACCTGCCAAATTCTGCACTCTATCCCGTACTGGTACTGAGTATGATTCTCATTATGTTTACACTTACAGATTTACTGAAGGGTAATGGATATCTTGCTGTCTATGTAGCAGGATTGGTAGCAGGCAATAGCCGTATGTCATACCGACGTGAGACTAATACATTTATGCAGGGTATAACATGGCTTTTGCAAATTGTCATGTTCCTTACGCTTGGCCTGCTGGTCAATCCAAGCGATATGCTTAGCGTATGGTTAGTTGCAATCGCCATAGGTCTTTTTATGATTTTCTTCTCAAGGCCATTAGCTGTGTTCCTCTGTCTTCAACCTTTTCATGTACCTGTAAAGGCAAAACTCTTTCTGTCATGGGTAGGACTGCGTGGAGCTGTGCCAATCATTTTCGCCACATACCCTGTGATAGCAGGCATAGAGGATGCTGGTTTTCTGTTCAATGTCGTTTTTGTAATAACATTACTTTCGCTATCGTTACAAGGAACAACCATTACCATCGTAGCCCGTTGGCTTGGACTTGCGACAGAAGAACCTAAGACTGGTAATGATTTTGGTATAGAGTTACCTGAAGAATTGGAGTCACAACTTGCGGAGCAAACTTTGACTGATGCCGATTTTGTCAAAGGTCATCGTCTATGTGACCTTGACTTTTCATACGGCACTCTTGTTATGATGATTAAGCGAGGGAACTCTTTCATTGTTCCTAATGGACAAGTCGAATTGCAATCTGGTGACATTCTGCTCACGATAACCCAACATAAAGAGTGATTTTACACAACTTCACTTCCATCTTATCTTGCTTTTGGGCGTAAAATATTGACGCTACATGGGCACTTTTATGCCAACGTGCGTCAATCATTCCAAAGTTCTCGACTTTGTTGTTATTGACGCGCAACATTTGATTCAAAGTCCTCAACTTTTAAGTTGTTGTTGCGCAACTTCCGAACTTTTAACACAAAGAGATACTGCCACTTTCTACTCGTAAACATGATGGTTACGATGCAGAAAGTGGCAGATATAGTGATGGAATTGAACGCCCCCAAGACCATGTGACATTGACCGCCAAACGCTCGCCTGTCAATAGGACTGCCAAGCACTCGTCTTCCAACAAGACCGCAAGGCGGTCTCCTTTCAGTAGCCGTAGGTTCGCAGAACCTGCGGAATACGGACAATGGACAATGATAACATGCACGCTGAAGGCGTGCCCTATACAACAACACAACGTCATATTATGGGGCACCCATTCAGGGTGCCGCAACACATCCCCCCCCCGTATCCCCCGTATCCGTAGGTTCTGCGAACACACGGCTATTGATAGGCGACGGTTTCACCGTCATGCAAAAAAACTCAAATATAATCCTGGATTGTAGCCAAGGTCTGCAACATATCCGCTCCGTCAACAAAAAAACTGATGCTCCGTCAAATTTTTGTTGACGGAGCATCAGCTATTTTTGACACTCAGAAGCATCCTCACCGTTTAACTGGTGTTGAGATTTTGCCTTTGGCTTTCTCTGTACCTTTACAGATGACACGCCAATAAGCATCTTGCATGCCTGAACTACCTTTGGCACCATTTTATCATCTGGTACTTCTAATTCTATAATTGTCATATCTATGCATTTAAGATTTGTTTGACGATGCAAAGGTAAACATTTTTTGATTATTAGTCATTAAAATATGACAACAAACTTACTTTATTTGAATCTGTTCGGGATAAATGTATTTGTTTTAAGTTTTTGTGCCCCCATCTGCTGTCGGGTCATGCTTTTCGTCATATAATATCGTAAAGTAATACGTATTGTCCCAAAGTTCATAGTCCGTTATTCCTCCGTTATTCGTCCGTAATTCGTCCGTAATTCGTCCGTACTTCGTCCGTACTTTACATACGGATGTGCTAAATGAATAAATTCACCAAAAGGTTTGCTAAGGAATGAGCAATAATCGAATAGCGAATGTCGTTGGTCTTCTTGTAAAGAACAAACAGCAAGATAGCAACGAACAAAGTATCAATACGCCAATTTGCAACTGATAATCCAAGAGAACCGAATACGTTAGATTCTAGTATATGTATATGTCCAAGCCAGAATAATACGGAAGAAATCAGACATATAGCCTTAGTGCCTATTCCATGTCTTGACATGTACTTTGTCATCCATAAACGGAAATATAGTTCTTCCAATATCGGAGCAAACATGACACCCTTTAAGAAGCCGAGCAAGGTATCATCATTTTCATGTGAACCATTGAAAAGCGTATTTGTATAGTTCATTCCAAACACAACAACCCCAAGCAGCAAGGCGATTAAAACGTTCTTCACGTTTGTATTTTCAAATTCCAATGAAACTCTTGTACGACGGAATAGCCAATATAAGAATAAGACCACAATAATCTGGTGTACAAACATGGCTTCCGCATAATAATTATAATTGGAGACAATAAGATAAATTACGACTGGTATTATTGTTGCACCGAATAGGATGTGTATTCCCAACAACTTAAGTATTCCTTTTATTTTCATAAAGATTGTTTATTTGTTCTTCAGAAGTTTATATATTCAATAATCATGGCAGTTTTAGTCTGACGCACAAAGATAATGAAATTATGATTATCCTACATAAAAATATGACAAGAATATTGCTTTCATGTGTGAAGGATAGAGGCTAAATAGGATATTTCATGCCAAAGACATACTCACTCAATCATGTGGGACACAAATTGTGAGAGCATTATTAACTCGTTAAAAATATAATGCGTACCTTTGCCGAAAATATTTTCTATAATGACGAAACTTGTTTTTGCGAGCAATAATGCTCATAAGCTTGAGGAGATACGTTCAATCCTTGGGGATAAGTATGAGATAATGAGTCTCAAGGACATCGGATGCGACGCAGATATTCCTGAGACGGCAGACACCTTCAGGGGCAATGCCCTGCAGAAGGCTCAGTATATAAAGGAACACTTCGGAATGGATTGCTTTGCCGACGACTCAGGTCTTCAGGTGGAGTGCCTCGGTAATCTCCCTGGTGTATTCTCAGCACGCTTTGCGGCCAAGTATGCTGCGGAGTTCGGAATAGACCCGGACACTCTTGGCGAGGCAAAGGACGAACGCAACATGAACTGCCTTCTCAGTCGCCTTAACGCCATAGGAGCGTTTGATGGCAATAACCTGCCAAAGGCTTGTTTCCGCACTTCCATTGCCCTTGTAATGAATGGTGAGGAGCATTTCTTCGACGGAACGGTAGAAGGTCATCTGGTAGCAGATAAGCGTGGCAATGGCGGTTTCGGCTACGACCCTATATTTGTACCAGAAGGTTACGACAAGACATTTGCAGAGCTGGGCAACGATGTGAAGAATGGCATCAGCCATCGCGCATGCGCCGTAGCAAAGCTGGCAGCATATTTAAGTGAAAAGTGAAGAGTGAAAAAGATATTTTACTTTGTTCGCTGACTGCTTTCAACACAGAGAGCACAGAGGACTCAGAGAAAAAAACTCTGTACGCTCCGTGTCCTCTGTGTTTCAACTAAAAGCGAAAAGATATTTTACTTTGTTCGCTGACTGCTTTCAACACATAAAGCAGAGAACTCAGAAAATACTCTGTGCGCTCCGTGCCCTCTGTGTTGAGAACAATTATCAAACTTGCATTTCTAATTTTTAACTTCCGAAGGGAACGATGTCAAACAAGATACAAATTCGTTGTAAGAACCTCAATAACGAAATAATAGAGGCTGAACTCGGTGACAGCCTCAAGGATATATACGCCAAGTCAGGACTACAGATGGAATATGGTCCTGTAAGTGCAAGAATCAATAACAAAGTTCAAGGACTGAACTACCGTTTCTACAACAGTAAGGACGTGGAGTTCCTCGACCTATATAGCCGTTCAGGTATGCGTGTCTATACACGTACCCTGTTCTTCATCCTGGCTAAGGCTGTGGAAGACCTCTTCCCCGATGGCAAACTCATCATCCAGACACCTATCAGCAAGGGTTACTATTGTGAGCTGAAGATTGGCCGCGAGATATCGGCAGAGGACGCACTTGCCATCAAGAACAGGATGCAGGAGATTATTGATGCCGACATGCCTATCCACAGGGTACAATGCCCAATCGAAGAAGCGATAGATATGTTCCGCAAAAAAGGTATGGAGAGTAAGGCTCAGCTCCTCGAGAGCCAGTCAAAGCTCTATGCCTACTACTACCGCCTTGAGGATACCGTAGATTACTTCTACAGCTGCCTTCTCAACAGCACGGGTAAGATTCATCTCTTCGATCTCATCAAGTTCTACGACGGACTTCTGCTCCGCATACCATCCATCAACAACCCAGGCAAGCTCAACGATCTTGTGCCACAGACAAAGATGCTTGACGTGATACGTGAGCAGCAACGCTGGCAACAGATTCTCGGCGTGCGTACCGTGGGTGAGTTCAACAAGGTCATTTCTGCAGGTTATGCAGCCGAGATGATTAACGTGAGTGAGGCACTTCAGGAACGCAAGCTTTCACATATCGTTGACGAGATTGTGGAACGTAAGTCAAAGATTGTCCTCGTGGCAGGTCCAAGCAGTAGCGGTAAGACAACCATGAGTAAGCGTCTTGCCATACTCCTTATGGCAAGTGGACTTCGTCCACATATCATCTCTACGGACGACTACTTTGTCAACCGTGTTGACACTCCTCTTGACGAGAACGGCAACTACGACTTTGAGTGTATAGGGGCTGTGGACGTTGAACTCTTCAACCAGCAGATGGCAGCCATCCTCCGTGGTGAGGAGATTGAGCTTCCTCGCTACGACTTCCCGACAGGTAAACGAGTGTTTGAGGGCAAGAAACTTAAACTTGGTAACAACGACCTCATCATCCTTGAGGGTAACCATGCACTCAACCCAATCATGTCAAAGCTCATAGACGAGAAAGACAAGTATCGTGTGTATGTCTCCACGATGACTACCATCGCACTTGACGACCACAACTTCGTATCAACATCCGACATACGTCTCCTTCGTCGCATCATCCGCGACTACCGCTATCGTGGCTACTCAGCCCTCGAGACCATCAACCGAGGACCAAGCGTAGCACGTGGTGAGGAGAAATGGATTACTCCGTTCCAAGAGAATGCAGATGCAACATTCAATAGTGCCCTCCTCTACGAACTGGGAGTGATGCGCAATCAGGTGCTTCCTATCCTCGAGCAGGTGAGCGAATGTGAAACAGGTTATGCAGAGGCAAGTCGTCTCCGCAAGTTCCTCAAGTACTTCACAGCCGTTCCTCTCGACCAGATACCACCAACATCACTCATCCGTGAGTTCGCAGGAGGTAGCTCGTTCAGATACTAAGGAGACCCTCTCCCCAGCCCTCCCCCTCTATGGGGAGGGTGACTAATGCAATAGCTTTATAATTATGAAACATCTTGGTTTACTTTTTACTTTTCTATTTTCTTTCTCGTTGGGAATAACGGCACAGAATGTGACGAAAGAAAAATTACGTACTTATATCGTCCTAAATAAAATGGATGCAGTTGAATTGCATAACAGACTTTATCTTGCAGATATGGTGCCAGTTTTATTTAGGGATATGAAGGAAGCAGAGTTGTTGAAAAAGGAAAAGGAATACATAGAGACTCGTTACTTGGACGACTATGTGGATGTCACTTTGCCATATTATCAGAATGTGACTGATGCAATTCTTGATAGTGTTTGCGCAATGTATTTGGATCCATATTTTGCTTCAGTCGTCGAGAGGGCTTTGGATGCAGCAGAATCATTTGGAGATGAATATGAGAAATTAAGAAATGAGGCTTTTGAGGCAAGAAAATACGATTGCGAAATTCTACCAGATTGCCCTGAGCAATACCAAGACACATTTCGTGAATTATACAAAATTCGTAAATGTGATGTTGCATTAGATGCTGCATTAAAGCAATTGGAATATACATATTATTCAAAAAGAAAGAAAAAGCATATAATTGATTTTGCTGAAAACAACTTTTTCACAATAATGTGCAACTGTTACTACAAGCAGATTTCATTGGAAGAATTGGAATTTTATCTTTTGATAAGTAAAGACCCCAAAATACAATTACTTTATGACGTTAGCAAGAATTTAGAATCTGATATCTTTAACTGGGCAGATAAACTAACAGAAAAGGTTAAAACTTTCATTAGTAGTAAATAATTCATAAAAGAGCAAATACAATAATGCGGATTATCGACTTCGATAATCCGCATTATTGTTTTCAATTATAGCGTCTTTATAAGAAATATTTAAGAAGAAATTTTCTTTAATTTTTTTAATTTTCGTTCTTAAAATTCTTTGCGAACAGAGTAAAATATATTTTTGACTCCGTCGAGCTAAAGGTTCACTTTTCACTATTAGCTTTTCACTTAAAGCACTCCGTACTTGCACAAAATGATAAGTGCTATATATCCAATCACGAGGCTAACGAATCCTGATAGAAAACCAGCCTTTGCCATATCCTTCTGCTCGATAAGACCTGTTGAGTAGGCGATGGCATTAGGAGGAGTACTGATTGGGAGTGACATGGCACAACTTGCTGCTACGGCTATACCGATGATGATTGTTGATGTACCTCCGATAGGCGCAAGAGCGTCACCCATTCCTTCGCATACGACGGTAAGGATTGGAATCAGAAGGGCTGCTGTGGCTGTATTGGATATAAAGTTACTGAGCGCAAAGCAGAGAATACCTGATATAAGTAGTATGACGATTGGGTTCCACTCTGCGAAAGGAATACTCTTTACAGCTGCCTGTGCAAGTCCTGTTCCGTTCATGGCAAGACCGAGGGCAAATCCTCCAGCTACCATCCATATTACTTCCCAGTCAATATCCTTGAGGTCTTCACCAGTGATAACTCGAGTGAATGCAAATACCGCTATAGGAAGCATAGCAACCGTATTAGCGTTGATGCCAAACAAGTCTTTTCCACATATCCATAGGAAGATGGTAGTGATGAATGTAATGGCCACAACGTATGTACGCCAGTTCCACTTGATCTCACCTTCAATCTCAAGTTCAATAGTCTTCTTTGAGAATGGGAATAGGTTCTTGAGTATTACCCATGAAAGTATCAACATGACTATCACCAATGGTATCATGACGAGCATCCATTGACCGAAGCCGATACCCATACCATGTTCATTGAGTGTCTTGAATGCAAAGGCGTTAGGAGGAGTACCGATAGGAGTTCCCATACCTCCGAAGTTAGCTCCAATAGGAATAGCCATTGTGAGAGCTATGCGTCCCTTACCATTAGCAGGCAAGGACTTAAACACAGGCGTGAGGAACGTGAGCATCATCGCAGCCGTAGCTGTGTTGGAGATAAACATGGAGAAGATACCCGTGATGAGAATGAATCCCAAGAGCACGTTCTCGGACTTGTTACCGAAAGGCATAATCAATGTTCGTGCCATCAGAACATCAAGACCCGACTTCGTGGCAGCGATAGCCAAGACGAAACCTCCAAGGAAGAGGATGATTGTAGGGTCAGCAAAGCACGCCATGATACCTTGATAATCCAAAAGTTTTCCTGCCTCTCCTTCAGAGTCTTGCAAGAAGTTGAATGCCGAGTCACTTACGCAGAATAGCAGTACAAAGATGATGGTAACGGACGTTGCCCACGATGGAATAGCCTCTGTAACCCAGAGCATTACTGCCATAACGAATATGGCGATTGTGCGTTGCTGACTGATGGTCAGGCCATCGATACCAAAACTTGCTGTAGGCAGGTTCCATACGAAAAGAGTAATCAAAGCTGTGATGGAGAACATCAACGCTCTTCTCTTATTAAAACTGCCAGAAAGAATTTTTTTAACAGAATTAGACATGATTTAGATTATAATGTTGTTTTGATTAATGTGCCTTTTCTCTTACATAGGTTAGTTCTAAAGAATACGTGTTCCATTAGAACATTCCACCGTTGCTTTATGCTTTTTGATAACGAGTGGCAAAATTACACTTTTTATTTAAAACAGCAAATTTATGTTCAAAAATATCTACACGTTATGAAAAATAATATTTCCATATACCTTTAAATGCAATACACGTTTATCACTCACCATTACAATTACTTTGTCTCTTGCGATTTCCATTGCATTAGCATATAAAATGAGTGCAAAAGAAAAAGACTCTTACGTTTCACAACGTAAAAGCCTTTTTTAATCCTTTAACACATTGTATTAAATAGCATTTAGTGAATTAATATTCATTAGGTTTAACTTGTTCATTTCTCAATGATTTTATTTAAACCGATATCAGTATTTCTACTGACTAACATTTGATATTTCTATCGCAAATATATACCTTATTATTTTATATACCTCAGCATTTGTTGATTTTTTTAGAACAAATTGCTTCGATTTGTAAAAATAATCCAATACAAACACAAAAATAGTAATTACGCATACACTTTACACTTCAATAGCTTTTCAAATATCCTTACGGAGTTATTTTTACGCTCCTCAGACAGAGGTTTAACTCCCTCGAGCGGATAAGGGATGCCAAGCTCTTCATACTTGTATCGTCCCATAGTGTGATAAGGAAGAAGTTCAACACGCTCCACACACTTATAGGCAGAAAGATGCTTTGCCAGAGCCGTGAGACGCTCATCATCATCTGTTATACCAGGAACGACGACATGACGAATCCATACAGGCTTATGGATGCTTTCGAGATAATCGAGGAACGCTTGGTTGTTTGTCCTCGTTACGCCCGTGTAAGCCTTGTGGATGCTGTCGTCAAGCGTCTTTATGTCGAGCAACACGAGGTCGGTATATTCAAGCACAGCCTTCGCCTTTTCCGTGAATATCACTCCACTTGTGTCGAGCGCAGTATGGAAGCCCTCCGCCTTACACAGACGGAAGAACTCAAGGATGAAATCAGCCTGCATTAGCGGTTCTCCTCCCGTACATGTCACCCCACCCTTACGGATAAAGTTTCTGTATTTCTTCACTTCATCGAGGAGTTGCTCCGGAGTCCATTCGTACTTGACTGGAGCATCAGGATTCCACGTATCGGGATTATGGCAGAACTGGCACCTCATAGGACAGCCCTGAAAGAAGGCTACAAACCTAATTCCAGGGCCATCAACTGTACCGAACGATTCGAGCGAATGAATACGTCCTATCATATTTTTCTATTTATAAGCTATGATTGATTGTACGTGACAATACATCGAGCTGCTGCTCACGAGTAAGCTTAACGAAGTTCACGGCATATCCACTTACACGGATTGTGAGTTGTGGGTACTTCTCTGGATGCTCCATAGCATCAACGAGAAGTTCACGGTCAAACACATTCACGTTGAGGTGGTGACCACCATCTGGAGTGAAGTAACCGTCCATAAGGTTCACAAGGTTCTCAGCCTTTGTAGCCTCATCCTTACCAAGAGTAGAAGGAGAGATAGCAAATGTATAAGAGATACCATCGTGTGAGTGCTGGAATGGAAGCTTAGCCACTGAAGCAAGAGCAGCAACAGCACCCTTAGTGTCACGTCCATTCATTGGATTTGCACCTGGAGCAAATGGAACACCCTTACCACGTCCATCAGGTGTAGCACCTGTATTCTTACCATACATGATGTTAGATGTGATAGTAAGGAGTGACTGAGTAGGAATAGCGTTACGGTATGTGTCATGCTGACGAAGATACTCCATGAACTTCTCAGTAATCATGAGAGCAAGCTTGTCTGTGTCATCATCATTATTACCGAATGGAACATACTCGCCTTCCTGCTTGAAGTCAACAGCCAAGCCACGCTCATCACGGATAATCTTAACCTTACCGTACTTTACAGCAGCAAGTGAGTCGGTAACGATAGAGAGACCAGCAATACCTGTTGCACGTGTACGGATAACGTCACCGTCGATGAGTGACATCTGATAAGCCTCGTAATCATACTTATCGTGCATATAGTGGATAATCATGAGAGCATTGACGTATGTCTTAGCCAACCAGCGCATCATGTCCTCATACTTAGCCATGAGTTCATCGTACTCAAGGTAGTCGCCAGTGATAGGTGAGAATGAAGGACCGACCTGCTCACCAGTAATCTCGTCACGTCCACCGTTGATAGCATAAAGAAGACACTTTGCAAGGTTAGCACGCGCTCCGAAGAACTGCATCTGCTTACCAATCTTCATC
This sequence comes from uncultured Prevotellaceae bacterium, assembly GCA_946626925.1. GTDB lineage: Bacteria > Bacteroidota > Bacteroidia > Bacteroidales > Bacteroidaceae > Minthosoma. Next base: position 10,901 of record CAMOVB010000072.1, read on the forward strand.
GGACTTACACAGCAAGCGATACCATAGTCGTCGCCATAGTCAGGACGCATGAGGTCATCGTTCTCATACTGGATGGCACTTGTCTTGATAGACATCTTAGCACAGAACGTCTTCCAGTTCTCAGGAAGATTTTTTGCCCAGAGTACTGTGAGGTTTGGCTCTGGAGCAGGACCAAGATTGACAAGTGTATTAAGAATACGATAAGAAGTCTTTGTGACAAGTGTTCTTCCGTCAACTCCCATACCACCAATTGACTCTGTCACCCATACTGGGTCACCAGAGAAGAGGTCGTTGTACTCAGGAGTACGAAGGAAACGAACGATACGGAGTTTAATGACCATCTGGTCGATAAGTTCCTGTGCCTCCTCTTCAGTAAGCGTACCTTCCTTGATGTCACGCTCGATGAAGATATCGAGGAAAGTACTAACACGTCCGAGTGACATAGCAGCACCATCCTGGTCCTTGACAGCACCGAGGTAACCGAAGTAAACCCATTGAACAGCCTCACGAGCATTCTGTGCAGGACGAGTAACATCAAATCCGTATGCAGCACACATATTGACGAATGCCTTGAGAGCAGCAATCTGTTCAGATGTCTCCTCACGACGACGGATACACTCCTCATTCATCTCTTGAAGATCGAGACGCTCAAGGAAACGCTTACGTTCCTCAATGAGGTTGTTCACACCATAGAGAGCAATACGACGGTAGTCACCGATGATACGTCCACGTCCGTAAGCATCAGGAAGACCTGTGATGATGTGAGCATGACGTGCAGCACGAATATCCTTGTTATATGCAGAGAATACACCTTCGTTGTGTGTCTTACGATATTTTGTGTATATTTCTTTAGTAGCAGGGTCGAGTTCATATCCGTAAGCCTTGAGAGCTGATTCAACCATACGGATACCACCCTTAGGGAAAATGCCACGCTTGAGAGGAGCGTCAGTCTGAAGTCCTACGATTACCTCGTTGTCCTTGTCAATATAACCTGCTCCGTAAGTATCGAGTGACTGTGGCAAACGTGTTTCTGCGTCATAGACACCCTTCTCGCGTTCCACCTTAAACATATCTGTGAGCTTAGCCCAAACAGCCTTTGTCTTTTCAGTAGGACCTACGAGGAATGAGTCATCTCCAGTGTAAGGAGTGTAATTGTGCTGAATAAAGTCACGCACATTGATTTCGCGCTTCCACATGTAGCCGTCGAAACTTTCGATCTGATTAGATAATTTCATGAATGTGAGAATGTATATAAAAAATGACTTTAAATATTTTCCTTATTGAGTCGCTATGTAATAATTTCGTATAGGGGTAAACAAAATGTGAGAATTGAATTGAATAAAGCCTGCAACAGAAGCAAGACCCTTAGAATTACGATATACTTTGAAATCGACTTACCTTAAATGTGCTGCAAAGGTAATGCTTTTTCCTTACTTATCCGAATAAGTGTATATCTATTTATCCCTACATAGCGAAAATACTCATTCTTGATGAATTATTGAGTATAACCTGTTCCGCTTAGGTATGTTTTTTCATATACTACGCAAATAATAATTAATGATAATCTACTACGCCGAGCTAACGGTTCGTACTTTAAGAATGTTCGAGCTTAAAAAACTATTTTATTATTTACTTATTAAATAATTGATAATTTAACAATCATATTTTCCGTCTTTGTTTTCCCGATGTTATCTGTCCGACGCTTGTCCGTCAATTCTCCGTCAATACTCCCTTCTTCCTCCGTTGATACTCCGTATAGTCTCCACGGGATACTCACCGCATCTTCACCGAATGTCCATCGAATCGATGGACATTCGATGGACATTCGATGGAGATTCGATGGAGATTCGATGGACATTCTCCGGAGTTGTATAGGAGAATAAAGGGAGTATTGACGGAGAATCGACGAACTTGAAACGTGGAAATGACAGGGTAATTATGTGCAACATTCAAATGATTTTTGATGTTGTCATGCCTTCATTTCGTCTTTTTTATCCTCTTATTAGGAGTGATTCATTTGTTAACGCATTAACAATTATATATTTAAGTTTCGGGAGTTCTTAACTCGCCATTTTACATTGATATAATTCACAAAT
>CAMOVB010000073.1:0-12937 GCA_946626925.1 uncultured Prevotellaceae bacterium
GATTATCATCGGACAATAAAAAAAACATTGGATGGGAGTAAAAACTCTATACATCCAATGTTTTTTAGTTTGCACTAATGTGCTATAGGGGAATGGTCTGAATGATACTGGCGCTTAACGTCCCATATCATCAAACTGTCCGAAGGCTATGTCGGGGTTGAACGAGCGACGGAGGTTGAGCAGCTCTTCTTTCGAACCGACCACAATCTTCTCGAACTCGCGAAGACCCGTTCCGGCAGGGATGAGGTGACCGCATATCACGTTCTCCTTCATTCCCTCGAGGCTGTCGCTCTTGCCGCTGATGGCAGCTTCGTTGAGCACCTTGGTAGTCTCCTGGAACGAGGCAGCCGACATGAAGCTGGTAGCTCCGAGGGCTGCACGAGTGATACCCTGCAGAATCTGTGTCGAAGTAGCAGGCACAGCATCGCGTGCTACTACCACCTTGAGGTCACGACGCTTGAGGCTTGAGTTCTCGTCGCGCAACTTGCGTGCAGTGACAATCATGCCTCGCTGCATAGTCTCGCTATCGCCGGCGTCGGTCACAATCTTCTTGCCCCAGATACGGTCGTTCTCCTCCTGGAACTGAAGTTTGTCGACTATACCGCCCTCGAGGAAACGAGTGTCGCCCGGGTCGTTGACCATCACCTTACGCATCATCTGACGTACGATAATCTCGAAGTGCTTGTCGTTGATAGCCACACCCTGCATACGATACACGTCCTGAACCTGATTTACGATATATTCCTGAACGGCGGTAGGGCCCTTGATGGCCAGAATGTCGGCCGGAGTCACAGCACCGTCGGAGAGTGGTGTACCGGCACGTACGTAGTCGTTTTCCTGAACAAGAATCTGCTTCGACAGTGGGATGAGGTACTTGCGAACGTCGCCCACACGCGATGTGAGGATAACTTCGCGGTTACCACGCTTGATCTTACCCATGGTGATTTCGCCATCGATTTCGGCCACGATAGCTGGGTTGGATGGGTTGCGAGCCTCGAAGAGCTCGGTGACACGTGGCAGACCACCGGTGATGTCGGCCGATGTACCTACGCTACGTGGTATCTTGATGAGGACGTCGCCCGCATTGAGCTTCTGTCCATCCTCGATAGATATATGACCGTTGATAGGGAAGTTGTATGTACGGAGCACTTCGCCGTTTTCACCTATGATGTGGCAGACAGGAACCATCGACTTGTCGCGCGACTCCTGGACGATGAGCTCACGCAGACCAGTTGTGGCATCTTCGTCCACACGGTAGGTGACACCTTCAGCCACACCTTCGAACTGTGCTGTACCAGCAAACTCGGTAACAATGACTGCATTGAATGGGTCCCACGAAGCGATGAGCGTTCCAGCCTCAACTTCCTCGCCATCGGTGTGGTAAAGAGTTGAGCCGTAAGGCACACTGACGTTAGAGAGAGCGATGCCCGTACCTGGATCAACGAATCGGAGTTCTGCCAGTCGACCTACAACAATCATTGATTCCTTACCATCCTGTGATGCCTCGGCAGGACGCACGATGGTACGCAGTTCGTCGAACTCAAGGCGGCAGCGGTTCTTTGCAACAATCTGTGCGTTGGTAGCAGCAGAACCTGCAAGACCTCCGGCGTGGAACGTACGAAGTGTAAGCTGTGTACCTGGTTCACCAATAGCCTGTGCTGCGATAACTCCGACAGCCTCACCCTTCTGAACCATGCGCTGGGTGGCGAGGTTGCGTCCGTAACACTTCATGCAGACTCCCTTGCGGCTTTCGCAGGTGAGTACCGAACGTATCTCGACACTTTCGATACCTGCATCCTCAATCTCCTTTGCAATGCGCTCGGTGATTTCCTCGCCTGATGCTACGATGAGTTCACCAGTCGAAGGCTCTTGTATGTCGTGAACACTTACACGACCCAGAATGCGCTCGGCAAGCGATGCTACGACGCGATCGCCATCCTTGAGGGCTGTGCAGATAAGTCCACGAAGGGTTCCACAGTCTTCCTCGGTGATGATAACATCGTGCGACACATCGACAAGACGACGAGTGAGGTATCCGGCGTCGGCCGTCTTAAGAGCGGTATCGGCAAGACCCTTACGAGCACCGTGGGTAGAGATGAAGTACTCGAGCACCGACATACCCTGCTTGAAGTTGGAAAGGATTGGATTCTCGATGGTGTTGTTGTCGTCGGCACCTGCACGTTGAGGTTTTGCCATCAGACCACGCATACCAGCAAGCTGTGCAATCTGGTCTTTAGAACCACGGGCTCCAGAATCAAGCATCATGAACACGGCGTTGAAACCTTGGTTGTCTTCGGTCATGGTCTTAAGCAATGATGCCTTTACCTTGTCGTTTACTTCCGACCATGTGGCGATAACCTTATTATAACGCTCCTTCTCGGTGATGAGACCGAATGCATATTGCTGTGCAATCTCTTCAATCTGGTTGTTTCCTTCATCGATGAGAGCCTGACGGTCGGCCGGTTCGATAATATCATCGAGGTTGAACGACAGACCACCTTCGTATGCCTTGCGATAGCCGAGGTTCTTAACACCATCGAGGAACTGGCAGGCACGAGCCATACCTACAGACTTGATAACCTTGGTGATGACCTTCTTCAAGGCTTTCTTTCCTATAACCTCGTTGACGAATCCCACCTCAGGCGGCACGATTTCGTTGATAATGATACGACCAACGGTTGTTTCGACCAGATGCTTTATATAGCTGCCGTTCTCATCAACGTCGTTTACCATACACTTTATAGGTGCATGCACATCGCAACGACCTTCATTATATGCTATGAGAGCCTCCTCAGGACCATAGAAGGTCAAACCTTCGCCCTTGGCTCCCGGACGCACCTTAGATATATAATAGAGTCCGAGCACCATGTCCTGCGACGGCACCGTGATAGGTTCGCCACTGGCAGGTGAAAGGATGTTGTGTGACTGCAGCATGAGCAACTGTGCCTCGAGTATTGCTTCGTTCGACAATGGGAGGTGCACAGCCATCTGGTCACCATCGAAGTCTGCATTGAATGCAGTACATGCCAATGGGTGGAGCTGAATGGCCTTACCTTCAATCATCTTAGGCTGGAATGCCTGAATACCAAGACGGTGAAGCGTAGGTGCACGGTTGAGAAGAACCGGGTGACCCTTCATCACATTTTCGAGGATGTCCCATATCTGGTCGTCCTTGCGGTCAACCATCTTCTTGGCAGACTTCACGGTCTTTACCAATCCACGCTCAATAAGTTTGCGGATGATAAACGGCTTGTAGAGTTCGGCTGCCATGAGTTTTGGTATACCACATTCGCCCATCTTGAGTTCTGGACCCACGACGATAACCGAACGAGCTGAGTAGTCGACACGCTTACCGAGCAGGTTCTGACGGAAACGTCCTTGCTTTCCCTTGAGCGAATCGGACAGAGACTTGAGCGGACGGTTGCTTTCAGACTTCACGGCACTGGCCTTACGCGAGTTGTCGAAAAGGCTGTCGACAGCTTCTTGCAACATACGTTTCTCGTTGCGAAGAATGACTTCAGGTGCCTTGATTTCGAGCAGTCGCTTCAGACGGTTGTTACGTATGATGACACGGCGATAGAGGTCGTTGAGGTCGGATGTTGCAAAACGTCCACCATCGAGTGGCACGAGCGGACGGAGGTCGGGAGGTGTGACGGGAATGTTGTGCATTATCATCCACTCAGGCTTGTTGCGGTTGCGTGATGCACGGAACGACTCTACGACCTGCAGGCGCTTCAGTGCTTCCTGCTTGCGCTGCTGGCTGCCATCAGTATTGGCACGGTCACGGAGTTCATACGACAACTTGTCGAGGTCGAGATGCTGAAGCATATATTCAATTGCCTCGGCTCCCATCATTGCAATAAACTTGTTTGGGTCATCGTTTGGCAACTGTGCATTCTCCTCGGGCAGAGAATCGAGAACGTCCCAATATTCCTCCTCGGAAAGCAGTTCGTTGTTCACGATATTCTTCTCTGCATTCTCGGCTGCACCTGCCTGAATGATGATGTAGCGCTCATAGTATATGATAGAATCGAGCTTCTTGGTTGGAAGTCCAAGAAGATAACCTATCTTGTTTGGCAGTGAGCGGAAATACCAGATGTGTGCAACAGGCACAACGAGGGCGATGTGTCCCGTACGTTCGCGACGCACCTTCTTTTCAGTGACTTCCACACTGCATCGGTCGCAGACGATTCCCTTGTAGCGAATGCGTTTATACTTTCCACAATGACACTCATAGTCTTTTGTAGGACCGAAGATACGCTCGCAAAACAGACCATCGCGCTCGGGTTTATATGTACGATAGTTGATGGTTTCGGGTTTGAGTACCTCACCATATGAATTCTCCAAGATTTCCTCCGGCGATGCCAATCCGATTGTTATCTTTGTGAAATTCGTCTTTATCTTAGATTCTTTCTTAAAAGCCATCTTTGTATATGTATGTTGTTTGAGATAACTACTATTGATAATATTATTCGAGGGTTACGCTCAGTCCGAGACCACGCAGTTCATGCAACAACACATTGAGTGACTCTGGAATTCCAGGTGTTGGCATTGGGTCGCCCTTGACAATAGCTTCATAAGCTTTTGAACGACCTACTACATCATCCGACTTGATTGTGAGAATCTCTTGCAGCACATGTGAAGCACCAAATGCCTCGAGTGCCCAGACTTCCATCTCTCCGAAACGCTGACCTCCGAATTGAGCCTTACCACCAAGAGGTTGCTGAGTGATGAGTGAGTACGGGCCAATAGAACGTGCATGCATCTTGTCTTCAACCATGTGACCGAGTTTCAGCATATATGTGACACCGACTGTTGCCTTCTGGTCGAACGGCATACCGGTCTCACCATCATAAAGTTGAGTAGAGCAGGCACGTGGCAGTCCAGCCTTGTCGGTCCACTCGTTGAGGTCCTCAATGTGGGCTCCATCGAAAATAGGAGTCGAGAACTTAACACCGAGTTTCTGACCTGCAGCGCCAAGAACGGCTTCAAATATCTGGCCGAGGTTCATACGTGAAGGCACACCAAGCGGGTTGAGGACGATGTCGACAGGTGTTCCGTCAGCAAGGAACGGCATGTCTTCCTGGCGAACTATCTTGGACACAATACCCTTGTTTCCATGACGTCCGGCCATCTTATCGCCGACACCTATCTTACGCTTCTTGGCTATGTATACCTTTGCCATCTGAATGATGCCCGAGGGCAATTCATCACCGATAGTGAGTGCGAACTTCTTGCGCTTCAGTTCTGCATCGAGCAGTTTATATTTCTTGAGATAGTTGATTACGAGGTCGCGAATCATGTTGTTGATATGCTCGTCGTTGGTCCAGCCAGTAAGCTGAATCGAAGTGTAATCCATATTCTCGAAGAACGATGCCTTGAACTTAACTCCGGCAGGAATAACTTCAACACCCATATAGTCCTTCACACCCATCGACACCTTCTTACCTGTCAGGGTAAGCAGTTTATCAATAAGTATTGCCTTGAAGTCATCTACTTTATCCTGGAACTCCTTATCAAGTTTTGGCAGTTCCAGCTTGTCGCGGTTCTTATCGGCACGGGTCTTTATGGCGCGCGAGAAGAGTTTCTTGTCGATAACGACACCGCTAAGCGATGGGTTGGCCTTCAGAGATGCATCTTTCACATCACCTGCCTTATCACCGAAGATAGCACGGAGGAGTTTCTCTTCTGGAGAAGGATCAGACTCTCCCTTTGGAGTAATCTTACCGATGAGTATATCTCCTGGTTCTACATGAGCACCAACGCGGATGATACCATTTTCGTCGAGGTCCTTGGTTGCCTCTTCGCTCACATTTGGTATGTCGGATGTCAACTCCTCGACACCACGTTTTGTCTCACGGACCTCAAGATAGAACTCATCAACATGCACTGATGTCAGAATATCTTCACGCACTACACGTTCGTTGAGCACGATAGCATCCTCATAGTTATAACCCTTCCAAGGCATGTAGGCCACAAGCAGGTTACGTCCGAGTGCCAATTCTCCGTTTGCAGTTGCATATCCTTCGGTCAGGATATCGCCAGCCTTCACACGCTGTCCCTTGTCGCAGATAGGACGAAGGTCGATGGTCATGTTCTGGTTTGTGCGACGGAACTTTGGAAGCTTATATTCCTTAACGGCAGGTTCGAAGCTTACAAATTCCTCGTCTTCCGTGCGGTCATATAGGATACGTATTGTTGTAGCATCAACATATTCAATGACACCATCGCCCTCGGCTGTAATCATCGTACGTGAGTCTTCACATACCTGCTTTTCAATACCAGTACCTACGATAGGAGCTTCGGTTGTGATGAGTGGCACAGCCTGGCGCATCATGTTAGAACCCATAAGAGCGCGGTGAGCATCGTCGTGCTCAAGGAATGGAATCAATGCAGCTGCTATAGAGGCAATCTGCTGAGGAGCCACGTCCATGAGGTCAACCTGTGTTGGAGGTACGACTGGGTAGTCGGCATCCTTACGGCATTTCACGACTTTACGTATGAAGTGTCCGTCCTCCTTCAATGGTGCATTACCCTGACCAATGATTTTTGCCTCCTCTTCTTCGGCAGAAAGATAAACGACATCATCGTTATTGATATCGCAGACTCCGTTCTCAACCTTGCGATAAGGAGTCTCGATAAATCCGAGATTATTTATCTTTGCGTATACACAAAGCGAGGAGATAAGACCGATGTTTGGTCCTTCAGGCGACTCGATAGGACAAAGGCGTCCATAGTGAGTATAGTGTACGTCGCGCACCTCAAAGCCTGCTCGTTCGCGAGTAAGACCGCCAGGACCGAGGGCTGAAAGACGACGCTTATGAGTGATCTCGGCCAATGGGTTGGTTTGGTCCATAAACTGCGAAAGGGCATTGGTACCAAAGAACGAGTTGATGACCGATGAAATTGTCTTAGCATTGATGAGGTCGGTTGGTGAGAACACTTCGTTATCGCGAACGTTCATGCGTTCACGTATTGTGCGGCTCATACGTGCCAGACCTACTGCAAATTGGTTGGACAACTGCTCGCCTACGGTACGTACGCGACGGTTGCTCAAGTGGTCGATATCATCAACTACTGCCTTCGAGTTTGCAAGTTCAACAAGGTATTTGATGATTTCGATAATGTCCTGCTGGGTCAGCACACGAAGGTTTGGATCCGTGTCAAGTCCCAGTTTCTTATTGATTCTGTAACGTCCCACCTCACCGAGGTCGTAGCGTTTCTCTGAGAAGAACAGGTTGTTAATTACTTCTCGAGCACTTGCGTCATCGGCAGGGTCGGCATTACGTAGCTGACGATAGATGAAGAGCACCGCTTCCTTTTCCGAGTTACTTGGGTCTTTCTGCAGTGTGTTGAAGATGATGGAATAGTCGGTTGAGTTAGCCTCCTCTTGATGTACCAGAATAGATTCGACACCTGTTTCGAGGATGATGTCAATCTTTTCATCGTCGATTTCGGTCTCACGTTCGATAACGGTTTCGTTACGTTCGATAGAAACTACTTCACCTGTATCTTCATCCACGAAGTCTTCTGTCCATGACTTCAGAACCCTTGCAGCCAACTTGCGACCTTTCATCTTCTTCAGGTTGGTCTTCGTTGTCTTTACTTCTTCTGCAAGGTTGAATATCTTGAGGATGTCTTTATCTGCTTCATAACCGATAGCACGCAACAGAGTTGTGACCGGCAGTTTTTTCTTACGGTCGATATATGCATACATCACGTTGTTGATGTCGGTAGCAAACTCTATCCATGATCCCTTGAATGGAATGATACGTGCAGAAAAGAGTGGAGTTCCATTGGTGTGTATGCTTGAGCCAAAGAACACGCCTGGAGAACGGTGTAGCTGTGACACGACAACACGCTCAGCACCATTGATTACGAATGTGCCGTTGTCGGTCATATATGGGATCGGGCCCAGGAAGACGTCCTGAATGACGGTATCAAAATCCTCATGATCGGGGTCAGAACAGTAGAGTTTCAGTTTTGCCTTGAGTGGCACACTGAATGTGAGTCCTCTCTCCAGACATTCTTCGACACTGTATCGAGGAGCGTCGATATAGTAGTCAAGGAATTCCAGTACGAAATTGTTACGCGTATCAGCAATAGGGAAATTTTCTGCAAAGACCTTGTATAGTCCGTCCTTCTTTCTCTTCTCGGGTGGCGTGTCGAGTTGCAAGAAGTCCTTGAACGACTTTAGTTGCACGTCGAGGAAGTCAGGATAAGGCATCGGATTCTTTACAGATGCGAAGTTTACTCTGTTGTTAACTATTTGAGACATCTCTGATATTTTGATTTATATGAATACTTTGCAATTGGATGCAAGCTATTCAATTAATAATATATATACGCAAAAAGTTAAGAACCCTCAACCTGAGGATTCTTAACCGAGTATGGTAGGTAATTGATTTACTTAACTTCAACCTCAGCACCAGCAGCCTCGAGAGCAGCCTTCAGTGCGTCAGCAGTAGCCTTGTCTACACCTTCCTTCACGTTGCAAGGAGCACCGTCAACGAGGTCCTTAGCTTCCTTCAGTCCGAGACCGCAAGATTCCTTAACGGCCTTCACTACCTGAAGCTTCTGTGCACCTGCGTTCTTGAGAACAACGTCGAATGAAGTCTTCTCTTCAGCAACAGCGGCTTCGCCGGCAGCAGGAGCAGCAACAGCAACAGCTGCAGCAGCTGGTTCAATACCATATTCATCCTTAAGGATGGTTTTCAGTTCACTTACTTCCTTTACTGTCAAATTTACCAATTCTTCAGCAATAGCTTTCAAATCTGCCATAATAGTACAAATTTATTAATGTTTTTATTGTTTCTTGTTTTGTTTTTGTTTGTATTATTCGCCTTTCTCAGCGATTGTGTCAAGCACACCGTAGATAGTGCTTGCACCAGACTCGAGTGCTCCGAGAACACCTTGTACCTGTCCGTCGAGAGCTGCAACAACCTCTGCAATGAGTTCGTTCTTGCTCTTGATAGCACAGAGTGCATCGAGGTTCTCTGCTCCTACATATACACTTTCTTCTGCATATGCACCCTTGAGTGCTGGAACTCCCTGATGGTCCTTATTGAATTTCTTCAACATTTTAGCAGGAACGTTTGCCGTCTGGCAATACATGATTCCTGTAGGGCCTTTCAGGACTGAATCCAATGCAGAGAAATCACCTTCCACTTTTCCAAGTGCCTTCTCGAAGAGAGTGTTCTTCACAACCTGAAGCTTGATTTCAGACTTGAAGCACTCACGACGGAGGTCGCTTGTTGTGACAGAGTCGAGGGCGGTCATGTCAACAACATAGAAATGTGGATAGTTCTTCAGATTTTCAACTAAGCTGTCAATCAATAAGCTCTTATCTTCTTTCTTCATAATCGTTCAGTAGTTTTTATTCAACCGACTTAGGGTCAACCTTGACTCCCTTGCTCATTGTACTCGAAAGATAAATGCTCTTGATGTAAGTACCTTTGGCAGTTGATGGTTTGAGCTTGATGATTGTGTTGATGAATTCCTTAGCATTCTCAACAATCTTATCAGCAGAGAACGAAACCTTGCCGATTGATGTGTGCACAATACCGGCCTTGTCTACCTTAAAGTCTATCTTACCTTGCTTTACTTCACGTACAGCTTTAGCAACATCCATAGTCACAGTGCCACTCTTGGGGTTTGGCATCAGTCCGCGAGGACCGAGCACACGTCCGAGTGCACCGATCTTACCCATGCAGGATGGCATAGTGATGATAACATCAACATCGGTCCATCCGCCTTTGATTTTGTCGATATATTCATCGAGACCAACATAGTCAGCACCAGCTTCCTTTGCGGCAGCTTCCTGATCGGATGTACAGAGGCAGAGCACTCTCACTTCCTTACCAGTTCCGTTTGGCAGTGAAACCACACCGCGCACCATTTGGTTTGCCTTACGTGGGTCAACGCCCAGGCGTATGTCGATATCCAATGATGCATCGAATTTGGTGTATGTGACTTCCTTGACCAAAGCGGCTGCCTCGCTCAGAGTATAAGCTTTCCCTGCTTCAATCTTGTTGGCAACTAACTTTTGGTTTTTTGTCAATTTACTCATCTTGAATTGAAGTTTAAAAATTATTTACCAGGGAATTCTCCTTTTACAGTGATACCCATACTTCTTGCAGTACCGGCAATCATTGTCATAGCTGACTCTATAGTGAAGCAGTTCAGGTCGGCCATCTTGTCTTCTGCAATAGCACGTACTTGATCCCATGTCACTTCTGCCACTTTAGTACGGTTTGGTTCTGAAGAACCTTTCTTTGTCTTTGAGACTTCGAGTAACTGTACGGCAGCAGGTGGTGTTTTGATTACGAAATCAAACGACTTGTCTGCATAGTAAGAGATAACGACAGGGAGTACTTTGCCTGCCTTATCTTGGGTTCTGGCGTTGAACTGCTTGCAGAAATCCATAATGTTGATTCCCTTCGAACCCAGTGCAGGTCCTACTGGAGGTGATGGATTTGCAGCGCCACCTTTAATCTGTAATTTGATTAACCCAGCAACTTCTTTTGCCATTGTTTTTAGTTTTTATTAATTAACACGATGTTGAACGACAGCGTAACAGATTCCGTCATTCAGTTGTCACTTGTCCATAACCCAACTCGAGTGGTGTCACGCGTCCGAAGATCTTGACAGCCACTTTCAGCTTTTTCTTTTCTCCGTTGACTTCTTCTATTGTGCCATTGAATCCTGTGAATGGTCCGTCGGCAACTTTCACTGACTGTCCTACGATAAAATCGTAAGCCGACAGGTCGGGAGCTGTTTCTCCCTTTTCATCGAGTCCGAGCAGTCGGTTGAGTTCGTTGGGACGCATTGGTGTTGGCTTGTTGCCTACACCGAGGAAACCGAGCACATCGGGAGTGTATCTCAGCATTCCCTGAATCTCACTTGTAAGAGCTGCTTCTACCAACACATAGCCAGGGAGCATGTTGAGTTCCTTGACTACTTTCTTGTCGCGGTGTTCTACCTCGACTTTTCGTGTGGGCACAAGTACCTGCGGGACGTACTTTTCGTAATGGTGGTTTTTCATGTCGAGTTCGATGTATTCTTTCACTCGGCTTTCGTGTCCACTGATTACTTTAAGTACATACCACCTCTTTTCCAATTCAGCCATTTCCGTTCTCCTTAATTGTTAGTAAAAGAGTGAATAGACCAAAATCATGAGATTCTCAAAGACGAAATCAATCAGGGCTACGATGATGGCAATGATTATGGAAGCTGTCAGTACCATCACAGCGCTGCTTGTCAACTCCTTGAGGGTTGGCCATGTAGTTTTATGTACAAGTTCATCGTAAGATTCCTTGCAATAGTTTGTTATGTCTTTAACTGTAACCATAAATTCTTACATTTTGCACGGGAAGAGGGGCTCGAACCCCCGACCTTCGGTTTTGGAGACCGACACTCTACCAACTAAGCTATTCCCGTGTGTAAGTCAGCGACACGTCTGTGAAGCATCGCTGACTGTATGACTCTTGAGTGAGTTTGCGGATTAGTCGAACACTTCTGTGATCTGACCAGAACCTACGGTACGTCCACCTTCACGGATAGCGAAACGGAGACCTACGTTGAGGGCTACTGGGTAAATGAGCTCAACCTTGATTTCTACGTTATCGCCTGGCATTACCATTTCTACTCCGTCTGGCAGTGAGATTTCACCTGTACAGTCCATTGTGCGGAGGTAGAACTGTGGGCGGTAGTGGTTCTTGAATGGAGTGTGACGTCCACCTTCTTCTTTCTTCAATACGTAGATTGAAGCCTTGAAGCCCTTGTGAGGAGTGATTGCACCTGGGTGTGTGATTACCATACCACGCTTCACATCCTTCTTGTCGATACCACGGAGGAGCAGACCTACGTTATCACCAGCTTCACCTTCGTCGAGGATCTTACGGAACATCTCGACACCGGTAACTACTGACTTAGCGTCTTCACCAAGACCGAGGAGCTGAACTGGGTCGTTGACATGGATAACACCAGTCTCGATACGACCTGTAGCAACTGTACCACGACCTGTGATTGAGAACACGTCCTCAACTGGCATCAGGAATGGCTTATCTTTGTCGCGCTGTGGCTCTTGGATCCAGTTGTCACAAGCGTCCATCAGTTCCATTACTTTCTCTTCCCACTCAGGAACTCCGTTGAGTGCACCAAGTGCAGAACCGCGGATGAATGGAGTGTCGTCTTCGAACCCGTACTGTGCGAGGAGGTCACGCATCTCCATTTCAACGAGGTCGAGCATTTCTTCGTCGTCAACCATATCGCACTTGTTCATGAATACAACGAGGCGAGGTACGTTCACCTGACGAGCGAGGAGGATGTGCTCACGAGTCTGAGGCATAGGACCGTCAGTTGCAGCAACTACGATGATTGCACCGTCCATCTGAGCAGCACCAGTTACCATGTTCTTTACGTAGTCGGCGTGTCCCGGGCAGTCTACGTGTGCATAGTGACGCTTTTCTGTTTCGTACTCAACGTGTGCAGTGTTGATTGTGATACCACGCTCTTTCTCTTCTGGAGCGTTGTCGATTTGGTCGAAAGACTTAACCTCTGAGAGACCTCTCTTTGCAAGCACCTGAGTGATAGCAGCGGTGAGGGTAGTCTTACCGTGGTCAACGTGACCGATTGTACCAATGTTTACGTGGGGTTTGGTACGTTCGAATTTTTCTTTTGCCATAGCTTTTCAATTTCTTATATAAGAGTTAATACTTTGTTTTCTCTTTATATTATTAATAATGTGTATTACGTTTGAGCTGTTAACGAGATTTGAACTCGTGACCTCTTCCTTACCAAGGAAGTGCTCTACCACTGAGCTATAACAGCAAGTTTGATTTTTGGTTTGACTGTGGGCACAGATGGATTCGAACCACCGAAGGTGAAAACCAGCAGATTTACAGTCTGCCCCATTTGGCCACTCTGGAATATGCCC